>VGEO01000099.1 GCA_016869275.1 Alphaproteobacteria bacterium | reverse complement strand
GGATGTGAGGTAGCGCACGTCCGCCGCACCGAGCACGATCAGCCGGTCACCGTCACGAAGCGAAAAGTCCTCCTGTCCCTCGATCACACGCTGCAGATTGATGCCGAACAGCTGGCGCGAGCGCGTCAGGGGGTCGGTCGTCTCGAGGGCGGCGAAGAGGAGGTAAGGGTCGTCTTTGAGCGAGCCGGCATTGGGAACGAGCGCCCGAACCGTCGCAGCCGCCTGCAATGAGCGGCGACCCGGCACGCGCACATGGCCGATGACCTCGATTGCTCCTACTTGAACGTCTTGCGAATAATTGACGACCAAGACGTCGCTTTCGCCGACGCGGAACGTACGCGCGGCGTTCTCGGTTACGAGCTGCTGACCGCTCTTGTCGAAGCGGATGTGCGAGACCCGCACGCCTTCCGGCCGCAGCACACCGCCGCTGAGAGCAAGCGCCGCTTCGACGTCGATTTGCTTTTCCCCTTCACCGAGTTCGTAGACGCCGGGGCGTTTGACCTTGCCGGCGATGGCGATGGTGGGCCCAAGCGGGGGGACGACGATCGTATCGCCATCGGCCAGTGCTAACCCGTGCCCGCCGACCGTTCCTAAGAAAAGATCATAGAGGTCGATCCAAAACGCCTTTTCGGCGCGAACGACTTGGATGCGCCGCAAGCTCCCGGTCTTCTTGATGCCGCCGGCGAGGCTCAAGGCATCGAGCAAAGAGGAAAGGCCCGTCAAGCGATGCTGCCCCGGCAGTCTCACTTCGCCGATCACCCGGACCGCGACCTGTCGGACGTTGCCGAGCGAGACGAAGACTTGGGTACCGATGAAACTCGCGGCCGTGCGCCGCTCGAGGTCGCGCCGGAACTCACCGAACGTACGCCCGGCTGCGGGGATCGGCGGAAGGTTCGACAAAATAACGCGGCCCTCGCGATCGATCTTGATCGTTTCGGTCCGCGAGTCCGCTCCCTGAAAGGTTATGACCAATTCATCGCCGATCCCGAGGACGTAGTCGCTGGCGATCGCTCCGCTGCCAACTTCCTCCGACGCTACATCGACGTCGAAAAGGTCGTAACCGAACTGCACGAGATATTCGGAGGTGCGAAGGCAGTAGTCGCGTTCGAGAAGCGAGAAACGTTCAATGACTCGAACGAGACGCTCGGAGGCTTCGTCTACCCTTCCTCCACAAAACTCTCGAATGAGCAGGCGCTCCGCGCGCAGCCTCTCTTCTTCTTCTTCGGTTCGCGCGAAGCGCGATATTCGAGGCACACCTTCTCCGCCGCCGCTTCTAGCCGCATCCAACGGAGAGGTACTTCGTCCGCCGCGCCGGCCGAGCGTCCGCGAATCGATCAGCCCGCGACGTTCGAGCTGATCCAACTGCTCGAACAACGACCGGAAGATCGTATCCCGCTGGCCCTGCGAAAAGCCGGGCGTGGGCGCCATTGACAAGACGAGGAGAGCGACCCCGAATGCAAGCCAACGAACCATCAAGGGGTGGGAATTCCTGCCGGCCATGAGGATGTTCACGCGACGAGCTTTCTTGAGTTGCGGGGTAGCGGCCTTGACCGCCGGCTGCTCTTCGTCGCTTCAATCGCCCGTGCTCGGCAACCTTGTGAGCGCCGTACGGTTCACGGCGTTCGGGATGCCCGACGTTCCGATCAGACGCGACGTCATCGCGACCATACCATACGCCTCCATCAGCGCAAAGATTGGCCGCGGTCCACGCGGCGTTCTGGTGCTGAGCCACATCGAGAACGGCGACCACCACTGGATCTCGGCCGACCGCGCCGTGCTGGTGACGCGCGGGGGGCGGATCGTCAAGACCGCCGGATTGCCGGAGCTGCTCAAGGACACGCGGTCTGCCGCGGTCGATCCGGTCGGCAGCAGCCTCCACCGGCTCCCCTCCGGAGCGACGTTCGCCCGAACCATCGACCTCGAGCCCGACCGCGCCTACGGTGTCACGGTCGAAAGCACGTTCGAAACACTGGGCGAGGAAACGATCGCGGTCTCGGAGGTCGAGCTCGAGACCATCGTCGTTCGCGAGTATTGCGAGGCGCGGACGATCCGCTGGTCGCACGTGAACGTCTATTGGGCCGACAAGTTCGACGGCTTCGTGTGGAAAAGCCGCCAGCACATCGCCCGGCGTTTCCCGGCGATCGACGTCGAAGTGCTGAAACCCGCGCTGCCGGGTTAGCGATTACCGGGTCGAGGTTCCCGTTACCGTGTTGGACGTCGACCGCGGATCGTCTTCGCCCCCGGCACCGCCCAGCGCCACGACCACCCCGCCGATGACGGCGGCAACCGCGACCGTCGCGACGACCGCCCCGAGCCCGATGCCGCTCGCGGCCGGGGCGGGCACGGGCCGCGATTGGCCCGCCGCCGCCCCGGTGCCTGTTTTCGTCGCCTGGGCCTGCGCATAGGCACTCTCCGCCAGCATCGTCGCAGCAAGGGCAGCCGACGCCAGAAAAAAACCGAATTTAACGAGGCGTTTTCTCATTCCGGGCAAGCGTAGCGACGACCAGAACCGAGACCAAATAAAAAAGCGGCCTGCAGGCCGCTTTTTTTCGCGCACAGGGCGCCGCTAGTTCGTATTCGTCGCGGTCGACGTCGTCGTAGTGGTCGTAGTGGTCGTCGTCACCGTGGTATTATCATCGTCCGACGTCGCTGCCGCCACCGCCACCGCGATAGCCGCCGCGATAGCGACGCCGACCGCGATCGCGCCAGCAGTGATCCCGACCCCGGTACCCGCCGCCGCCCCGCCAGCCGTGCCTTGCTGCTGCCCAGCCGCCGCGCCCGTCCCTGTCTTCTGGGCCTGGGACTGCGCGAAACCCATCGTGGGCGCGCTCAGCACCAACAGGGATGCCAACACTACCGTTATGATCTTCTTAAACATTATTTGCGCCTCCGTCGGACTGTACATCATCACATCGCACTGGAATAGCGCGGGTTTTCTTTTAAGCGTCCCAGGTCTCTAGGGTGCCAATGCCCGGCAAAGTTAGTGTGGGCTTTTCCAGAACGCAAGTCCTTATCAAGACCCCGGTGGTGGCTAACCTTTCTGTTGCAATATTGCAACAGCTGAGCCGTCGCGTTGATCGCGTAGGGTACTCGCCGTCCACTAACCGTCACAATGCGTTCACCCTCCAGCGTCTCCTTGATCCGTCCGGCCCGGCTTCTCGCCGCCCTCATCGCGGCCGTCGCGGTATGCACGGTCGCCCGCCCGGCCGCCTCCGAACCCGCCACCATCAACGTCCGCTACCAGGTCCTGTACGGCGGCATCCGCGCCGCCTCGGTCGAAGTCGAGATCAAGCTCGCCGAATCGAGCTACGAGATCGTGACCGCGTCCGTGACCGAAGGGCTGATGGGGTGGATGACCGGCTTCCGCTCGCGCGCCGAAAGCCGCGGCGCGTTGACGCCGAACGGCGCCACCTTGACGAGCCACCGCGCCGACAATGTCTGGCGCGGCGACAAGCGCTTCGTCCGCATCGCGCCCGCCGCCGACGGCACCATGACCGCCGACGTGTCGCCGCCGCCGGAGAAAGACGAGCGCAACCCGATCCGCCCCGAGCAAACGACCGGCACGCTCGATCCGATGAGCGCGGCCCTTCGCGCCGTGCGCGCGCTCGGCCGCACCGGTGCCTGCGATCAACGGGTGCCGGTCTACGACGGCCGCCGCCGCTACGACATGGTGTTCGATGCGACCGCGAGCGACACCATCGCCGGCCCGCGCTACTCCGGTCCGGCCGTGCGTTGCCGCTACGTGACCGACCGGATCGCCGGCTTCTCGCGCCGGCCGTTCTTCGAGCAGCCCGACAAGCCCCCGGAATCGCGGGTTTGGGTCGCGCCCTTGGATCCGCGGCTGCCGCCGATCCCGGTCCGGCTCGAGATCGAGTCCTCGATCGCGACCACCATGGTCCACCTCGAGAGCTACTCGATCGGCCCCTAACTCACGACCGGCGGTTGGCGGCGACGAAGTCGAGGATCGTCTCGACGATGGCGGGATCGTCGTAGACATCGTGCGCGTCGCTATCGAGCACGATCGAGCGCGAACCCGGCCGATCGCGCATGTAGTCGCCGCAATGTCCGCGCTGATGGGGCGCGCGGCTCGGGTCGTACCAGGGATCCCGCGCTTGCACGATCGCGAGCACCGGCGTCTCGAGCGGGCCGGCGAGCCCGCGGACGTTGGTCCGCCCGCTGCACGTCCACTGCGTGATGACGCGGGCGCGGAACTCATCGCCCCGATAGAGCGCCGTCGCCGCGCCCCCTTCGCTCGCGCCCATGAGGAAGAGGTTACGCGGATCGGCCCAGGGCGCCGCGCTCAAGCGCTGCACTGCGTACGCGGCCTCGGCGTGGCGGAAGTCGTAAACGAAGAGGTTGTAGCCGCCGGTCCGCGTTTTCGGATCGCACTGGAGCGGCCGGAACCGGCGCGCGAAGCTGTCGGGCGCGACCACGACGTAGCCGGCCGAGGCCAACCGCTCGAAGAACTCGAAATTGCCGTAGCCGGTGCAGCCGTGGAGATAGACCACGACCGGCCACCGTTTCCCGTCTTGACGTTCGCTCCAGCGTGAAAACGGCCCGTCCTCGAGCCGCGCCGAAAGAGGCTTGTCGCCGGCTTCGTCCGGCCACAGCACCAGCGCGCGATCCCAGGTGAGATCGAGGTCCGAGCGCGAATCGAGCGGCGAGCCGGCGCACGCCGCGAGCACGGCGAGGCCCATGGCCGCCAGAACCCGGATCGGAGTCAGCATGCCGAACGCGCGCCCGCCGCGGTCGCGATCCGGGTTGCAACCGCCCACCAGTCCGGGTGCCGGCGCTTCGCATCGCGCGCCGCGGCGTGGGCCGCCGCCGCATCGTCGAACAGCGCGAAACAGGTGGCGCCGCTCCCGCTCATGCGCGCGAGTCGCACGCCCGGGCGAGCGCCAAGAAATTCGAGCCCCGCGCCAATCGCCGGAACCAGCGCGCAGGCCGGCGCGGTGAGGTCGTTCGCGCACCCGCCGAGAAGGTCGAGAAGTTCGGACGTCGTGCGGACGGACGCGAGCGCCTTGCGGCTGTGCCCGAAGCGTCCGGCCAGCGTGCGAAAAACGGTCGCGGTCGCCAGCGGAACGCCGGGATTGACGAGAACGATCGGCAGGCCCGGCAACGCCGGCAGCGGCACGACCCGTTCACCGATCCCGCCGACCAGAATCGTGCCGCCGGCCAAGCACACCGGCACGTCGGCCCCGAGGTCGAGCGCGAGCGCTTGTAGATCGGCAGGCGCGACGTCCAAATCCCAGAGCTCGATCAAGGCACGGAACGTCGCCGCCGCATCGGCCGAACCGCCGCCGATCCCGGCTGCGACCGGCAGGTTTTTTTCGAGCACGAGCGCGGCACCCCGCCCGGGCGCCGCGCGCGCGGCCAGAAGCCGCGCCGCTTTGAAAGCGAGGTTGGTTTCGTCCACGGGCACCGCCGCCGCGAACGGCCCGCTGACGGCGAGGGAGATACCGGACGCCCGCCGCGCCGTCAGTCGATCGCCGAGTTCAGTAAACGTCACGACGCTTTCGAGCGTGTGGTAACCGTCGCTGCGCCGGCCCAAGACGTGCAGACAGAGATTGATCTTGGCCCGGGCGCAGACGTCGACGACGCGGGCTGCGCCCGTCTCAGCCACCGCGCTTCAGCGGTTGCGCCGGCGGCGGACCTTCCTTGACCTTTTTTTCGATCAGGGGGATCTGGTCCTTCTCCGGCTTGAACGAGAGCGCCCGGTTCCACTGGAAGCGCGCCTCATTCTCGCGTCCGACCCGCCAATAGGCATCGCCCAGGTGGTCGTTGATGACCGGGTCCTCCGGGCGAAGCTCGATCGCGCGCTCGAGCTGCTTGACCGCGCCCGGGTAATCGCCCAGGCGATAGAGCACCCAGCCGAGGCTGTCGACGATGTAGCCGTCGCGCGGGCGAAGGTTGACCGCGCGTTCGATCATCTGCCGCGCTTCGTCGAGCCTCCGCCCTTGCTCGACCCACGAATAGCCGAGGTAATTGAGGACCAGCGGCTGGTCGGGCTGAAGTTCGAGCGCCTTCAAGAAATCAGTCTCGGCCCGCTCCCATTGCTTGGAGCGCTCGAGCGCGATGCCGCGGGCGTAAAGCAGCGTCCAATCGGCATTCTGCAGCTTGCCGAGGCGCTGCTGCGCGGCATCGTATTGGGCGATCGCGTCCTTCCAGTTCTCGCGGCCACGGTGGAGGTCGCCGAGCGCGATCACCGAATCGACGCGATCCTTGCGCTCGTCCGCCATGCCTTTGAGGATGCCGGCCGCGTCGTCGTACTTCTCGAGGCGCTGCAGGCTCGCAGCAATGCGGAGGCGCGCGTTCCACCCGTAGGGCGATTTCGGATCGACGCGCCTGTATTCGGCGATCGCCGCGTCCCAGCGCTGGTTCGCTTCGAGCACGTTGCCGACCACGGTCTGCGCGAGCAGATGGGCCGGGCGCAGATAGATCGCGAGCCGAACGTAGATCATCGCCGTCTCGAGCGACCCTTCCTGCACCAGCGCCGAACCGACGCCAAACAGGGCCTCGGCCGCCCCTTCGCGCGCGTCGGCGATCAGCGCCTTGCGCGGGGCGCCATCGCTCGCCGCCGCCAGCAGCGACGAATAGAGCACGTTGCCGGGATCGCGCGCCAAGCCGGCCTTGTAGAGGGCGATCGCGTCGTCGCGCCGGCCGCGGCGTTCGAGGAAATTGCCGAGCGCTTCGTTCATGCGCGCCCCGCCCTCGGCATCAGCGCCGGCGGCCTCGCGATAAGCGGCTTCGGCCTCGGTGGCCTTACCGGCCAAATCCGAAATCAGGCCGCGATGGAAGTTCTGGAATCCAGCGAAGGCCTTGTTGCGGAGCGTCGCGATCTCCTTGAGCGCGGCGTCATGCTGCCCTTCGCCGGCGTGGGCCCACGCGATCAGGAGCGGTACCGAGAGCTGATTGAGCCGCTGCCGGCCCGAACGCTCGATCGCGGCGCGGGCCTTGGCGTAGTCGCCTTTCTTGAGGTCGGCGACCCCGACCACGAGGTTGCCGATCGGCGAGCGCGGCTCCCCCTTGAGGACGATATCGGCGAGCTTGAGCGCCTGATCGATCCGCCCGCCGGCCAGGAGCGCCGTGAACGCCTCGCGGATGAGCGATTCGTTGCTGGGGTCGGTATCGAGCGCACGGCCCAGGAAGTCGGCGGCCGCCGTGACGTCGCCTTCGACCTTGGCGGCGCGGCCGGCCAGGTAGCGGCCATAGCCGGTCTCGGGAATCGACCCGGGTTTGGCGGCGCGTACGGCGAGCGCGGTGTCGCGCTCATCGAGTTGATTGGCCCCATTCGATGCCGCCGTTGCCACCAACAGGGCAACTGCCGCCGCCCCCCCGAGGCCGATCCGTCGCCCGGTTCTCATACGAGTATATCTCCGCATCGCGGCAGTCTATCGCGGCCTCACATATTCGGATAGTTGGGGCCGCCGCCGCCCTCGGGCACGGTCCAGTCGATGTTCTGGGTCGGATCCTTGATGTCGCACGTCTTACAGTGGACGCAGTTCTGGGCGTTGATCTGGAGGCGCGGATTGCCGCCGCCGCCGTCGCGCACGATCTCATAGACCCCGGCCGGGCAGAAGCGCTGCTCGGGCGCATCGTAAAGCGCGAGGTTGTGGGCGACCGGCACCGCCTTGTCTTTGAGCCGGAGATGCACCGGCTGGTCTTCCTCGTGGTTGGTGTTCGAGATGAAGACCGAGGACAGCCGGTCGAAGGTGATGACGCCGTCGGGCTTCGGGTAGGCGATCTTGGGCGCATCGGCGGCTTTACGCAGGCGACCGTGGTCGGCGTGGTGGCGGAAGGTCCACGGCACCCGCCCGCGCAGGACCTTGAGTTCGAACCCGGCATAGAGGGTGCCGGCGACCAAACCCCAATCGAGCGCCGGGCGGAAATTCCGCACCCGATGCAGTTCGCGGTAAACCCACGACGCCGCGAGCGCGCGCGGATAGTCGTCCAGGCGGTCGTTCGCGTTGCCGGCGGCAAGCGCGCGTGCCGCGGCCTCGGCCGCGACCATCCCCGACTTCATCGCCGTATGGCTGCCCTTGATCTTCGGCATGTTCATAAATCCGGCGGTGCAGCCGATGAGCGCGCCGCCCGGAAAAACAAGCTCGGGGATCGACTGGTAGCCGCCTTCGGTGAGCGCGCGGGCACCGTAGGCGATCCGCTTGCCCCCTTCGAAATACGGCCGCACCGCCGGATGGGTCTTGAAACGCTGGAACTCGGCGTAGGGGTCGAGGTGCGGGTTGCGATAGTCGAGGCCGATCACGAAGCCGACCGCAACCTGGTTGTTGTCCACGTGATAGAGGAACGAGCCGCCGTAGGTCGCGATATCGAGCGGCCAGCCGGCGGTGTGCATGACCAAGCCCTGGCGGTGCCGCTTGGGGTCGATCTCCCACAGCTCCTTGATGCCGATGCCGTAGGTCTGCGGATCGGCGGTTTGTTGCAGCGCAAAGCGCTCGGTTAGTTTCTTGGTGAGCGAGCCGCGGGCCCCTTCGGCGAAAAGCGTGTACTTGGCGCGAAGCTCGACGCCGCGGGTGAACGTCGAACGGCGGCTGCCGTCTTTGCCGACCCCCATGTCGCCGGTCGCGACCCCCGCGACCGCGCCGTTCGCATCGTAAAGAACCTCGGATGCCGCGAACCCGGGATAAATTTCGACGCCGGTCGCCTCGGCCTGTTTGCCGAGCCAACGGCAGAGGTTGGCGAGGCTCGCGATGTAGTTGCCGCGATTGTCGAACTCGGGCGGCATCACCCAATGCGGCACCCGCAACGCCCGCGCCGAAGTCAAGAAATAGAACCGGTCCTCCGCGACCGGCACGGCGAGCGGAGCGCCGCGCTCCTTCCAGTCGGGAAAGAGTTCGGCGAGCGCGCGGGGCTCGATCACCGCGCCCGACAATATGTGTGCACCGACCTCGGAACCCTTTTCGACCACGCACACGGCGGCGCTCGGCGCGACTTGCTTCAATCGGATCGCGGCCGCCAGACCGGCGGGGCCGGCGCCCACCACCACCACGTCGTAGCTCATCGATTCGCGGGGCTCGGATGCTTCGGTCATGATGGCGGGCGGGGTTCGACCACGGATGGCGGCTTCGCGCGATGCCGCTCGACGCGCATTGTGATAATTAGAGCATCGGTTATGCCGCGACCATCGCCAACCGGTCAACTCGAGGCGCCCGGGACCGCTGTCCGGCGATGACCATCCTTGCCGCCGAACGCGCCGCGCTCTTACGCCTGCAAATCGAATTCGGGGCCGACGAAGCGATTCTCGAAGCGCCGGTCGATCGGTATCGCTCGCCGGCGCAAGCGGCGCCGACCCCCGCCCTGGTCGCGCGCGCCGTAAACGCCCAAGCCCCGCCCCCTGCAAACCAGCCATCCCAACCCGGCGCGGACGAGCCCGCCCTGCCCGCGCGGCGCCCGCCGGCCTCGGCCCCCGGCCTGCCGTCGCAGTCGGCCGCGATGGCGAGCGCCCGGGAACTTGCCGCCGGCGCCGCCGACCTCACCGCGCTCGCCGAAGCGATCCGCGCGTTCGACGGGTCGAGCCTCAAATATACCGCGACCAACCTCGTGTTCGCCGACGGCAACCCGCAAGCGCCCAGCATGTGGATCGGCGAAGCGCCGGGGGCCGATGAAGATCGCCAGGGCAAGCCGTTCGTCGGCGTGAGCGGCCAGCTCTTGGATCGGATGATGGCGGCGATCGGCCTCAACCGGCGCTCGGCCTACATCACCAACATCCTGCCGTGGCGCCCGCCCGGCAACCGGAAGCCCACCCCGGCCGAGGCCGAGGTCTTTCACCCGTTCCTCGAACGCCATATCGCGCTGGCACGGCCGAAGCTCATCGTCTTGGTCGGCGGCACCGCGGCGGCGGCGGTACTGAAGCGGCCCGAGGGCATCACCCGCATCCACGGCCGCTGGTTCACCTACGAGCTCGGCGATGCCCCGGTGCCGGCGATTGCGATCTTCCATCCCGCCTATTTGCTGCGCCAGCCGGCGCTCAAACGCGAAGCGTGGCGCGATCTCCTGGCCATCAAGGCGCGACTCGCCGCCTCGTGAATTATCCACAGCAGCCGATTTGCCGGGTTGCCGGTCGCGACCGAATCGGTTAGTAACGGCGCCAGGGAGACGGTCGCCGGCGGGGAGTTCGGGCTGCCGACGGCCCAAAACAGAACAATTCGTGGGTGGATCGTGGCCGCAGTGCGCCGCTTGTCGCGGTTTGTCCTCGTCGCCGGATTCGCGCTCGCCGCGGGTTTCGGCGCGGCGTCGGCGGCGACCGTCCCGGCGGCGCGCGACGGCCTGCCGGCACTCCCCGCCGACATCCCGAGCGTCTTGTCGGGGAACGACCAAGCCCGCTACCGCCACGCGTTCGCGCGCCAGGAAGCCGGCGACTTTGCCGCTGCGGACCGAGATTTAGCCAAGATCGAGAACAAGACGCTCTCCGGCTGGCTGCTCTACCAGCGCTTTATGCACGCCGGCTACCGCGCCGACTACGCCGAATTGGCCGGCTGGCTCGCCCTGCATTACGACCACCCCGGCGCGCACCAGGTCCATAACCTCGCGCTCCAGCGCCAACTCAAGGGCCAGAAGCCGCCACGCGCGCCGGCCCCTCCCTCGCTCGGGCTCGCCGGCGCCGGCGAAGCCGCCTACCCGGCACTCGCGCGCGAGCGCAACCTGACCGTCAAGTCGTCGCTCCGCAAGATCGGCGGCACGGTCGCCGATCCGCTGCGGAGCGGTAAACCGGACGTGGCCGAAACCCGGCTCGAGAAGCCCGAGATCAAGCGTGCGCTGACGCCGGTCGAATACGACCATCTGCGCTGGCAGATCGCCGCCGCCTACTACTTCAAAGGCGACGACAGCGCCGCGCTGCGAATCGCGAGCAGCGTCGCCGTACGCGCGCGCCAGGCGGTCCCGCTCGCCGACTGGACTGCGGGCTTGGCGGCGTGGCGGCTCGGCAAGCACGAGATCGCGCGGGCGCACTTCGAGGCGGTGGCCGGATCGAAATCGGCCGCGGCATGGACCGCCGCCGCCGGCGCCTATTGGGCAGCACGCGCCAACCTCGTGACCGGCCGGCCCGAGCACGTCACGACCCAGCTCGAAGCCGCCGCGCAGCACCCGTTCACGTTTTACGGCCTGATCGCCAGCCACCTGCTCGGCCGCAATCCGACCTTCGATTGGACGCTGGCCTCGCTCGAGACGCCGGCGGCGCGGCACTTGCTCTCGATCAAGGGCGTGCAGCGCGCGATCGCGCTCCGCCAGGTCGGCCAGATCGCCTGGGCGGAACAGGAACTCCGCCAAATCATCCCGAGCCTCGATGCCCCCTATCGCGTGGCGTTGGCGGCGATCGCCGGGCGCCTCAACCTCGCCTACATCGAAATGCGGCTCTCGCGGTCGTTTAGCGAGGACGATGACGGGGTCGAAGCCTCGCACTATCCGATTCCGGCGTTCGCGCCCGAGGACGGGTTCAACGTCGATCGCGCCCTCATCTACGCCTTCATGCGCGAGGAGTCGGGCTTCAACGCCAATGCCAAGAGCCGCGCCGGTGCCTACGGCCTGATGCAGCTGATGCCGCGCACCGCGAGCGCGATGGCGAACGACCGGACGCTGCGGCAATCGAAAAAGAAGCTCTTGGCCCCCGACGTCAACGTCGAGCTCGGCCAAAAGTACGTCGCCCACCTGCTCGAGCAGGACGAAGTCAACGGCAACTTGTTTTTTCTGACCGCCGCTTACAACGCCGGCCCCGGCAAAGTGCGAAAGTGGCAGCGCGAGGTGCGCCACGCCGACGATCCGCTGCTCTTCATCGAGAGCATTCCGATTGCGGAAACGCGGCGGTTCGTGCAGCGCGTGATG
>VGEO01000098.1 GCA_016869275.1 Alphaproteobacteria bacterium | reverse complement strand
AAAGTGCTGTTGCCATGGGCCGGAGCAGGACGGGACGTGCATGCCCGCACAGCGGAATGCCGGGCGTTTCCGCAAGGGCAGCGGTTCGCAGCCATCCGGTAACCCCACCGATCCTCACGATGCTGGGCATGATGAAATCGGAGGCCGCCGCGGCGATGCTGCGAGCCGCGTCCGGTACACCGTTCCAAGTCTCGCCGATACAGATCGGCGTACGCACCGCGCGGGCGATTGCCGCGTGTCCCTCGAAGTCGTAGGCCCGTGTCGGCTCTTCGATCCAGGCCAGATCGTACTGGTCCAACACGCGGCCGCGGGCGATCGCATCCGGTACCGACAAGACCTGGTTGTAGTCGGCATGATCGCCATACGCGGACCGACCTCGCGCCGGATCGCCTCGATGACGGCGACATCCTCGGCAACGCTGGTCCCGCCGATCTTCACCTTCACCCCGGCAAACCCTTTCGCCACTGCATTCACAGCGTCGCGGGCAGCGCCGTCAGGCGTCATGGTCTTCAAAGTGCCGTAAGCGCGGATCGGGCGCGGATCGGCCCCCAACAACACCGCCAGCGGCAGATTCGCCGCGCGGGCGGCCGCATCCCACACGGCCATATCGAGGCCCCCCAGCGCGATGCCTGCGAGACCTTGAGCCCCTAACAGCAGCAGGCGTCGCTGCAGCAGGGCCTCGACGTCGCGCGGCCGCAACCGTCGGCCGCAGATCAGCTCGCCGAGGCCCTCGATCAGCAGGACCAGCGGCTTCACTGCGAATTGGTGATAGGCAAATATGTAGACGCTGCCTTTGACGCCTTCATCGGCTTGAAGGTCGATCAGCACGACCGGAAAGGTTGGGAAAGTTCCCGCTGCAGTAACGGCGGGCTGCTTGAGCCGCACATCGACCGCACGCGCGCGAATGCTGCGAACCGTCAGGTCGTGCAACGGGGCTAGCGCTTCTAGTTTCGGCGGAGCATGAGGAGCGCCACGCGCGCTGGATTCGACTGTCATTTTCCTTGGCCCGGCGCGGCTGCCAACGCCGCTTTCGATCGCTCGAAGGTGTCGACGATGTGGATCTGCAGAAGTGTGACCACTCCTTCGGAGTTGCCAAGCCGGGTGGATTTCGGTGCGCTCGAGCTTTCCAACGTCGGCTCTGTACCGCTTTTGGTATCGTACCGGCACGCGGGCAGGCTGCACACAATCACGCTCCCACCCCGCATCACCCCGCAATTGCCGTACGAAACGACCAGAAGGGCCGGATTCGGACGCTCCGCCCGTGCCCGCCACGCCTCAGTACGGGAACGGCCACAGCCGGAGCTTCTCCTTGACGATCTGCCACAGCCGCGCGAGGCCCAACGGCTCGACGATCAGGAAGAAAATGATGAGCCCGCCAAAGATCATGCGTTCGATATGCTTGGCGAGCTCGACCGAGATCGGGATCGCGAGCAGTTGCGGGATGTTGGTGAGCAGGATCGGCACCACGACGATGAATGCCGCCCCCAGGATCGAGCCCATGATCGAGCCCAGGCCGCCGATGATGATCATGAACAGGACCAAAAACGAGACGTCGATGCCGAACGCCAGCGTCTCGACGCTCTGGAGATAGAGAAACATGTAGAGCGCGCCGGCGACGCCGCAGTAGTAGGACGAGATCGCGAATGCCAAGAGCTTGGTGCGGAGCGGGCGGATGCCGATGATCTCGGCGGCGACGTCCATGTCGCGGATCGCCATCCAGCCGCGCCCGGTGTTGGAGCGGACCAGGTTCTTAGCGAGGTAGGCGAACAGCACCAGGATCGCGAGGCAGACCAGATAGCGGACTTCGGCGCTCGCCTGCGGGCCGGTCACGACGATGCCGAACAGGGTGCGCGGCGGCGCGGTGATGGTGCCGTTCGGGTTGTAATTGTAGAACCACGGCACCCGGTTGAAGATCCACATCAAGAAGAACTGCGCCGCCAGCGTCGCGACCGCGAGATAGAAGCCCTTGATGCGGAGCGAGGGGATCCCGAACAGAATACCGACCGCGGCCGCGAACACGCCCGACACCAGGATGTGGACCAGGATGTTGACCTCGGGCAGGAAGGTGGTGAGCTTGTAGGTGGCGTAGGCGCCGACCGCCATGAAGCCGCCGGTGCCGAGCGAGAGTTGGCCGGCATAGCCGGTCAGGATGTTCAAGCCGATCGCCGCCAGCGCGAAAATCACGGTCGGGATCAGAATCGCCTGCAGCCAATACTCGTCGGCGATCACCGGCACGACGACGAAGGCGAAGGCGACGACCGCCGCCACCACCCAGCGGTCCTGGACGATCGGAAAGATCGCCTGATCGGCGCGGTAGGTCGTGCGGAAGTGGCCCGACTCGCGGTAGAGCATCGCCTACACCCGTTCGATGATGCGCTCGCCGAACAGCCCCTGCGGCCGGAACCACAGGAACGCCACGGCAATGACATAGGCGAACCAGTTCTCGATCGCGCCGCCGATATAGGGCCCCCAGAATACTTCGGCGACCTTCTCACCGACGCCGATGATGAGGCCGCCGACGATCGCGCCGGGCACCGAGGTGAGGCCGCCCAGGATCAAGACCGGAAGCGCCTTCAACGCGATCAGCGACAGCGAGAACTGCACGCCGCTCTTGCCGCCCCACATGATACCGGCGACCAGCGCGACGATACCGGCGACCGCCCACACGATCACCCAGATCGAGGTGAGCGAGATGCCGACCGAGAGCGCGGCCTGATGATCGTCGGCGACCGCACGCAGCGCGCGGCCGATCTTGGTGCGCTGAAACAGCACCGCCAGCACCGCGACCAGCACGGCGGCGATCACCGCCGCGTTCACGTCGAAGGTGTTGATCAGGACCCCGCCCACGTCGATCGAGCGGTCCGGGATGCCGATATCGAGCTTCTTGACGTTCGATCCCCACAATATCTCGCCGAACCCTTCGAGGAAGAAGGTGAGGCCGATCGTCGCCATGAACAGGGTGATGTCGGCCTGGTTGACGAGCGGGCGCAGCACGATCCGCTCGATCGCCATCGCCAGCACGACCATGACCGCGATCGTGATCGCGAGCGCGAGCCAGATCGGAACGCCGCGTTCCATCAGCCCGACCAGCGTCAGGGCCGCGAACAGCACCATGATGCCCTGGGCGAAATTGAAGACGCCCGAGGCCTTGAAGATCAGGACGAAGCCCAGCGCCACCAACGAATACATGACGCCGGTCAAGACGCCGCCGATCATGACCTCGAGCAGGAACAGCGGCTCGGCGATCATGTCGGCGATCGGACCCAGGAACGCGGCGGTCAGGATTTCCACAAGGCGCGCTCCTAGGCCGGGCTGTGGGTGACGCCCAAATAGGCCGAGATCACGGTCGGATCCTTGCGGACGCGCTCGGGCGGGCCGTCGGCGATCTTGCGCCCGTAGTCCAAGACCACGACGCGGTCGGAGATGTCCATCACCACGCCCATGTCGTGCTCGATCAGGCAAATGGTGGTGCCGAACTCGTCGTTGACGTCGAGGACGTAGCGGCACATGTCCTCTTTTTCTTCGCTGTTCATGCCGGCCATCGGCTCGTCGAGCAGCAAGAGCGTCGGCTCGGCCGCGAGCGCGCGCGCGAGCTCGACCCGCTTCTGCAGGCCATAGGGCAGCCGCCCGACCGGGACCTTGCGGATCGCCTCGATTTCGAGAAAGTCGATGATACGCTCGACCTGGGCGCGATGCCTGGTCTCCTCGGCCTCGGCCCGCCCCCAATAGAGCGCGTGGTCGAGGAACGAGGCCTTCATCTTGAGGTTGCGCCCGGTCATGATGTTGTCGAGCGTCGACATGCGCTTGAACAGCGCGACGTTCTGGAACGTGCGGCTGATCCCGAGCGCTGCCGCTTCGCGGGGCCGCATGCGCGGGCGGCGGATGCCCTGGTAGGTAATCGTGCCCTTGTCGGGGCCGTACCAGCCCGACAACAGGTTGAGCATCGTGGTCTTGCCGGCGCCGTTGGGGCCGATGATCGCCAGAATCTCGCGCTCGCGGATGGCGAAGCCGACGTCGGTCAAGGCCTGCACCGCGCCGAACGACAGCGAGACGTTCTCGACCTCGAGCAGAACCGCGCCAAGTTTCTTGGCGCCGGCGTGCGCTGCGGCGGCTTCGGTCATGACGGCGAACGCAAACCTGCCCTCACGGTGAGCCCGTCGAACCATGAGGGCGCCGGGCGAGCGGAGCCCTCCTCGTTCGACGGGCTCAGGAAGAGGTCCCTCGACGGGCTCGGGATGAGGGCTGCGTTTTTCATCAGCTCGCCTTGCGGAGCGGCTGCGGCGCCGCCGCGGCCGTGACCGTGGCGACGCTCCGGATCGCGAGGTCGGCCTTGAGCACGCCGGAGCGGCCGTCCTCGTAGGTGACCTTGGCCTCGACCTGGACGTGGTCGCGATCGCCGTAGAGCGCGGCGATCAGCTCGCCGTAGCGCTCGGCGATGATGCGCCGGCGCACCTTGCGCGTACGCGTGAGCTCGCCGTCGTCGGCATCGAGCTCCTTATGCAGGATCAGGAAGCGCCTGACCTGCGAGCCGGCGAGGTTGGGGTCGGCGGCGAGGTCGCGGTTGACCTGCTCGATGTTGGACTGGATCAGGTCGTAGACCTCGCGCCGGGTCGCGAGATCGGTGTAGCTCGTATAGGTGAGGCCGCGGCGCTCGGCCCAGTTGCCGACCGCCTCGAGGTCGATGTTGATCAGCACCGCGACGAACGCCTTGCCGTCGCCGACGCACACCGCTTCCTTGATGTTGGGAAAGAATTTGAGCTTGTTCTCGATGTACTTGGGCGCGAACAGGGTGCCGTCGGTCAGGCGCCCGACGTCCTTGGCACGGTCGATGATCTTCAGGTGGCCGTCGGGCCCGATGAAGCCGGCATCGCCGGTGCGGACCCAGCCGTCGGCGGTCTTGGTTTCGGCAGTGGCTTCGGCGTTCTTGTAGTAGCCCTGGAACACGCCCGGGCTCTTGAACAGAACTTCGCCCGCATCCGAGACCTTGACCTCGATGTCGGACATCGGCACGCCGACGGTGTCGGGCTTGACGTCGTTGTCGGGCTGGATGGTGATGTAGACGCTGGCCTCGGTCATGCCGAAAAGCTGCTTCACGTTGACGCCGATCGAGCGGTAGAAATCAAAGATGTCGGGGCCGATCGCCTCGCCGGCAGTGTAAGCGCGGCGGATGCGACGGAAGCCCAGGACGTTGCGGAGCGGCGCGTAGACCACGACTTCGCCCGCCGCATAGAGCAGGCGATCGGTGAGCGCGACCGGCTTCTGCTCGAGGATGCGCGCGCCGCAGCGCCGCGCCACCGCCATGAAGTACTTGAAGATCCGGCGCTTGAGCCAGCCGGCATCCTCCATCCGGATCATGACCTGGGTGAGAACGTTCTCGAAGATGCGCGGCGGGGCAAAGAAGAAGGTCGGCCCGATTTCGCGCAGGTCGTTCATGATCGTCGCCGGGCTCTCCGGGCAATTGACGGTGAAGCCGGCGTGGCACGCCTGCACGTACGAAAAGATGTGGTCGCCGATCCACGCCATCGGTAGGTAAGCGAGGACGTCTTCATCGCTTTTGATTCGTTCGCTCGCGTTGGCGTTGCGCGCGGTGAGGATCAGGTTGTCGTTGGTGAGCAGGACGCCCTTCGACCGTCCGGTCGTTCCCGACGTGTAGAGGATCACCGCGAGATCGCCGCCGGTCCCCGTCGCGATCTCGGCATCGAGCGCGGCCGGATCGGCGCGGTCGCGGGCGCGGCCGTCTTCGACCAACTGCGCGTAGCTGCGAAGGTAGGGTTGATCGTAATGCCGGAGCCCGCGCGCATCCTCGTAAATGAGAATCTCGAGCCGCGGCAACCGGTCCTTGATCGCAGCGACTTTGTCGACCTGTTCCTGATCCTCGACCAGCGCGAAGCGGACTTCGGCATGATCGAGCACGTAATGGGTCTCCTCGGCGATCGAGTCCTGATAGACCGGCACCGGCACCGCGCCCAGCGCCTGCGCGGCCGCCATCGCCCAGTAAAGCTGCGGCCGGTTGTCGCCGATCACCGCGAGCTTGTCGCCGCGCCTGAGGCCGAGGGCACGGAGCCCGCACGCGAGCGAGCGTACCTGCTCGTTGACCTCGGCCCACCTCCACGACTGCCAAATACCGAAATCCTTTTCGCGAAAGGCGGTGCGATCGGGCCACTGCCGCGCGTTGCGCGCGAGCAATTTGGGGATCGTATTCTCGGCGGCTGGATCCATATGACCGGCTTCCCTGACGGCGGCGTTTTCGCCATCGTGCCATTTTCTGGCGGTTTTTCAAGCCTTTAGTCCCACCGCGCGCAGCGTTCACGTCCTTGCGAGCCGACCTTTATTCAGCCTTCAATAAGGATCACAATCGGGCGTCCGCTGGCCCTGCCCGGGTTCCGGAATTTTGAACGGCGGTACGAAAGGATATCCAGCCATGCGCGTATCCCGTCTGTTGGTCGCCGCCGCATTGATCGGCGTCCCGCTGTCGGAAGCGGTGGCCGAGCCCCAGTTCCTAGGACTGCTCGCCACCAACGCCGCCAAACCGTTCACGTGCAACGAAAAAGAGTGCTACGTCGAACTGACCTCATTTTGCATGGAGCCCGGGCGCAGTTCGCCCCGGCACCTCTCGCGTTATACGCCGATGTCGGGGAACGACGCGGTCCAGTTGGTGGCCGAGACCGCGGCCGGTGAACGGATCGCGATTTCGGCTGCCGCCGCCACCTTCGAATCGCAGCGCGGCTTCGCCGCCGTGCGCATCAGCATCCCGGCCGCCAAGCTCGCCGAGGTCAAAGCGACGCGCGTTAGCGCTGAAATCAGCGAACGCGTGACCCTGGCGCCGCTCCCGGCCGTCCATCATCGACGCCCGCACAAGCCCGAAGAAGCGATCGCGGCGGCCGGTCCCAACCGCGACATCGGCACCCAGCTCGTCGACAAGGGCGGGACGCCGCGCGAAGTCGCCGACCTGATGAGCGCGCTCTACAACGCGCTGCCCGAAGGCGGCGAGGTCGCGCGCGACAAACAGTTGAGCCTGTGGGCCGATACGTTCAGCGCCGACGCGCTCAAGGGCTACAGCCGAGGCGCGGTGCGCGAAGCCGAGAGCCAGTACCGCTATTGCTTGGGCCGCGTCGAATCGCACAAGGTCGATACGCTCCGCGGCTGCCTGTGGCGCGCCCACGACCAGCAGATCTGGACCCTCAACCACCGCTACTGGAACGCGATCCCGCGGAGCTGATCGCGAACAACTCCGTCCCCCCCCCCGACCGCGGCGCCCAGTCGGGGGATGCCCGCAATCGCCGCCGACAATTCGCGACATCGACGCGTCGTGGCGTCGGAATCCGGTCGCGTCTTTGGACCTATTTTTCGACGAGGTGGCCCGCGCGTTCGAGATGACTGGTAGAAGCTCGCGCCAGCACCCAGCGCGCGAGCAGCAGCAGCCGCGCAGCTGAGACCCTGATCTTGGCGGATCGACGAGCTCCGGCCCCGGGTCTACGCGATCATGACCCCGAACATGCGATTCTCCTACCATCGAGGGCCCCCTCTGCAAGGGGGAGCGTGAAGCTTCTGCAGGCCGAGGGACTTTAGCGTTGCGCCTGGCGCAACGGCGCCATACGGGCCCGGCATCCGCAAAGCCCGTTGTTCACGGCTTCGCGATTCGTATAATGGCTCTAGGACTCGGGGGCGATCCGGACGGAGTCGGCCCCGATGCCCGGGCCCCACACGAGCAAGGGAAGTGTGAGCGGCGCCCCGGTGATCAAGCACCAGCGGCGTCGCATGCCCTCGAAATGTCGCCGCGGTCGAAAGACGCGCGGCGGCAGCGGCGGCCCAGGGCTGCGTCGCGGCCCAGGGTCGGATGTGTGATAGTTTGAGTTTGCCGTCGGCGGAGAAAGACCACCGGCGGTCGGTGAGGAGGGGTTGAGGATGGCGTTGCCGCCGCCGCAGGGGCTCTATGACCCGCGCTACGAGCACGACTCGTGCGGCGTCGGATTCGTTGCCGACATCAAGGGCCGCAAGAGCCACGAGATCGTGCGCAAAGGCCTCCAGATCATGCTCAACCTGGAGCACCGTGGCGCGATCGGCGCTGACCCGCTGATGGGCGACGGCGCCGGCATCCTGGTCCAGATTCCCCACGATTTCCTCGCCGCCGAGGCCAAGCGGCTCGGCTTCGCCCTACCCGCGCCCGAGCACTACGGCGTCGGCCAGGTGTTCCTGCCCAAGGACCCGGCGCAGCGCCACCACTTCGAGCGCCTGGTCGAGGCGACGGTCGTCGCCAACGGCCAAACCGTACTCGGCTGGCGCGACGTTCCGGTCACCAACGCGATGCTCTCGGCCAACGTCAAGGCGACCGAGCCCGCGATCCGCCAGGTGTTCGTCGGCCGCGCCGCGGCGATCAAGGATACCGACGCGTTCGAGCGCCGCCTGCTCATCATCCGCAAGGTCGCCGCTCGCGCCGTCACCGACAAGGACGCCGGCACCAAGGACTTCTATCTATGCTCGCTCTCGGCCCGCACGCTCGTCTACAAGGGCATGCTGATGGGCTCGCAGCTCGTCGGCTACTACCGCGACCTCGCGGATCCGCGCTTCGCTTCGGCGCTCGCCCTCGTCCACCAGCGCTTCTCGACCAATACGTTCCCGTCGTGGCGGCTCGCCCACCCCTATCGAATGGTCTGCCACAACGGCGAGATCAACACGGTGCGCGGCAACATTAACTGGATGGCGGCGCGCCACCATTCGATGCGATCGGAGCTGTTCGGGCCCGAGCTCGAAAAACTGTGGCCGCTGATCCCCGAAGGCCAGTCCGACACCGCCTGCTTCGACAACGCTCTCGAGCTCTTGGTGCGCGGCGGCTATTCGCTCGCCCACGCCATGATGATGTTGATCCCGGAAGCGTGGGAGAACCACCCGCTCATGGACGAAGAGCGGCGCGCGTTCTACGAGTACCACGCCGCGCTGATGGAACCGTGGGACGGACCGGCAGCGATCGCCTTCTCGGACGGACGCCAGATCGGCGCGACCCTCGACCGCAACGGCCTGCGGCCGGCGCGCTACCTCGTCACCGACGACGGCCTCGTGGTGATGGCGTCCGAGGCCGGCGTGCTCGACATCCCCGAGGCCAAGATCGTCAAGAAGTGGCGGCTGCAGCCCGGACGCATGTTCCTGCTCGATCTCGACAAGGGCCGCATCATCGACGATGACGAGCTCAAAGCGGACTTGGCCAAGGCCAAGCCCTACAAGGCGTGGCTCGCCAAGACCCAGATCAAGGTCGAGGCATTGCCCGGCAAGGTGAAGCCACAGCGGCCGCCGCCGGAGACGCTCTTGGATCGCCAACAGGCGTCCGGCTACACCCAGGAAGACATCGATTTCTTCCTGAAGCCGATGGTCGTTGAGGGCGACGATCCGGTCGGCTCGATGGGTACCGATACGCCGCCGGCCGCGTTGTCGCGGCGCTCGAAGCTGCTGTTCAACTATTTCAAGCAGAACTTCGCCCAGGTCACCAACCCGGCAATCGATTCGACCCGCGAATACTCGGTGATGTCGCTGGTGTCGATGATCGGACCGCGGCCGAATCTCTTGAGCTTCGAGGAGGATGGCGGCCATCGGCGGCTCGAGGTCGAACAGCCGATCCTGACCAATGCCATGCTCGGTAAGATCCGCCGGATCGAGGAGCACGCTGGCAGCGCCTTCCGGACCAAGACCGTCGACATCACCTATCCGGCAGCCGAGGCCGAGACCGGCATGGGGCCGGCACTCGCGCGCGTGTGCGAGACCGCCCATCACGCCGTCGCCGCAGGCTACAACATCCTGATCCTCTCCGACCGCGCGGTCGCGGCCGATCGGATCGCGATCCCCTCGCTGCTCGCCACCTCGGCCGTCCATCACCACCTCATTCGTCTGGGCGAGCGGACCGAAACCGGGCTCGTGGTCGAGACCGGCGAGGCGCGCGAGGTCCACCATTTCTGCTGTCTCGCCGGATACGGCGCCGAGGCGATCAACCCCTACCTCGCGCTCGAGACCCTGTGGTCGCTGCGCGCCGAATTCCCGGCCGACAAGAGTTGGGCCGACATCCGCAAGCAGTACATCAAGGCGATCGGCAAAGGCATGCTGAAGGTGATCGCCAAGATGGGGATCTCGACCTATCGCTCGTACTGCGGCGCGCAGATCTTCGACGCGGTCGGGTTGGCCAGCGACTTCGTAGCGCAGTACTTCACCGGCACCGCGAGCCGGGTCGAAGGCGTCGGGCTGAACGAGATCGCGGCCGAGACGGCGATGCGTCACCGCGCCGCGTACGGCGACTCGCCGCTCTACCGCGCCATGCTCGATGTCGGCGGCGACTATGCTTATCGCCTGCGCGGCGAGGACCACGTCTGGAACCCGACGACCGTGGCCACGCTCCAGCATGCGGTGCGCGGCAACTCGGCCAGCACCTACCGGGAATTCGCCCAAGCGATCAACGACCAGAGCGAGCGGCTGATGACGCTGCGCGGCTTGTTCGAATTCAACCGGACAACCGCGCCGGTGCCGCTCGCCGAAGTCGAGCCGGCCAAGGACATCGTCAAGCGGTTCGCGACCGGCGCGATGTCGTTCGGCTCGATCTCGCGCGAAGCGCACACCACGCTCGCAGTAGCCATGAACCGGATCGGCGGCCGCTCGAACACCGGCGAGGGCGGCGAGGAAGCCGACCGCTTCAAACCGCTCGCCAACGGCGATTCGATGCGCTCGGCGATCAAGCAGGTCGCCTCCGGCCGCTTCGGCGTCACCGCCGAGTACCTGGTCAACGCCGATCAGCTCCAGATCAAGATCGCGCAAGGGGCGAAGCCCGGCGAGGGCGGCCAGCTACCGGGCCGCAAGGTGAGCGGGCTGATCGCCAAGGTGCGCTATTCGACGCCCGGGGTCGGCCTGATCTCGCCGCCGCCGCACCACGACATCTATTCGATCGAGGATTTGGCGCAGCTCATTTTCGACCTCAAGAACGCCAATCCTGAGGCCTCGATCAGCGTCAAACTAGTGTCGGAAGTCGGCGTCGGCACGGTCGCGGCCGGGGTTTCCAAGGCGCGCGCCGATCACATCACGATCTCGGGCTACGAGGGCGGCACCGGCGCCAGCCCCTTGACCTCGCTTACCCATGCCGGCAGCCCGTGGGAGATCGGTCTGGCCGAGACCCATCAGACGCTGCTGTTGAACGGCCTGCGCGGCCGCTCGGCGGTCCAGGTCGACGGCGGGCTCCGCACCGGGCGCGACGTCGTCATTGGCGCGCTCTTGGGCGCCGATGAGTTTGGATTCTCGACCGCGCCCTTGATCGCGACCGGTTGCATCATGATGCGGAAGTGCCACCTGAACACCTGCCCGGTCGGGGTCGCGACCCAGGACCCGGAGCTCCGCAAGCGCTTCACCGGCAAGCCCGAGCACGTCATCAACTACTTCTTCTTCGTCGCCGAAGAGATTCGTGAGCTGATGGCCGAGCTCGGTTTCCGCACCTTCAACGAGATGATCGGCCGCACCGACCGCCTCGACATGCGGCGCGCGATCGACCATTGGAAGGCGCAAGGGATCGACCTGAGCCGGCTGCTCTATCGCCCGGCGGTCGCGCCCGGTACCGCGACCTACAAGTCCGAAGCGCAGGACCATCCGATCGCGCGGCAACTCGACCATCAATTGATCGCGCAGGCCGCGCCCGCGCTCGAGAGCGGCCGTCCGGTCAAGATCGAGCTGCCGATCTCGAACCGCAACCGCACGTTCGGCGCGATGCTCTCGGGCGCGATCGCCAAGAAATACGGCCACGCCGGGCTGCCCGAGGACACCATCTCGATCAAAGTCAGGGGCTCGGCCGGCCAAAGCTTCGGCGCCTGGGGCGCGCACGGCATCGCCTTCGAGCTCGAGGGCGACGCCAACGACTATATCGGCAAGGGCCTGTCCGGCGCCCGCATCGCCGTCCATGCGCCGCGCGAGTCGAAGCG
>VGEO01000097.1 GCA_016869275.1 Alphaproteobacteria bacterium | reverse complement strand
TCAAGGGCAAGCGGAACCGCGTGTACCTGGCGTCCAAATGCGGCAACACCTGGGGTGGCCAGGGCTTCGCCGGCGTCGACGGCTCGCCCGACTACATCCTCAAAGCATGCGACGCGAGTCTCAGGCGCCTGGGCGTCGAGGTGATCGACCTTTATTACCTGCACCGGGTCGACACCAAGGTGCCGATCGAGGACTCGATCGGCGCGTTCGTCAAATTGCGCGAGGCCGGCAA
Organism: Alphaproteobacteria bacterium; assembly: GCA_016869275.1. Lineage (GTDB taxonomy): Bacteria > Pseudomonadota > Alphaproteobacteria > SHVV01 > SHVV01 > SHVV01. The sequence continues at coordinate 12,163 of VGEO01000097.1, read as the reverse complement.
GATTCGCTTCATCGGCCTGTCCGAAGCCGCGGCCCCGACCATCGCCCGCGCCGCCAAAGTCGCGCCGATCGCGGCGCTGCAGAGCGAGCTTTCGCTCTGGACCCGCGACAACGAGGCGCACCAGTTACCCAAGACCAAGGAGCTCGGCATCGCCTTCGTCGCCTACTCGCCGGTCGGACGCGGCATGCTGACCGGCACGGTCAAGAGCGTGAAGGACTTGCCCGCCAGCGACCGGCGGCTCGTCCATCCGCGCTTCAAGGACGGGAACTTCGAGAAGAACCAGGAACTCGTCCAGCGCATCACCAAGATGGCGGCGGCCAAGGGCGTCACCGCCGCCCAGCTCGCGATCGCCTGGGTGTTCCACCAGAGCGATAACATCATCCCGATTCCGGGGACGCAGCGGCCGAAGTACCTCGAAGACAACTGCGCCGCGATCGACATCAAGCTCACGCGCGAGGAACTCGCCACGTTGAGCGAGATCATGCCGCCCGGCGCCGCCGCCGGCGACCGCTACCCGGCGCAGATGATGGGGAACGTCAACCGCTGACCCCCTCCCTGCCCTCCCCCTGCAACGCAGGGGGAGGAGGCGCGTGGAGCGAGCCGGACGGGGTTAAATCAAATACGCGCGGTCCTTGGCCGGCTCTTTGGAAAGATCGGCGAAGTCGGGGGTTTTGCGCGCGTAGTACTCGGTGCGCAGGCCATCCGGATCGAGCAAGAAGAAAGCGCGCTTCGAGGCGTGGTCGACCGAGCGCTCGATTGCGATCCCACCGGCCTTGCAGCGCTTCTCGGCGGCATCGACCTCGGCCGGGCTCGCCAGCTCGAACGCGGTCGCGTGGTAGCCCGGCTTCTCGTCGCCGGCGCATTGCACCAGCGCGACGGTGTAGCGGTACGCGGGCACGCTGCCGCGCAGGCAGACGATCGAGCGGTCCTTGGCTTCGTGGACGACCGCGAGACCGCCGAGCCCGGTGTAGTAGTCGACCATCTTGCCCATGTCCTTGGGCTTGAATACGACATGGGTGACGCGGCGCGGATGGACCGGCGCTTCCTTGACGAGGCGCACCTCCGGATCGGGATCCCAGCGGCCGTCGGTAAAGAGTTCGGTTTCGCCCGGAGTCCAGTTGCCGGTGATCAGCGACATCTCGCCGTGGATCACCTTGCGCCAATCCTTGACGGTGTCGCAGTAGAATTCGGTGCAATTGCCGTCCGGATCGAACGTGTAGATCGAGTGCGCGATCTGATGGTCGACCGACATTTCGTTGGCGATGGCACCGGCCTTCTTGGCCTTGAAGTAGGCTTCGACCAGCTCTTTTTCGTTCGCGACTTCGAAGGCGATATGGCCCAGCCCCTTGGTCGCGCCGACACCTTCCGGGATCTGCAGGAGCCCGTCGCGGCCGTAGCGCGCCTTGCCGCCGGTCACTTCGATCATACCGATGTCGTGCGGCGTGTGGCCGGTGCCCAAGAAGGTCGCGACCAGATCGGGCTCCCAGAACTCGACCGTGAAGCCGCACACCTTGTTGTAGAACGTTTCCGATGTCTTGAGGTTGTTGACCCACAGATTGGCGTGCCCCAGGCGGCGCGGCCGGAAGTAAGTTTCCTTGCCCGCGGACTTGCCTGGCCGTGCTTCGGTTTGCAGCGACATGACCTCGCTCCCCGGTTGACGGTCCGTATGCGTGCCATTGTAGGGTGCCGGCCGGGTGAATGAAAGAAAGAGGGAGGCGAAGATGGCGGCGAAAAAGAAAGTGGCGGTCGTGACCGGCGGCGGCACCGGGCTCGGGCGGGCGACCGCACGGGCGCTCGAGCGCGACGGCTTCACCGTCGCGGTGTGCGGCCGGCGGCTCGAAAAGCTGAAACCCCGCCGCGGCGAGCGCTTCCGCGCCTACGCCTGCGACATCGCCGATCGCGCCCAGGTACGCGCGGCGGTCGCGCGGATCGTCAAGGATCTCGGGCGTATCGACGTCCTGGTCAACAACGCCGGCGTCATCAAGCGCCAGGAGATCGAGGCGATCACGCCCGACGCCATCGACTACACGTTCGCGGTCAACGTCGTCGGCACCATCAACGTCTCGCTCGCCTGCCTGCCGGCGCTCAAGAAATCCAAAGGCACGATCATCAACATCTCGTCGACCTTGGCCGACCGCCCCAATCCCGGTTCGGCGGTCTATTCGGCGAGCAAGGGCGCGGTCGACTCGTTCTCGAAGGCGCTGGCGCTCGAAGTCGCAAAGTACGGCGTCCGCGTCAACGTCGTCGCCCCGGCGCTGGTCCGGAGCGAAATCTATTCGAGCATCATGGACAAGAAGACGCTCGAGAAATTCCTGATCGAGCGCGGCAAGACCTACCCCTTGGGCCGCGCCGGCGAGCCCGAGGATGTCTCTGAATTGGTCGCCTACCTAGCCTCGCCCCACACCAGCTGGATGACCGGCGCCGTCATCCCGATCGATGGTGGCAAGACGGTAGGCTAGGACGCCCGCCCGACGCCGACCCCCTCCCTTCCCTCCCCCTGCTTCGCAGGGAGAGTACGAGCGGAGCGAGTGGGAGGGGGTTCGCTTAGACCGCCTTGACCGGGTTCTTGAGGACGCCGACGCGTTCGATGTCGAGTTCGACGACGTCTCCGTCCTTCATGTAGACGGGCGGTTTGCGCGCGACACCGACGCCCGAGGGCGTTCCGGTCGAGACCACATCGCCCGGCTCAAGCGTCATGAAGCGCGAAAGATAGGCGATCAACTCGGCGCAGCCGAAGATCATGTCGGCGGTGTTCTCGTTCTGCATGGTCTGGCCGTTCAGCCGGGTCGCGAGTTGGAGCGTCTGCGGATCGGGAATCTCGTCGGCGGTGACGATGAACGGCCCGAGCGGCGAGAAGGTGTCGAAACTCTTGGCGCGGCCGAATTGCCCTTCGGCGAACTGGTGGTCGCGCGCGGTCACGTCGTTGCAGCAGGTGTAGCCGAACACGTATTTGAGCGCGTCCTTCTCGGCGACGTCCTTGGCGCGCCGGCCGATCACGAACGCGAGTTCGACCTCATAGTCGATCTTGGTCGAATCGGTCGGGCGGTATTTGATGGTCTCGCCGTGACCGATCAAACTCGAGGTGTACTTGCACCACGACATCGGCGCCTTCGGGATCTGCATCCCGGTTTCGGCCGCGTGCTTTCGGTAATTGAGTCCGATCGCGATCAGCTTCTGCGGCGCGGTGATCGCCGGCTTGAACTTGGCGCCCTTGAGCGGGAACGCCTTGGCGATCGCCTTCGCCTTCTTCGGGTTCTTGCCGCTCTCGACCAGGTCGCGGAACGGGTCCAGCCCCGGCCGCTCGTACGCTTTGGCGATCGGTACCGCGGCATCGCCCTCGACGCGGACGAAATAGGTTTTCTTGTTGGGTCCCACCAAGGTGGCAAAGCGCATGGACGTTCCTCCCCTATGCGGGCCGGTCATGGCCGGCGGTCGCGAAACCTTATCCCGCGCGATTTCGATTTGCACGCGGCCGACAACACGGCTAAGTCAACAGGCGTCCGTGACAACCAAAATCAACAGACCGGCCGCCGGCGCCGGCCTGGGAGCGATACCGATGGCGAAGAAAGCGAAACCGCGCAAAGCGGCCAAGGCCAAGAGCGGCCGCAGCAAGGTAAATCCGTTCAAGGGTCGCTCGCACGACCGCGGCAGGGTGACGCCCGAGACCTTGATCGGCTCGATCGCCGCGCGCCGGGTCGCGGACCATCCCTGGCTCAAGGCGCTCGTCGCCGGACAGGTGTCGCAGAACGATGCGGCGCGGGTCGCCAAGCAGCTCGTCTACCTGTTCGACAACCTGATCGAGATCTACGGGCCGATGTATTTGAACAACGCCGATTACAAAGTACGGCGCATATTCGTCGACAAGATGCTGAAGGCGATTACCTTGGACGAAGGTACCAAGCTTCGGGTCGGCGAAGGCGCGCAGGGCGAACTCGCCGCCGACTTGGCACGCGCCTTGGGCGCCAATGTCGGCAAGACCCAAGAAGTCGCGCCGACCCCGCTCTTGAAGGAGAAGGTCGACGCCTACATCAGCTCGCTCGAGCGGCCGCCTTATTGGGTGACGCTCGGCGCCTCCGCCGCGGTCGAATCCCAGATGCGCGCGGTCTACAAGGCGATGGCGGAAGCGTTCAAGCGGCACTACGGCGTTACCGACGCCAACCTGCGCGCCTTTACCGCGCCGCCGCTGTTCGAAAAGGCCGATATCGTCCACTGCCTCAAACGCTGCGAGACCCCGTTCGACCGGCTGCGGATCGCCTATTACACCGAGCGGTTGCGCAACGAGTGGTACGACATGTGGGACGCCGCATTCACAGCGTAAGCGAAACAAGCTATAGTACGTCGACGCAGGACACGTACATCGCCGCGTAGCGGCTCGAAGGAGAGAGCGACAATGGTGGACGTCAGCAATATGGCCCCCGACCAGTACGTCGACGCGGTCACCACGATGGTCAACGAGCGCCGGCTCGCGGAGCATCCGTTCTTCGATCGTCTCGAGCGCGGCGAGATCACGCGCGATCAGATCAACAAGATCGCGTATCAGATGATGTACTACTACAACAATTCGGTCCGCAACATCGGCTCGTGCCTGATGCACGGCATGGACCGCGGCGCCCGCACCGCGATCATGGAAAACTTGATCGACGAGGAGACCGAGGATCGTTGCGGCTACGCCGCCCACTACGTGATCGCGCTCGATTTCGCGGTCGCGTGCGGCTACGACCGCAAGGAGATCGAGGAAGCCAACAAACGCGGCAAGATCCGCCCGCACCCGGCGCTCGAGGAAGGGCTCGAAGACATCGCGCGTTTCGGCACCCGCGAAGAGCCGGCGCTGGCGATGGCGGCGGGAATGGTCGGCGGCGAGGCGCTGCTGCCCGATTTCTACATGCGGATCGTGCCGGCGCTCCGCAACTACGGCTTCACCGACAAGGAGCTCGACATCTTCATCGTCCATATCCAGGGCGACCTCGAGCACGCCGCCGAAGGCCGCAAGCTGATCCGCGCCTATGCCAATACGCCCGAGCAGCGCCAACGCTTCTACGCGATCGCCAAGTTCGTGCGCGATCGCTTGTGGGAGTCGTGGGACGCCGTGTTCCAGGCCGCCGACCTCGACCTGCCGCAAGCGGTGAAGCCGAAGAAGAAGCTCAAGAAAGCGGCCTAACCGCTTAGTACCTCCCCCTGCTTACCGGGGGAGGGTCGGGAGGGGGTCGAACAGATTCCAGCAAGCGCACCCGCTCGCTTCGCGCCTCCCTCCCCCTGCGTGCAGGGGGAGGGAGTTCTTTTCCGACGCAAGGACTTCTCATGACCAACAAAGTCGAACTCAAGAGCGTCGACAAAGTATTCCCGCCGCAAGGCGAAGGGTCCCCAGTGGTGGCGCTCGCCAACACCGACATGCACGTGCGGCCCAAGGAGTTCGTCTCGATCGTCGGCCCGTCGGGCTGCGGCAAGTCGACCATCCTCAACATGATCGCCGGCCTGCTCGACCCGTCATCGGGCGAGATTTTCATCGACGGCAAGGTCGTGCCCGACCGGCGCAAGCATTTTGGCTACATGTTTCAGAAGGACCTGCTGTTCCCGTGGCGCACGATTCGCGACAACGTCGCGCTCGGCATCGAGGTCCTGGGCGTCCCGCAGAAGGAAGCGCGCGAGCGCGCGCTCGCGATTCTGCAGGAGTTCGGGCTCGGCGGGTTCGCCAACAACTATCCGAGCCAGCTGTCAGGCGGCATGCGCCAGCGTGCCGCCCTGATGCGAACGCTGTTGTGCGACCGCGACACGCTGCTCCTTGACGAGCCGTTCGGCGCGCTCGACGCTCTTACCCGTTCGGTGATGCAGGAGTGGTTGCTCTCGATCTGGGAGAAGGATCACCGCACCATCCTCTTCATCACCCACGACATCGAGGAATCGATCTTCCTGTCGGATCGCGTCTTGATGATGTCGGCCCGCCCGGGGCGCATCAAAATGGAACTCGAGATCGACCTGCCGCGGCCGCGCGACCACACCATTTTAACAGCGCCCCGCTTCAGCGAACTCAAGCGGATCGTGCTCGACCAGATTTACGAGGAAAGCGTCAAGGCGGCATCCTCGACCTGATCGTCCCCGACCCTTCCCCCTCCGCCCCCCGGGCGCTAGACTGGGCCCTTCGCAGCGCAGGGCTACTGCGCGCATTGGGGAGGTTCGGATGAAGAATTACGTTCGTTGGGGCGTGGGCACGGCGGTGGCGCTCGCCATCGCGCTCGGCGCATCGGCCGAGACCCGGGCGGTCGAGACGCTGAAAATCCGCCTGAGCTGGCTGCCGTTCGGCATGCACGCGGCTTGGTTCTACGCGACCCACAAAGGGCTCTACAAAGCCGAAGGCGTCGAACTCGACATCGAGGACGGGCGCGGCTCGGCGCTCACCGTTTCGGTCGTGGGCGGCGGCGGCGGCGTCGACTTGGGCGAAGCCGCGGTCTCGACCATGGCGCCGGCAACCTCCAAAGGCGCGCCGCTCCGGGCGCTCGCGACCTATCTGCCGGGCAACGACTTGGGCGTCCTGGTGCCCTCCGAAACCGGCGCCAAGACCGTCAAGGACCTCGAAGCCAAGGGCATCAGCATCATCTATACCCCGGGCTCGCTCGAGGCGCCGTTCATGGACGCGTTCTTGAAGGCCGGCGGCTCCAATCGCGACAAGATCAAGCTGATCGGCGTCGACGCCACTGCCAAGATTTCGAGCTACATGTCGGGCGCCGGCGGCTCAGTCGTAACCTCGACGCCCTTTATCGAGCCGGTGCTGCGCAAGCAAAAGCCGTCGAACGTCATCAAATTTTCGGACTACGGCTTGGCTTTACCCTCGCTCGGCCTGATCGCGCGGGAAGACACCATCGCCGCCAAGGGCGAGTCGATCCGCAAGATCGTCGTTATCACGGCGAACGCGTGGGGCAAGATCCTCGGCGACGCCAACGCCAAGAAGGAAGCGGTCGACGCCATGATCGCGCTCCGCCCCAATGCCAAACTCGATCCGTGGCTGATCGACGCGCAAATCGAGGAGTACCGGCCGCTGTTCTACTCGGATGCGACCAAAGGCAGGCCGATCGGCTGGCAAGCGGAAGCGAATTGGGCGACGGCGGTCAAAGTCATGCAAGACGCCGACGTGCTGCCCAAGACCTCGAAGCCCGGCGATTTCTACACCAACAAATTCTATCCGGGCGGCGCCAGCTAGCGCGGCACCGTCCCCATTGCGTCAGGGAGTGGGCGGCTTCGGCCGCCCATTCTATTTTGCGGCGCCATTCAAGCGGTGCCGATTCGGGAGTAACATTGCGATTACGGCATATCCCAGAGGGAGGAAGCAATGCGCAACTTGAACGTCGTGGCGGTCGGCGTGGTTCTCGCAACCGCTATTGCAGTCGGTCCATCGGCATGGGCACAAACCTGCGGCGGTAAACCCGAAACCCAAAAACTCGTCCTGATGGCCGACTGGATTCCGGTCACCGTGTCGCAAGGCGCGTTCTGGTCGGCCAAGCTCAACGGCTACTACAAGGACGAAGGGCTCGACGTCGACATCATCGCCCCGGCCAACCCCGCCGACCCGATCAAGCTGGTCGCGCGCGAACGGGTGACGTTCAGCCTGACCTACGTGCCCGAGGTGATGATCTCGCGCGACACCTCGATCCCGGTGGTCGCGGTGGCGACCACGCTGCGCAAGCTGGTGTCGGGCTTCATGTCGCTGAAGGAATCGAACATCAAGGTGCCAGCCGACTTGAAAGGCAAAATCGTCGGCACCGGCGCCAAGCTCGACGCCCAAGCGTTCCTCGACACCATGCTGGCGACCGGCGGCATCACCCGCAAGGACGTGCAGATCGTCGATCCCGGCTTCGCCCATATCCCGCTCACCCTCGAGAAGAAGGTGCACGTCGCCCACGCGCTCACCTACTTCGAGGTCGCGATCGGCGACATGATGCTGAAGAAGCAGGGCAAGGACGCTTTGAACTTCATGCCCTACACCGATTTCGGCGTGCCGCAGTTCTACTACCAGCTCGTGGTCGGCAACGAGAATTGGCTGCGCAAGAACCCGAACGCCGCCTGCGCATTCTTGAAAGCGTCGATGAAAGGGCTCGACGCCTGGCGGGCCGACGGCAAGAACGTGCTCGAGCACGTGGTCAAGGCCAACAACGTCTTTACCCGCGAGGAGCACGAGGTCGGCGACAAGGTCGCGAAGCCCGACTGGTCGGGGGCCAAGGGCGAGGTATTCGCCCAGGACGTCGCGCCATGGAAGACGGCACAGGATTGGGCCATGAAGTACAAGTTGATCTCGGTCGGCGGCAATCCGGCCGAGTATTTCACCAACCGGTACCTGCCGAAGAAGTAGCGAAACAAAGGGCGGACGGGGATGCGGCCGCGGCGCCGCATCCCTGTAGCGGCCATGTAAGCGGGCGTCGAAAGGGGAGACGAGGACGCGGATGAATGCGGTGAGCCGATCGTCGCTCGCCAAGGTGCGGGCCCCGCTTCTCAAAGCGAAGCACGCCCCGGGCGCGATCTATACCTCGCCCACGATCTACGAACGCGAGGTCGAGACCATCTTCCTCAAGGACTGGCTCTGCATCGGCCGCGAGGAAGAGTTCGCCAAGCCCGGCGACTTCCGCGCTTTCCGGATCGCCGGCGAGCCGCTTCTGGTGGTGCGCAATCGCGCGGGCCGGATCAACGCCTTCGTCAACGCCTGCCGCCATCGTGGCGTCGAGGTGACGACCGGGCAAGGCAACGCGTCGAAATTCACTTGCCCCTACCACGCCTGGCTCTACGACCTCGACGGCAAGCTCGTGTCGGCGCCGTTCAACGAGGGCGTCCAAGGCTTCGATTTCGACCACTGCGCACTGCCTTCGGTCAGGCTCGAAACCTGGGCCGGCTGGGTTTTCGTCAACTTCGACGACCGCGCGCTGGCGCTCGGATCCTACCTCGACGTCGACCAGGTCCGCGCCTTGACCGGCTTTCTGCGCCAGGAGGACTTGCGGCTCGCCGATCGTTGGGACTTCACGCTCGACTGCAACTGGAAGCTCGTGCTCGAGAATCTGATGGACATGTACCACACCGGCGTGATCCACAGCACCTCGTTCGGCAGGGTGTTCCCGCGCGACGATTTTCGGTACCGCCTGACGGCACAGGGCTACCACGCCGAATACCAGAGCCTCACCATGTGCCCCGACGGCAAGTCGCCGTTCGGGCCGATGCCGTGGATGGGCGCGGAACGCGCGCCGTGGATGCAAACCGCGGGCAAAGGCGTCGACCGCAACGACCCGCTCTATGCCTTCACCATCTTGGTCCGCCCGTGCATGAACATCTTCGCGCGCTACGATCTGGTGCAGCCGATCACCTATTTCCCGCTCGGTCCCGACAAGACCGCGGTGAGCGTCTTCACCCTGTTCCCGGCGGCGCACTTCGCGCGCCCCGACTTCGAGCAGAGCGCCCAGCTCTACCGCGACTTCATCCGCGTCGTCATCGACGAGGACCGCGCCATGCTCGATTCGCTCCAGCAGGGCTTGAAGTCGCGCCGCTTCGTGCCGGGTCCGACCGTCAAGCTCGAAATGCCGATCCACCACATGCTCAACCGTTACCTCGACCGACTGTTCGGGACCGCACCGAAAATACGACGCCGCGCCAAGCCGGCGCGCGGCAAGCGCAACGGCCGCCACGCCCGCGGGAGCCGCACATGATCATCGACGTCCATTCCCACCTCGCGAGCGAGGAGCTGCTCGACTTCCTGGTCGCGCACCCCGAATACGGCAACCAGCTCGAACGGCGCGGTAACGGTTTCTACGCCGAGGGCTACGGCCCGCTCGACCCGCCGGTGTGGGACCTGGGCTTGCGGCTCGCAAGCCTAAAAAAACGAAAGATCGATTTGCAGGTGGTGGGCCCGCTCAACACGCTTGCCCACTGGCCGGGCGGCGCGCCCGACGTGGCTTACGGCCGGCTCATCAACAAACACACAGCCAAGATGGTGGCGCAAGGCGAGGGCCGCTTGAAGGGCTTGGCGGTGATCGCATTCGGATCGCCCGAGAGCGCGGCCGACGAACTCAAGCGCGCGATCGGCGAGTACGGGTTCGTCGGCGCCCATATCGGCATCTCGGCGGGCGCGCGGCCGCTCGACGATCCGATCTACGAGCCGGTGTGGTCGGTGTGCGAGGAGCTGAGGCTCTTCGTCTACATGCACCCGGCCAACGAGGTCTATTACGACCGCTTCAGGGACTTCACGCTCAACACCGTGATCTTGTGGCCGACCGAAACCTGCGTCGCCGTATCGCGCCTGATCTGCGCCGGCGTGCTCGAACGGCACCCTAAGCTCAACCTCGTCCTCTCGCACGGCGGCGGTACGCTCCCCTACCTCGCGGTCCGCCTCGACCGCGCCTGGGAGGCGCCCAAGTACGAGTACAACCCGGCGCTCCACAAGTACATCGCGAAGAAACCGTCGTCCTACCTGAAGCAGATTTGCGTCGATACCTGCGTGTTCGGCGCCGACCAGGTCGATTTCCTCCTGAAGACGTTCGGACCCGACCGCGTCCTGTTCGGCTCGGACTACCCCTTCGAGATCGGCGATGCCGAAGGCAAGAAGGCGCTCCCGATCATCCGGAAGCTGCCCAAGAAGACGCAGGCCAAGATCATGGCTGGCAACGCGGAGCGGCTGCTCCCCAAGGTACGCGTACCGTAAAGTCTGCCAGCCGAGCAGCTCGGCCGTCGCGTGGGTCGACTTGCTTGAGATGCTTAGGTCGCCCAACTACCGGCTCAACAGCCGATCGACCCACTTGAGAAACAGCCCCTCGGGCGCGAGCGGCGCGTCATCGTCGCGGAGCGCCACCGGCGCCGACCCACAACCGGTCTGGCGCGGGCGCGGCGGCAGATACTTGTTGACCGGCTTGGTCGTCTGCTCGGGCATAAGGTCGTAGCCGCCGCGCTCGGCGACGAGTTTCGAGACCGCCGAGGCCGGATCGCCCAGATCGCCGAAGTGGCGAGCCGAGGCCGGGCAGGTCGAAACGCAGGCCGGTACGCGATCGACCTCGGCCATGGTCTCGTTATAGATGCGATCGATGCAGAGCGTGCATTTCTTCATCACGCCCTCGGCCCGGTCGTACTCGCGCGCGCCGTAGGGGCAGGCCCACGCGCAGAGCTTGCAGCCGATGCACTTCGCTTCGTCGACCAGGACGATGCCGTCGGCGGTGCGCTTGTAGGAGGCGCCGGTCGGGCACACGGTGACGCATGGCGCGTCGTCGCAGTGCAGGCACGATTTCGGGAAATGAACGGTGCGCCCGCCCACGCCCTCGCCGGCCTCGAAAGTGTGGACGCGGTTGAACCAGACGCCCGAGGGGTCGGCGCCATAGGGATCGAAGTCGGTCAGCGGCGCGGCGAACCCGCCGCTGTTCCATTCCTTGCAGTTGACGGCGCAGGCGTGACAGCCGACGCAGACGTCGAGGTCGATGACGAGGCCGAGCTTTTTGGCGCCGGGCACGCGGTCGGGCAGTTGGGTCACGTCACGGCGCCTCGCGGAATTCGGCACCGTAGCGGAGCCGGGTGGGCGGCGCTTCCGCGCCGGGCGGCTGCGGGCCGAACGTGGGCGGGTGGGCGTCGGCCGCGGCATCGAGCGCGCCGATCCGCTCGATCCGGACGCGGAGGTCGTACCACGCGGCTTGGCCGGTGACCGGGTCGACGTTGGCGTAGCGGTAGCCGCCGGCCTGGGCCGGCAACAGCTCGGAGATCACGTGGTTCAGGAGAAAGCCCCGCGTCGACTCGGGCGCGTCGGCCGAAAGCCGCGCCGCGCCCGGCGCGCGCCCGATCGCGTTCCAAGTCCAGACCGTATCCGGATTGACCCCGGTCATCAGCCGCGCCCGCGCCTTGACGCGCGCGTGGTGGCTCACGATCCACACCCAGTCGCCATCGGCGATGCCCAGACGCGCGGCGGCGTCGCGATGCATATAGAGCGGATTCTCGCCGTGAATCTGGCGTTGCCAGGCGTTGTGCCCGCCCCACGAATGATAGACCGCCATCGGCCGCTGGGTGATGGCGTGGAGCGGGAACCGGGCACCATCGACCGCGGCTTCCTCGAACGGCGGGTACCAAATCGGCAGCGGATCGAAATAGGCGCGGATGCGCGCGCGCTCGGCGGCGGGCGGCGTCACCCGGCCATGTCCGTCGGCCGCCAGGCGAAACC
>VGEO01000096.1 GCA_016869275.1 Alphaproteobacteria bacterium | reverse complement strand
AGGCGGCGCTCGGGGTCGACGCGATCCGCGTCCGCAACGTCAATTGGCTGGCGCCGGACGCGGCGCGGCTGGCGGCGGATGCCGGCTTGACCGTGAGCGTCAAGGTGCGCTCGAGCCGGGCACCGGCCGCGGCGACGATCCGCGCCGACGCCGGCGACGCCCACGTCGCGTTCGCCGCGCCCGAGCCGGCGGTCGCGCCGGGCCAAGCGTGCGTTTTTTACGACGACGACCGCGTGGTCGGCGGCGGTTGGATTGCGCGGCCCGATATGCACGCCGCTCGTCTTGACTCGCCGAGATCAGCGGCTTAAGACCCGACCCGCCGCGCGACGCGCCGGACCTAGTTGCGTAACGGCGGGATAGCTCAGGGGTAGAGCAGAGGAATCATAATCCTTTGGTCGGGGGTTCAAATCCCTCTCCCGCTACGCGCGACCGCGCAAATTCTCGACCGGTTTCGATCCTTTTTATAGGCGCGTGCGTGGTTCGCCATGTCGACCGATCTGCTGCTCGCCCTGGCGGTGTTCTCGCTCGTGACGTCGATCACGCCCGGGCCCAACAACATGATGCTGTTGGCGTCGGGCGTGAACTTCGGCTTTACGCGCACGGTGCCGCACATCCTGGGCGTCAGCCTGGGCCATGCGTTTCTGGTCTACTGCGTCGGGCTCGGCGTCGGTGCGTTGCTGACCGCGCATCCGCTCGCCTACACCGTGCTCCAGATCGTCGGCGCGGCCTACCTTCTCTACTTGAGCTGGAGGATCGCGACCGCCGGTCCGCTCCAAAGCGGCGACAACCCGAGCGCCCGGCCGCTCTCGTTCCTGGGCGCGGCCGCGTTCCAGTGGGTCAATCCCAAGGGTGTCCTGATCGCGGTCGGCGCGATCGGCGCCTACGCGCCCAAGGAGGACTATCTCGTCAACATCGCGGTGGTGGCAGCGGCGTTCGGCATCGTCAACCTGCCGTGCGTGAGCGTGTGGGCGCTGTTCGGGACCGTGCTCCGGCGCGTCCTGACCGACCCGCGCTGGGTCCGCGTCTTCAACTACGGGATGGCGCTCGCGCTCGCCGCGACGGTTTATCCGATCGTCGCCGGTTTGTTGCGTTAGCCGGCGCGGCGGTACGCGCGCGGTAAGCGGCCCAGCACCGCCCGCAGTCGACCGCGGGCTTCCTGATCGCGCGGTAGCGCGGGTGCTTCTTGCAGTGCATGGCGTGGATTAAGCCCGAGGCCGTTTCCGCAAGCGACCCGATTCTTGCGCTCGTTTATCGCTGGTGCCGGCGCGGTACGGCCTAACCCCCGTGCAGGCGCTGCATAAAGGCGCGGATCGCATCGTTGGTGACGCGCGGCGCTTCGACGTTGGCGGTGTGGCCGCAGCCCGGTGCGACCACGAGCTTGGCGTCCGGCATCACGTCCAGCATCGGCCCCACCCGATCGAGCGGGATCGGCACGTCCTCGTCGCCATGGACGATCAGCGTCGGCGTCGCGATCGCGGCGATCTTCTGCGACAGGTTCTCGCGCCGGAGCCAGGTCTGCGATTCCCAGTAGACCGCTTCGCCCGACAGCGTCATCCAGCGGTCTCGCCAATGGGTCGCGATCGCCGGATAGAGCCGCTTCGTGGTCCTGCCGAAGCAAACGTCGGCGCACCAGTCGGCGAACTCCTTGGTCACGAACGTCTCGCGCCGCAGCTTGTCGAACCAGCCGCCGAAGCGTTCATATTCATCGGGATCGGACTTGGCCTGGGTGCTGACGAACACCAGGCCGTCGAGCCGTTCGGGATAGCGCAACCCGAAGCGAAAGCTCATGAAGCCGCCGAGCGACATACCGACCAGGACGCACTTCTTGATGCCGAGATCGTCCATCAGTTGGCGGCAATCCTCGACCATGTCATCCAAGGAGTAGGGCCCGCGCCAGCGCTCGGTGCGGGCGCGGCTGTCGAACGCGACGCAGCGGTAGGCGTCGGACAACTCGGCCACCTGGGGCGCGAACATAGTCCGGTCCATGAGCGTGCCGTGGCTCATGAGGATCGCCGGCCCTTTGCCGATGTCGTCATAGAAGGCGGCCACGACGGCGCTCCTTCTGGGGTCGCGGTCAGTTCAAGCGATAGAGCTTGGCGACATTGCCGCCGACGATCCGCTCCTGCTCGGGCCGCGCGAGATCGGCGAACAGCGCCTTGAGCCGGGTTTGCGTCTCGAGCCCGATCGAGCGGACGTGCGGAAAGTCCGACCCCCACAGGATGCGATCGGGACCGACCGGCTGGATCACCTGGGCCGCGAACGGGTCGTCGATCATGCCGTGCCAGATCCGCGTCTTCATGTAGTCCGACGGCTTCATCTTCAAGGGCGGCAGCGCGATCCGCGAGGCGCGCGTGACCAGCACCTGATCGATGAACCAGAGGAAGCGCGGAATCCACGCGATCTCGAACTCGCTGCAGATGAGCCGAAGCCTGGGAAAGCGATCGAGAATGGTGCCGAAGATGAAGTCGTTGGCGAGCGCCGCCTGAATCTCGAAGCCGAGCGCCAACAAGTTGCCGACCACTTCCTCGCGCTCGCGCTGGGTGTAGACGTGGTAGGGGTCGGGCACGCGTCCGGTGATCGAGTGGAGCGTCAACGGAAGGTCGAGCTCCTCGGCTTTGGCCCACAGCGGATCGTAGGACCTATCGCGGTAGGGCGCGCCGCCGGCCGGGCCCTGCAGGTTGATGCAGGCGCCGATCAGGCCGCGCTTCACGACCCGCTCGAGCTCGCGCGCCGCCCACGCCGGGTCGTGGGTCGGCACCATGCCGACGCCCAAGAGCCGCTTCTTGTCATAGGCGCAGAAATCGGCGAGCCAGTCGTTGAAGACCTGCGCCGAGGCCTGCAGCGCTTCGGTGTCTTGCGACTGCATCATGATCAGGAACCCGGTCGCGTAGAGCACCTCGGCGGTAACGGCGGCCCGCTCCTGAAACTCGACCCGCTTCTCGGGCAGGAACCCGGCCGGGCGCAGGCCTTTTTCGGCCTGGGTCTTGTCGCCTTCGCCGCGCATCAGCACCTGTTTGCCGGTGAAGAAGAAGTTGCCCTTGACGCCCAAGTGCTGGTCGATGTCGCGCGGCGTGCGATCGCCGTACTTCGATCCCAGCGCTTTCCAATAGATGTCGGTCGGCTCCATCACGTGCGAATCGGCCGAAATGACGTTCGCGAATTCGGTTGCCATGGGTCGGTGTCCTATTCGGGAATAGGCGTCGTTCAGGCGGCGAGCAGAGCTTGTTCGCTACTGTCGTCCTTGAAGCCGTCGCGCTTGGTCGAGCGGCGCACATAGAACTCGAGCAGCATGCCGTCGGGATCGCGCACGAACACACTGCGTTTGTAGGCGCTGTCGACGCTGGCGGCGACCGGGATGCCGCGCCGGCCTAGCTCGGCCTCGGCGAGCGCCATGTCCTCGTCGACCGAGCATTCAAACGCGCCGTGGTGCATCCCGGCCGGACGTCCGGGACCGGCCTTGAAGAGGACGACATCGGTCACCGCCGCAGAGCCGGCGAGGTAGTAGACCGAGCGGTCGGCCGCCGCGTAGGCCACGTCGAGCCCGGCGACCTCGGTATAGAAGTCCTTGGTTCGTTCGATGTCGTTGCTCAAGAGCACGGCGTGGGTGACGCGAATCGGATGGAGGGGTGCGTGCTCGTTGCGCGAGATCGGCGGGTCGACCCAGTAGTTGCGCGCGGTCGAGGGCGGCTTCTTGCCGGGCTCCCACGGCGGGTTCGAATGGAAGTCGAGCTCGAAGCCCTTGTAGAGCGCGCGCCAGTCCTTCTGCTTGTCGACATAAAACTGATGAACGACGCCGTCCTGGTCGAACACGTAGGTCGAGTAGCTGTTGCCCTGGTCGGTGTAGCGGTGGATCGTGAAATCGGCGGCGCGCGCCCGCTCGACCGCGGCGACGAGGTCGGTCTCGGTGTCCATCTCCCAGCCGAAATGGTTGAGCCCGGGAACCTTGCCGTAATCGTCGGGCAGAAGCTTCAGGTGCCCGGCGCGCGCGATCTTGGTGGCGCCGCTCTGGACGTTGACGATGCCCAAGTCATGGTGGGTGTTGCCGTTCGAGAGGAACCCGGCGCCGAGTTTCGACTCGCGCCCGTTCTCGGTGAAGCCGCAGACGGTGCGGTAGAAATCGATGCTAGCCCGCCAGTTGCTGACCCACAGGTTGAGATGACCGACCCGGCGCGGCCGGTAGCGGACGGCGGGCGGCCGGTTGGCGCGCGCCGCTGCGGTTTCGATTTGACCCATGAAAGCCCTCCCTGCCGCCGCCCCCTGGCGGCGCGCCCGACTGTAGCCCAAGCGGGCGGCGCGGTTCTAGCGCGGCGGCACGGCTTACGAGCGGGCGACCAAGAGTCCGCTTTTCTTGAGAAGGCGGATCGCGACCAGGACGATCGTCGCGCTGCCGATGACGGCGATTTCGCGCCACCACCCACCCGGTGCAAATGCCGGGTCGGGGCGGCCGACGTGCTCGAGGAGCTCGAGCGCCGCGGCGGCCACGATCCAGGCGTAAACGCTGCCGTGATCTTTCAGGACCGCGCGGCGCCAATCGAAATCCATGTCCGCGGCGGCAGCGGCATAGCGCGAGAACCGGGGCAGGAACCTCGGCACCGCGGCGCAGTAACGCGCGTACTCCGCGCCGAACTTGTCGGCAAGATAACGCTCCTCGGCGGCGATGATGCCGGCATAGGCGAGGCCGAAGAACGCGGCACCGATTGCGTAGGCCAACGGGTTGTTGTGAATCAGGAACAGGCCGATCAGCACCAGCGCGTTGCCGAGGTAGAGCGGATTGCGGCAGACGCCGAACATGCCGCTCGTGACTAATGCCTCCGCGTAGACTCGTTTGTTGAGGCCGCCGCGCTTGATATAGGCGAGGCCGATCACCCAGAAACGAAAAGCGGAGCCGAGAACGCAGAGCGCAACCCCAGCGGTATCGAGCCAGCGGTCGGCAGCGCCGTCGCCGGCGAGCGGAACCGGGTCGAGCCCGACTAGCACCAGCGCCAGCACGAGCGGGAACGCGTAGTTGCGGTAGGTGAAGAACCAGTTGCCGATCCGGACCAGAAACCCGGTCGAGGCCGGGGACGCGGGCGCCGTCATTATTTGGTCGCGAGGATTCCGCAGAAATTGTACCAGCGGAAGAAGCTCTCGACCGAGCGGAACCCGGCGTTGCGCAGGAGATCGATATTCTCCTCGATGCGATACGGGATCAGCACGTTCTCGAGCGCCTCGCGTTTCTGCGCGATTTCCATGTCGGAGTAGCCTTGGCGGCGTTTGAGCTGATGGTAGTAGTCGATGAACAGGCGATTGATGCCGGAATCCTGCGCCGTCAGCTTCTCGATCAGGATGAACGCACCGCGGTCGTTCATGCCGTCATAGATCTTCTTCGCCACCCGCTCGCGGTGCAGTGGCCGTACGAATTGCAGCGTCAGGATCATCACCACGAACGACGCGTTGCGGAGCGGCCGCATCCCGTTGAGGTCGGCGCATTCGAGGTCGAGCGTTCGCCGCTTGGCGACGGCCGCGAGCTTCTCCTTGGCTTTGGCCAGCATCTCGGCCGAGTTGTCGACGCCGACGAAGGCGATCGAGGGGTCGAGCACCGGATCGAGCAGCGCGAACGTGGTGCCGGTCGCGCAGCCCAAGTCGTAGAGCGCAGTGCCGGCTTGCGCGAAATCGCGCGCCATCTCGGTGGTCATGCGCTGGAGCTCGTCGTAGAACGGCACCGAGCGGCTCACCATGTCGTCGAACACCTTGGCCGTTTCGGCGCTGAAGGTGAAGTCGGAAGGCTTGCGGTCGTCGGCAAAGATGCGATCGACCGTCACCTCGCGCGGCGGTACGGCGCTGATCTTGTTCTCCTTCATCATGGATCGGCAGAATCGTACATAAGCCTTTGGAAAGCAAGGTATTCGAATTCGACATTGCAGCCATGCCGGCGCCGCCGGCCGCCGTCTAGGCTATAGTGCGCGCGGTCATGACCGACTTTCGTCCGGTTCTTTACGTCCAAGGATGGCTGCTGATCGTGCTGGCCGGGGCCATGGGCATTCCGGCCGCCCTCGAGAGCCTCGAGGGCAATCCGGACTGGCGCGTGTTCCTCGCCGCCGCCGCGTTCACGCTGTTTTTCGCGGTCGCGCTGCTCGCCGCGTTCCGCGAGCACCGGGTTCGGCTCGACATTCGCCAGGGCTTTCTCCTGACCGGCACGGCGTGGCTGGTGACCTCGGCGTTCGCGGCCCTGCCGTTCGCGTTTTCGGGCTTGAGCCTGAACTACCCCGATGCCTTCTTCGAGGCGGTCGCGGGGATCACTACCACCGGCGCGACGGTGCTGCAGGGCCTCGACCGCATGCCGGACGGGATTCTGCTCTGGCGCGCGATCCTGCAGTGGTTGGGCGGCATGGGCATCATCGTCATGGCGATCCTGCTGCTGCCGTTTCTCAGGATCGGCGGCACCCAGCTCTTTCACACCGAGAGCGAACGGCCGGAGAAAGTCATGCCCCGGCTCGAGCAGACCGTGCTCGCGATCTTCGCCGTCTATATCGGCCTCACCATCGCCTGCGCGGTCTTGTACCGTCTGTTCGGCATGGCCGGGTTCGATGCCGTCGTTCATGCCATGACGACCCTCGCGACCGGCGGGTTCGCCAACTACGATACGTCGTTCGGGTATTTCCAGTCGTTCGCGCTGGAGGGGACCGCGATCCTGTTCATGATCGCGAGTTCGCTGCCCTATGTGCTGCTGGTCCGCGGGATCCGCGGCGACATCGGCACGGTGTTCCACGAGAGCCAGGTACGGGCGTTCCTCGGCCTGATCGTGGTCGCGGTGGTGGCGATGACATGGTGGCTCACCGCTGCGCTCGACCATCCGTTCGACCAGGCGCTACGGCTCGCAATGTTCAACGTCACCTCGATCGCGACCACGACCGGCTACGCGACCGCGGACTACAACCAATGGGGTGCATTCGCGGTGCTGGTGTTCTTTCTGTTGATGTTCGTCGGCGGCTGCCTCGGCTCGACCTCGGGTGGGATCAAGATCTTCCGCCTGCAGATTTTCTTGATCCGGTTGCGCAGCCAGCTCCGCCGTCTGTTGCAGCCGCACCGGGTGGCGCCGATGACGTTCAACGGCAAGCCGATCCCCGAGGATGTACCGATCGCGGTGATGACGTTCATCCTTCTGTTTTTCGTCACTGTGCTGTTGCTGGCGCTGGTTCTTTCCGCCTACGGGCTCGATTTCATCACCAGCGTGAGCGGGGCGGCGGCCGCGCTCGGCAATATCGGCCCCGGGCTCGGGCCGATCATCGGTCCGGCCGGACACTTCGGCTCGCTCCCCGACGGCGCCAAATGGTTCCTGGCGCTGGGGATGCTGCTCGGCCGGCTCGAACTGTTCACGCTCCTGATTCTCCTCACACCGGGTTTGTGGCGATCGGCTTGATACAGGCACCGAACCAGGCGTAACCCGATGACCGACCTGCGTCCCATTCTCTATGTCCAGGGCTGGTTGCTGCTCGCGGTGGCGGCGACGATGGCGTTGCCGGCGCTGGCGGACGGTGCGGTCGGATACCCGGATTGGAAAGTCTTCGCCGCGGCGGCCGCTTTTACGTTGTTTTTCGCGGTGGCCGCGCTGGTCGCGTTTCGCCAGCAATCCGTGCGCTTGAACGTGCGGCAGGGTTTCGTGCTGACCAGCGTTTCGTGGTCTGTCACCTCGGCGTTCGCGGCGTTGCCGTTCGTGTTCGCCGACCTCGACTTGAGCTACGCCGACGCGTTCTTCGAAGCAGTGTCGGGGCTCACTACCACGGGGTCGACCGTGATCGTCGGCCTCGATGCTGCTCCGCGCGGTATCCTGTTATGGCGCGGGTTGCTTCAAGCGTTGGGCGGCCTCGGCATCATCGTCATGGCCATCCTGGTGCTGCCGTTCCTTCGGGTCGGCGGCATGCAGCTCTTCCACGCCGAGTCGTCGGATCGCTCGGAAAAAGTCATGCCGCGCCTCACGTCGATGATCGGGTCGATCGCGCTCGGATACGGCGTGCTCAACCTGCTGAGCGCGATCGCATTTGCTGCCGCCGGCATGGATCTTTTCGACGCCGCGATCCACGCCATGACGTCGCTTGCGAGCGGCGGTTTCAGCACCAAAGACGCCTCGATCGGCTTCTACCAATCGCCGGCGATCGAATGGGTCGCGACGATTTCGATGTTGTTGGGCGGCTTGCCGCTGGTGATCTACGTGCGCTTAGCGCGTCGCGAGTTCGCGGCGGTCGCCGGCGACCGGCAAGTGCGGACGATGCTGATCTTTCTCGTCGTGACGATCGCCGTCATCACGGTTTGGCTAATGGCGACCAAGGGCTACGAGTTCGAGCGCGCGGTCCGCGCCGTGGCACTAAGCGTGGTCTCGGTCGTCACGACCACCGGCTTCGTGACCGAGGACTACGGCGCTTGGGGCGAGTTCGCGTTGGCCGCGTTCCTCGTCCTGATGTTCGTCGGCGGCTGCACCGGCTCGACTTCGGGCGGCATCAAGATTTTCCGCTTTCAGATCGCATGGCTCCGATTCCGGGTCCAGCTCCGCCGCCTGACCCAGCCGCATACGATCGTGCCGATGGTCTATCAGGGGCGCACGATCCCCGAGGACGTGCCCGGCAGCGTCACCCATTTCTGCCTCACTTACGTCGCCTGCACGCTTGCGATTACCCTCGGCCTTGCGCTGACCGGCCTCGATTTCATCGCGGCTTTGAGTGGCGCCGCGACGGCCATCGGCAACGTCGGTCCCGGCCTCGGACCCTTGATCGGTCCGGCCGGCAACTTCGCGTCGGTACCCGACGCGGCCAAATGGATTCTGAGCTTCGCCATGCTACTTGGCCGGCTTGAGATCTTCACCCTGCTGGTGCTGTTCTCGCCGCACACCTGGCGCGGCTAGGCGGGCGCTGGCCGCTTCGCGACCAGGACCGTGTCGAGGTAGTCGAGCACCACCGTGCCGCTCTGGTTGGCGAGCGAGACTTGGTATTTGACGATGCCGCAGGTCGGGCGGCTCGCCGAGGGCCGCGCGAACACGCACGCGACGGTGAGCGATAGGCGATCGCCGGCGCGGACCGGATTCGGGAAGCGCATCGCGTCGTGGCCCATGGTGCCGAGAATGGCGTCGTTGAAACCGAGCGCGGTGAGCAGGCGCTGCTTGACGGCGATCGTGTATGTGCCGGAGGCGATGATGCCGCCGTGCAGCGTGCGCGCCGCGGCGTCGGGATCGACATGGATCGGCAGCGGGTCCCATTTGCCGGCGAACGCGAGCATCTCGCCGCGCTCGACCGTATAGGGACCGGCGGTGAGGACGCGCCCCGGCGGTAGGTCCTCGAAGAAGAGCGTCGTCATGGCCGCCCGCCGACCGCGGCGCCTTGACAGGCCGGACGGCGCCGCCGCCTAATGACCGCGCGTTTCGGTTTCATTTGATCAGGTGTCGTCATGAGCCTCGCCGCCCACGCCCCCGCCGCGATCCGCTTCGCGCCGCGGCGCGCCACCCACGTGACGCTCTTCATCGGCGAGCACGACCGCTCGCGCGCCTTTTATCACAAGGTATGCGGCTTCGAGCCGGTCTACTACGAAGAGCCGGTCGAACTTACTCTGTTCTCGAACGGGTCGAGCCACCACGATCTCGCCGTGCTCCCGGTCAAGTACCAGTCGGCGACGCGCGATGCCAAGGCCGGTAAGCCGGGGCTCAACCACATCGCCTGGGAGATGGAAACCGAGCGAGCGCTGGTCGAGGCTTACAATCGGGCGCTCGAACAGAAGCACCCGATCCTACGCACGCTCACGCATACCGTTTCGCACAGCGTCTATGTCGGCGATCCCGACGGCAACGTGCACGAGTTCTATTCGGACGCGACCGAGAATTGGCGCACCACCTATCACGGCGGCTCCGGAGGCTCGGTGACGAGCCCGTGGAACCCCAACGGCCAGCCCGCCGACACCCGCCGTCTCTACCCGGATGGCCGCGATATCCGGCGGGTCGACGAAGCGGCGTTGCACCCGCGCGCGTTGAGCCATGTCGTGCTGGTGACGCGGGACCACGCCGCCATGATCGCGTTCTGCGAGAACGTCGCCGGGTTCGAACGGAGCTATACCGCGCGCGATGGCGGCTTGGTGTGTTTCACGACTGCGTCCGCGCTCTACCCATGCGCACTCGCGCTGGTCGAAGGCGCTCCCGGCGCGCGCTTCGGCTTCCATCACGCGAGCTTTGCGGTCGGAGCCGAGCGCGAACTGGCCGAGGCCGAAGCCGCGCTCGGCACGCGCGGCGTCGCGATCGAACGGCGGGTCGAAACCGCCGGTAAGAAGAGCCTGTTCGTGCGCGATCCCGACGGTATCCGCTTCGAGTACGTGGCGGCCCGGCGGCCGGATTTCGCGATCGCCGAGCGCGCCGCGCCCGCCGAGCGGCCGTTCCTGATCTAGGCGCGGGCGCGATGCGGGGGCGCGCTCGGGTTCGGTCGACGAGCGCGGCGCTCGGCGTCGGCATCGCGCTCGCCGCCGCCGTCACGGCGTCGGCGCAGTCGCCGGTTCGGGTCGTGCCGCTCAACCGCGACGAAGTGACGCTCTCCTACGCGCCGCTGGTCGACAAGGCGGCGCCGGCGGTCGTCAACGTTCACACCCGCAAGATCGTCACCCAGCGGGCGGTCTCGCCGCTCCTGGACGAGCCGATCATCAAGCGCTTCTTCGGCGGCGGCGGCGCGCTCGGCGGGCGCGAGCGCGCCGAGTCGTCCTTGGGCTCGGGCGTGATCGTCGATCCCAACGGCATCGTCGTCACCAACCATCACGTCATCGAAGGCGCCAAGCGCGTGCTGGTCGTGCTCGCCGACAAGCGCCAGTACGTGGCCGACGTCGTGCTCGCCGACGCCCGTACCGATCTCGCGATCCTCAAGCTCGGCGAGACCGACGCCGAGCTTCCGTATCTCGAGTTCGGCGACTCGCGCGAAGTTCGGATCGGCGACCTCGTGCTGGCGATCGGCAATCCGTTCGGGGTCGGCCAGACCGTGACCGAGGGGATCGTTTCGGCGCTGGCGCGCACCGCGGTCGGGATCGCCGACTATCGCTCGTTCATCCAGACCGATGCCTCGATCAACCCCGGCAACTCGGGCGGCGCCCTGATCGACATACATGGACGTCTGATCGGCATCAATACCGCGATCTTCTCGCGCGGCGGCGGCGGCGGCTCGATCGGAATCGGCTTCGCCGTGCCGAGCTCGATGGTGCGACGGGTGGTGACGGCGGCGATCGCCGGGCGGCCGCTGGTGCGGCCGTGGCTCGGTATTTATGGCATCGAGGTCAACCCGCAGATCGCCGGCATGCTCGGGCTGCCGCGCCCGGTCGGCGTCGTGATCGACCACCTCCATCCCGACGGACCGCTCGCCCAGGCCGGCCTCGCGCCCGGCGACGTCATCCTCGCGCTCAACGGCCGCGAGGTTAAGGACATGACCTCGCTCCGTTTCAGCGCCGCGACGCACGAGATCGGCGAAACGGTGGCGCTCACGATCTACCGCCGCGGCCGCATCGGCCGGATCGCGGTCGAAATGATGGCGCCGCCCGAGCAGCCGCCGCGGACGCCCAAGCTCCTGCGCGGTTACCACCATTTCGGCGGTGCCACCGTGGCCGGGCTGTCGCCGGCATTGGCCGAAGACATGAATCTCGACAGCGCCATTGCCGGGGTCGTCGTGCTCGGTGTGCGCCCGGCGTCGCGCGCGGCCAGCAACGGTCTGCGGCGCGGCGACATCGTGCTCGCGATCAACGGCAAAGCGGTGGCCGAGGTCAAAGACCTCGACCGTTTCATCCGCAAGCCGTTTCCGGGCTGGAAGGTGCTGGTGCGGCGCGACGATCGCGATCTCGAGGTCGAATTGAAAGCGGTACAGATCGCGCCGGCGAGTTTCGTGGCCGCGCCGCGCTAGGGCTGTTAGGGTTCGGACAACGAGCGGGAGGGGGCATGGTTGGGCGTGTTTTCACCGACGGACGCAACGTCGACGATCTGCGCGCGGCGGAGCCGGAGTACCACTTCGAGTACATCGCGATCCACGATCAACGCCGCCAGCTGATCCGCAACTACACCAACTGGTACATCATCGGCCTCGCCATCTCGATGGCGCTGTTCTGGGTGTTCCTGTGGGTCGGCTTGACCTCGGCTAACCTGCCGCTCTTGATCTTCGGCGGGCTGGTGTCGACTTTTTTCGTATGGATG
This sequence comes from Alphaproteobacteria bacterium, assembly GCA_016869275.1. Classification (GTDB taxonomy): domain Bacteria; phylum Pseudomonadota; class Alphaproteobacteria; order SHVV01; family SHVV01; genus SHVV01. The sequence continues at coordinate 767 of VGEO01000096.1, read as the reverse complement.
TCGCACCAGGTCGCCAAGTCGATCGACGACGGCGTGGTCGCACTCTATCCGCGCATCATCTTCCTCGAGATCGTGCTCGATTTTCAGTTCTACCGCGACTATTTGCGCCGCCGCCCGCGCGGCGAAAGCGAGCGCCGCTTCATCGAGAAGTGCGAGGCGATCGTCGCCACCACCACCGACGAATTGTGGGAGAAGATTTGCGGCGATTTCACGCCCAAGGATTTCCCGCGCACCCACCGCATGTTCCGCCACTACAAATGGATGGCGATCGGCTCGCTGTTCATCTACTGGGTGACGATCGCGATCATCGTCGCCAACACCCTCGAGTGGGTGGGATGAAAATATTTTCGGCCTTTTTGCTCGTTGGCACACTGGTGGGGGCCGATCAGCTGTGCACGACGATGAAGGCAGAGGATGTGGCCGACACACTGGAGCTGGCGCTCACGGCATCTGGTTGCGAGAGCGCCCAGGTCGCCCATCGGCCACGTCTGCTGAACGACAACGGGTCTTCGTACATCGCCGGCGATCTGGCGGAATGGCTCGTCGACCGCGGCATCAGGCACATCCGCGGCTCTCCCTTCCATCCCCAGACCCAGGGTAAGATCGAGCGCTGGCACCAGACGCTGAAGAACCGCATCCTGCTCGAGCACTACTACTTACCCGGCGACCTCGAGGCTCAGATCAAAGCCTTCGTCGATCACTACAACTACCAACGTTACCACGAGGCCATCGGCAATCTCACACCGGCCGACGTCTACTTCGGGCGA
>VGEO01000095.1 GCA_016869275.1 Alphaproteobacteria bacterium | reverse complement strand
CCCCGACGCCCATGCGCTCGCCGACTTCGATCTTCGCATCGCGCCGGGCGAGCGGGTGGCGCTGGTCGGGCCCTCGGGCGCCGGCAAGTCGACGGTGTTCCGGATGCTGCTCCGCTTCCACGACCCCGAGACCGGCCGCATCACCTTCGATGGCATCCCGCTGCCCGATCTCGATCCGCAGGTGTTGCGGGGCGCGATCGGCGTGGTCGCGCAAGATCCGGCGATCTTCGCCGCGAACGCGATGGAGAACATTCGTTACGGCCGGCCGGCGGCGAGCGATGACGACGTCCAGGCCGCGGCCGAAGCGGCGCAGGCGGCCGGCTTCATCGCCCGGCTGCCGGAAGGGTTCCACACCTTCTTGGGCGAGCGCGGCGTCCGCCTCTCGGGCGGCCAGCGCCAGCGCATCGCGATCGCGCGCGCGATCCTGCGCAACCCGGCGCTGCTCTTGTTGGATGAAGCGACCAGCGCGCTCGATTCCGAGAGCGAGCAGAAGGTCCAGGCCGCGCTCGAGCCGTTGATGCGCGGCCGCACCACGCTCGTGATCGCGCACCGCTTGGCGACGGTGCTCGGCGCCGATCGCATCGTCGTCATCGACCACGGACGCATCGTCGCGCAAGGCAAGCACGACCAGTTGATGGCCGAGGGCGGGCTTTACGCCCGGCTGGCGACGCTCCAGTTCAACGTCGGCCAGCTCGCGTTGGGCCGGGCGGCGCAGTAAGCGCCGCGACCCCTCCCGACCTTTCCCTTGCGTTGCAGTGGGAGGACGCGAGCGCAGCGATGAAGCGTCGCGCCTGCTGGACCACCCCACCCTCACCCGCGCCCCTCGAGGGGGCGGAGACGGCTAACGACGTGCCAGATGATGCACTTGCCGATTCGATCTTCGGGAAATCCGCTCTCGCGATACTAAGTTGAAAGCACATATCGTAAGGGCGCTTGATGAAAACGGTTTCGGACCGAGAAGCGAATCAAGCGTTTTCCAAGCTGCTCGCCTACGCGGCGGCTGGGGAGGAGGTAGTCATCACGCGGCGCGGAAAGCCGATCGCGCGGCTCCTCGCGGTGCACTCCGCCAACGGACATGAGACGCGTCGAAAGCTTGCCCAGCGGATGTTGCGCCGGTTGCGCCGCGGCTACCACCTGGGCGGAATCAAGGCCTCGCGCGACGAAATTTAACGGCGTTGAGATGCCAGGAAAGGCATCTCGGTGACACGCCAACGCCTTGAGTGCGCTACCGCTCGGTGAGCTTCATCTCGATACGGCGGTTGCGTCGGTAGGCGATCTCGTCGGTGCGCGGATCGAGCGGCTGAAACTCGCCGAATCCGGCGGCGGCGAGGCGTTTGGCCGGAATCCCTTGCGTCGTCAGGAACCGCGTCACCGCGATCGCGCGCGCGGCCGAGAGCTCCCAGTTCGAGGGGAACTGCGCGGTCGCGATCGGGCGGACGTCGGTGTGGCCGTCGATCCGGATCACCCACGGGATTTCCTCGGGAATGCGCGGGCTGATCTCGCGAAGCGTGGCGGCGAGCTTCGCCATCTGCCCGCGCCCGGCTTCGCCCAGTTCGGCCGAACCGGTCTCGAACAGGACTTCGGACTGGAACACGAAGCGGTCGCCGACGATGGTGATGTCGGGACGGTCGCCCAGCGCTTCGCGCAGCCGCCCGAAAAACTCCGAGCGGTACCTCGACAACTCCTCGACCCGTTGGGCGAGGGCGATGTTCAAGCGCCGCCCGAGCGCATCGATCTGCGCCTTCTGGTCGACGTCCTTGACCTCGGAGGCCTTGAGCGCGACTTCGAGCCGGGCGAGCTGGCGGCGGAGCTCGGCGATCTGGTCGTTCAGAGCCTTAACCCGGGTCTCGGAACGGGTCGAGGAGAACTGCTCGCTCGCGAGTTCCTGGCGCGCGGCTTCGAGCTGGCGGCCGAGCTCGGCCAGGCGAATCTCGCGCTTCTCGATCTCCTTCTGGGCGAGCGAAGTCTTCTCGGTCTCGGTCGCGAGCCTCGCCTCGAGCTGCCGGCTGCGATCGCGCAGCTGGGTCGCCTCGGCCGCGCGCTCGGCCACCTGTTGCTCGAGCTGTGCGCGCACGGCGCGCAAGGCGTCGATGTCGCTGCGCAGGCTCACGAGCTCGGCCAGCTGCAGCTCGATCTTCTCCTTGTCGACCGCGATCGACTTCTGGAGCTGCGCCGCCTCCACTTCGGCCCGCTCGGCGCGGCCGGTCAGCCTCGAGATCTGGGTCGTGAGGTCCTCGACCTTGAGCGTCAGGGTGTCGCGGTCCCTGGCCGATTCCTGGAGCGTCGCCGAAAGCTGCGCGACCGAGAGCCTGAGTTCGGCGTTGGACTGGCGCTCGAGCGAGAGCAGGTCGGCCAGCTCGGCGATCTGACGATCGAGCCGCGCCAATGCCTCGTCGCGGCCGGTCAGCGCTTCGGCCAGGAAATAGTGGCCGAACGTGAACACCACCAACAGGAACGTGATGCCGAGCAGCAGCGTGCTCAAGGCATCGACGAACCCCGGCCAGATATCGACCGAACGGTGCGTGCGCGCCTGCCTCGCCATCGGAGCGCTCCTAGTGCTGGCGGCTGCTGTGCTCGATCGCGGTCGCGACGGTACGGGCCAAGAGCTTGACCTCGCTCCGGAAGTCCTCGATCAGCTCTTTGCGGCCCATGCTGGTCTCTTCCAGGAGCCGCATCATGTAGACATCGAGATTCTTCAGGTGCGTGCGGCTGGCCGGGTCGAGCCCGCCGGCGGCGCGCTCGCTCGATTCGGCCAGCCGCTGCAGCAGCGGCTTGATCTCGACCTGTGCTTCCGCCAGCCGGATCATCAAGTCCTGCTCGGCCCGCATCTGGTCGGACAAGGTCGAGAGCTTGTCGGCGAGCGTCAGCAGCGTGGTGTTGGCGGAGGCGCGGTTGTCTTCGCTCCGCGCCATGATGCGCTGCAGGTTTTCGAGGCTCTCGGCGGTCTGTTCGAGGAGCGCGCTGACGTAGGCCGGCACCGACTGATCGCCGTCGCCGATGCCGCCCGAGGAGAGCCGCGTCACGCTCGAAAGCCACTCCTCGAGGTCGTTGTAGAACCGGTTCTGGGCGTGGCCGGCCTGGAGATCGAGAAAGCCCACGATCAGCGATCCGGCGAGGCCGAAGAGCGAAGCCGAGAACGCGGTGCCCATGCCTGAGAGCGGCGCGCGCAAACCCGCTTGAAGGTCGCGGAACACGGTCTGGATGTCGCCACCGGCTGCGATCTGCAGCCGCCCGAGCGCCAGGCTGAGCGACCCCATGGTTTGGATGAGGCCCCAGAAGGTGCCGAGCAGTCCGAGGAAGATAAGGAGCCCGATCAGGTAACGCGCGGTTTCGCGGCTTTCGTTGAGCCGCGACGAAATCGTGTCCAGCAGGCTCCGGAGCGAGGTCGCCGAGAGCGACATTCTCCCGGCGCGCTCGCCCAGCATCGCCGCCATCGGCGCCAATAGCGTCGGCGGCTTCGGCACCGAGAGGCCCGGTTCGTTCCGCCGGTAGACCTCGATCCAGCGGACTTCGGGAGTCAGGCGGTGGACCTGGCGGAACACGTAGGCCACGCCGATCAGGAACGTGGCGAAGATCAATCCGTTCAGCGCGGCGTTGGCGGCGAACGCTTTCCACACCGTGTCCGAGAGCGCGACCATGACGAGGACGACCACGAGCATGAACGCGGCCATCCGCATCAAGTATTTTTGCGGGCGGGTCATGGGCGATCCTCTTTATCGGTGGGGCTCGATCCGGTGCCGCCGGCCGGCGCCGACTTACGGAGCGAGCGAGATGATGTCGACGCGATCCTGAACGCCATCGGGCGGCGCGCCCAAGGCGCGGACGTCGATACGCGTGCCTTTGATGCCTTGCTCGATCAAATAGGAGCGCACTTCGAGCGCGCGCAGGAGCGAGAGGCGGCGCGCGCCCGAGGGCGATTCGACGCTTCCGCCGCTGGCGTAGCCCTGCACCTGGAGGCGGGTATCGTTGGTCTCGATCCGTTTCGCTAGCGCGCGGAGCTGCTCGGCATCGGCGCCCGAGAACTTTGCGACCCCGACCGGGAACGCCATCCGAGCCACCACCGGCCCATCCGGCGAGCGCATCGCGGGGGGGAGTGCGGCGGTCTGCGTCGGGGACGGGGCGGTCGTTGCCGCCGGGGCGGGGGCGGCCGCAGGAGCTGGAGCCGTCGTCGCTGGCGGAGTTGGGGCCGTCGTCGCGGGTAGAGCGGAGGTCACGACCGGCGGCGGTTGAATCGTGGGTACCGGGGGCGCGATCGCTTGCGCGGGCGGGGCTTGCGTTGCGGGTGCCGGCGCTCGCGTTGCGGGTGCCGCCGGCGCTTGCGTCGTGGGCGCAGCCGGCACGGCGCGAGGCGGCGGCTGCAGCGCAGAGGTCGGTGGCGGCTGCAGGGCCATACTCGGCGGGGTTTGCAGGGCGGCACTCGGCGCGGGTTGTGTTTGGGGTCGGGGCGCGGCCGGTGGCGTGGTCGGCGGTAAAGCCGGTGCGGTGGTTGACGGTAGAGCAGTCGCGGTCGTGGCGGTCGGCGCCGACGCGGGCGTGCGGGCGGGCGGCGTCCGTTCGGTCGTGGCGGGCGGACGCGGAGCCGGCGGTGGTTGCAGCGCCGCGGCCGTCTCCTTGGCCGGCTCCTTCGGCGCTTCGCGGCGCGTGACCGGCTCCGGCCGGGCCGGCGGCAGTCGGGGCGGCGTTGCTTCGGGCTCGGGCTTGCGTGCGACCTGGGTCGGCGCCGGCGGCGGTTGCCGCGGCGTCGAAACTTGAAGTGCCGCGCCGGTTCCGACTTCGGCCGGCAACAGCGTGGTGGGAACACGTGGTCCGGACGTGCCCGGTGGCGTCGCCGCCGGCGGGGCCGCGGCCTTGGGCGCGCTCGGGGCGTCGCGGTCCTTGACCGTGCGCCGCCCGCGCGGCTCGGGCGGAATATTGAGCGCGGTGATATCGACGTCGGGGGCGCGCCGCTGCCCGACCCGGGTCGCGGTTCCCGGCATCAACAGCCGGCTCACGTCGCGTGCCGGCGCTTCGGTGCCGGGCATGTTGACTTCGATCGGCGGCCGGCCGCTGCCGCCGATCACGATCGTTTCCTGCGCGCCCGCCGGGTCGAACGCGCAGAGCAACGCGGCGGCGGCGGCGCCGGCGAGCAACATGCGCTGAAAATGCGGAGCAGTCGGGGCCAATCGCCTCATCGCGGGCAACGATAACCTAGGCGTGTTTTAATGGACAACCGAATAAGGACCAATCGTTAACGCGAAGGATCGCGCGCAATCGTGACGGAATGATGGCGCGGTCAGGCGCGGGCGGCGATCAGCAGGCGCAGAAGCGGACGGTGCAACGGATCGTTGGCGGCCACCACGTCGCCGCTCGCGAGCGGGTTGCGGCTGCCGCCGAAATCGGTGACGAAGCCGCCCGCTTCGCGCACCAGAATGAGTCCGGCGGCGATGTCCCAGGGTTCGAGGTCGCGTTCCCAGAACGCGTCGTAGCGGCCGGCGGCGACGTAGGCGAGGTCGAGCGCGGCCGCGCCGAAGCGGCGGACCCCGGCGCACGCCGCCATCACCGCCGGGATCTCCTTCAAGAACGGCTCGTGATGGTCGCGGCCGTGGTGCGGAATCCCGGTTGCGATCACGGCGTCGGCCAACTTGTCGCGCGCCGAGACCCGCAAGCGCCGGTCGTTCAAGTAAGCCCCGGCGCCGCGCTCGGCCCAGAACATCTCGTCCCGGATCGGGTCGTAGACGACGCCGGCCACCACGTCTTCGCCTTCGGCGAGCGCGACCGAGATCGCGAAGTGCGGAATGCCGTGCAGAAAGTTCGTGGTCCCGTCGAGCGGATCGATCAGCCAGCGCCGCCCGGTGGCGTCGGTACCGGCGGTCGCGCCGCGCTCCTCGGCGAGGATGCCGTAGGTCGGCCGCGCCCGCGCCAGTTCCTCGGTCAGGATTCGTTCGGCGCGGAGGTCGGCGGCGGTGACGAAATCCGATGGGCCCTTTTTCGAGACCTGCAGCTGCTCCACTTCGCCGAAGTCGCGCACCAGCACGCGCGCCGCCTTCTTGGCGGCGGCGAACATGACGTTGATCGTGGCCGACTTCAATGCCATCCGCGCGCTCTAAGGTCCGGCGCCGGCGCCGCGGGCTCGGGTCGCGCCGGTCGGCGCGACCGGCAGCTCCGCGTCAATCGGCGCGTTTGATGTAGTGGCCGTCGGCGGTCGAGACGACGATCCGCTCGCCGGTCCCTACGAACGGCGGTACCTGGGTCCGTACCCCGTTCGACAACAGTGCCGGCTTGTAGGACGACGCCGCGGTCTGGCCTTTGACGACCGACTCGGTCTCGGTGATTTCGAGGATGACCTGCTCGGGAATCTGGACCGAGAGCGGCCGCCCTTCGAACGTTTCGATCACGACCTCCATGCCGTCCTGGAGGTAGGCGGCGGCATCGCCGAGCACGGTGCGCTCGACCTGGATCTGCTCGTAGGACTCCTTGTCCATGAACGTGAACAGGTCGCCCTCGGCGAACAGATACTGGTAATCGCGCTGCTCGAGCGAGACGCGTTCGACTTCTTCGCCGGCACGGAACCGCTCGTTGAGCTTCGAGCCGGTTTTCACGTTGCGCAGCTCGGCCTGGTAGAACGCGCCGCCCTTGCCGGGCGTCACGTGTTGGCCGGTCGCGACCCGCCACAAGGTGCCCTGGTGTTCGAGCACGTAGCCGGGCCGGATTTGGTTGCCTTTGATTCGCATCGCCGCGCGGTGTGTTGAAATGCGCGGCCGCTCGCCGCGCCAAGAAGCGCGCGGAAGCTATCACCCCGCTTGCGCCAAATCAATTCGCCCGGACCGCCCGCGTCAGCGTGCTTCCGCTCGGTGCGTCGGCGCACTTCCGCTCGGTGTGTCGGCGTCCGTCCGCTCGGTGCGTCAGCGTCGCGTCGGGACCAGGAGCGGCAGGGGCTCGGCCTTGCCGCGCAGCGCGACCGGCCCGAGCGGCGCGAACGCGAACGCGGCTTTGGCGGCATCGGGGAGGCGCTCGACCAGGGCTTGCGACACCAGCACCGCGCGATCGAACGTGCGGCAGGTTTCTTCGATGCGGGCAACGGTGTTGAGCGTGTCGCCCAAGTAGACGATCGCCTGTTTGTCGCTCCCCATCTCGCCCACCACCACCGTGCCGATGTGGAGTGCGCCGCGGAACGACGGGCGGACACGGTAGTGCGAGTCATAGGTGTCGGCGCGGCGCGTAAGCTCGTCGACAATGTCGAAATAGCAGCGCAGGCAGCGTCCGTCGCGCAGACCCTCGTCCGGGCGCCAGGTGACGATCACCTGATCGCCGACATAGTTGTAGATCGCACCGCGGTTGGCGAGGACCGGCTCGGTAACGTCGCAGAACACATCGTTCAGCAATTTGTGGAACTGCAGCGGGCCGATCGCTTCGGCAACCCGCGTCGACCCGACCATGTCGAGCATGAGGAAGATTCGCTCCTCCTCGCGCGGCCGCAAGTAGTGACCGGTGAGAAATTTGAACAGCGCGCCGCTGCCGAGGACCTGGCCGATCGAGAACCAGACGCTGAACCCGAGGCCGACGGCGAGCGCCACCGCGACCGTGACGAGAAACTTGCGGTCGGTCCACCCCCACCCGGTCGGGTCGAGTCCGACCAGCACGAATCCGGTTTGGATCACGAGAGCCCACACCGCGACATAACATAGCGCGCGCAGCGCCATCACCGTGACCGGTGCCAGCCGGACTTTGCGCAGTCGTTCGTCCGGCAGCACGAAGAACTCGAAACCGGCAATCAGGGCGCTCGCGACGGCGCCATTGAAGCATCCGGCGGCAACCGAGCGGATGCGGAGCGCGCCCGCGTCGGCCCCGGCCGCGACGAATCCATAGATGCCGCCGATTGCGGCCGAGACGCCGATCACCCACCAGAAGCGGCGGAGGCGGGCGCGCTGAAGGGCGGTGATCGCCATCGGCCCGAGCTTAACAACGATGTCGCGACCGGCAACGCCGAAAAAAGACGAACGCTAAGCGCTTGACCTGAGGGCCGGTCTCCGCGAGCCTTGCCGCCAACGCGGCCCGCCAGGCGGGCGCGAGAAACGTAGAAGGGGAGGACACCGACCATGGCTATCGAACGCTTCGAACCGCGGCTTGGCGCCGGTCCGCACATGAGCGGCATCGTCGTCCATAACGACACCATCTACTTGGCCGGTCAGGTCGCGCGCGGGGTCGAGCCCGACATCAGGAAACAGACCGCGGCGATCCTCGCCAACATCGATCGCCAGCTGGCGGTGGTCGGTTCGTGCAAGTCGAAGCTGCTGTCGACCAATATCTGGATCACCGACTTCGCCAACTTCGCGGCCATGAACGAAGTGTGGAACGCCTGGATCGATCCCGACAACATGCCGGTTCGCGCCTGCGTGCAATCGCCGTTGGCGGCGCCCGAGTATCTGATCGAGATCATGATCACGGCGGCGCGCTAGCGACCGCTACGTTCGGTTGAGTGAACCGCCCCCTCCCCAGCCTCGCCCTGCTTCGCAGGGGGAGGAACGAGCGAAGTGAGCCGGAGGGGGTGCGTCAATCGATGGACTGGTCTGCGCCCGGCCACGACGTTCCCTTGTTCCAGGACGTTCCCTTGTTCATGTCTTACGCCGCGGCTGCGATTCGAGTGTCGCGGCGATCGCGCGGTTGAAGGCGGCGACCGCAGCTCCCGGTCCGGCCGGGTCGGTCCACACCGCCGCCGACGCGGCGACGAAGTCGGCGCCGGCCGCGACCAGCGCGCCGCAGTTGGCCGGGGTGATGCCGCCGATCGCAACGCACGGTACTTCCATGATCTCGCTCCACCACGCGAGGAGCGCCGGCTCGGCTGTCGCCTTGGGCGCTTTGGTGGCGGTCGGGAAGAACGCGCCGAACGCGACATAGTCGGCGCCGGCCTCGGCGGCGACCATGGCGAGGTGACGCGAGGCATGGCAGGTGACACCGACGATCGCGTCGGCGCCGACCGCGGCCCGCGCCGCCGCGTAGGGCGCGTCGTCCTGGCCGACGTGAACGCCATCGGCGCCCGCCGCGGCCGCAAGGTCGGGGCGATCGTTGACGAGCAACGCGACGTCGTGCTGGTGGCAGATCGGCGTGAGCGCCGCCGCCGCCGCCAGCACCGCGGCATCGCTCGCGCCCTTGAGCCGGAGCTGCAGGCAGGCGACGTCGCCGCCGGCCAAGGCGGCCCGCAGCCGGTCGGCGAACGGCGCGAGCTCGAAGGCGGGCGGGGTGATCAGGTAGAGCCGGCACGCCGGCGCATCGGGCGCAGCGGCGGGCCGCGGCGCGTGAACGTGCGGCCGGGGCGAGCGCGTCACGCGGCGACGCGCTCTTTTTCCATCTCCGGACGGTAGCTGCCTGAGCGGGCGGCGCCGTTCAAACGGGCGCGGAGCGCGTAGACCGCCTGGGCGGCGGCGACATTGGCGGCGCTGCCGCTCCACGCCTTGAGCGCCGAGGCCTGGAGCGCGCGGCCGTAGGAGAACGAGAGTTGCCACGGTACGTCCTTGTGGCGCGCGTTCATGGCGTTCAAGTGCGCGGTCGAAAGCGCCTCGCTCTGGCCGCCCGACAGGAACACGATGCCCGGCACCGCCGCCGGCACGCACCGGCGCAAAACCTGGACGGTCGCGTCCGCGACCTCATCGACGCTGGCTTGCGTGGCGCACTTGGCTCCGGCGATCACCATGTTGGGCTTGAGCAGCATGCCTTCGAACTGGACGCGCTGGCGCGCCAGCGCGTCGAATACGATCCGGAGCGTGCGTTCGGTTACAATCCGCGCGCGGTTGAGGTCGTGGCCGCCGTCCATCAGCACTTCGGGCTCGACGATCGGCACCATCCCGGCCTCCTGGGTGAGCGCGGCGTAGCGGGCGAGGGCGTGGGCGTTGACGTCCAGGGCGTAGTCGGACGGCAGCTCGGCGGCGTCGATCTCGATCACCGCGCGCCACTTGGTGAAACGGGCACCGAGCGTAACGTACTCGGCCAGCCGCTCGCGCAGACCGTCCAGCCCCTCGGTGATTTTCTCCTTGGCGCTGAAAGCGAGCGCCTTGGCGCCCTTATCGACCTTGATGCCGGGGACGACGTCCTGGCCAGCCAGCAGCTTGGCGAACGGGACCCCGGCGGCGGTCGCCTGGCGCAGGGTCTCGTCGTAGAGGATGACGCCGCTGATGTGCGGCGCGGCCTTGGCGGCGGTGAACAAGAGCTCGCGGTAAGCGCGGCGGTTTTCGGGCGTGTTGGGAACGCTCACGCTCGACAGGCGCTTCTCGATCGTGCTCGTGCTTTCGTCCGCGGCGAGAATGCCGCGGCCCGGCGCCACCAGTTTCTTCGCCATCAGCGCGATATCGGTTGCCGACATCTCGTTCCTCCCTCCGAAATCCGTCCCACTAGGAAAGCGCGCTCACCGCCGCCGCGCAAGCGCTGGTGCGCGCTTGCGGGCGCCGCGCGTCCGAGCGCGCCCGCGGGTGAAGCGTGCGCGACACGCCGCGGCGGGGTCGGCGGCATCGGTCAGGTCGAGCGCCGCCGGCAGCGATGCCACCAGCGCGGCGTCGTAGGCGGCGACCGCCGCCTCGACCGAGCGCCAATACAGGCTCGCGCGGTCGAAGCGGAGCGTCCGCCACCCGCACCGGAGCGCCGCATAGGCGAGCGCCGCGTCACCGCCGCAGTCGATGACGGCGCCCGCGAGGGCGGTCGCGTGACGGCCGCGCGTCGCCGCTGCGATCATCGCAAAAAGAAACAACGGACCGGCGGTAGCGATCGCATCCGGCGCGGTCCGGAGTACGACCTCGACCCGGGCAGCGGCCGCGGCCCGGAGCGCGGCGCGGGCGTCGGCCACCGAGCGGACGACGACATGGTACGGCGCGGACGCGCGACCCCGCCGCCCGCTCAGCCCAGCCGCCCCATCGCCGCGGCGACGTCGATCATGCGGTTGGCGAAGCCCCATTCGTTGTCGTACCACGCCATCACGCGGCAGAACCGGTCCTCGATCACCTGTGTCTCGCTCAAGTCGAAGGTCGCGCTCGCTGGGCAGTGGTTGAAGTCGATCGAGACCAGCGGCTCGGTGTTGATCGCGAGGATGCCCTCGAGCTTGCCGTTCGCGGCCTTGACGATCGCGGCGTTGATTGCCTCGACGCTGGTCTTCTTCTTGGCGGTGAAGGTGAAATCGATCAGCGACACGTTGGCGGTCGGCACCCGGATCGCGGTGCCATCGAGCTTGCCGGCGAGCTCGGGCAGCACCAGGCCGACCGCGCGCGCTGCCCCGGTGGTCGTCGGAATCATCGACATCGCCGCCGAGCGGGCGCGGCGCAGGTCCTTGTGCAGGGTGTCGAGAATGCGCTGATCGCCGGTGTAGGAGTGGATCGTCGTCATGTAACCCTGCGCGATCCCGACCGCTTCGTTCATGACGTAAGCGACCGGCGCCAGGCAATTAGTGGTGCAGGACGCGTTCGAGACCACGGTGTGGCTTTTTTTCAGCCGGTCGTGGTTGACGCCGTAGACCACGGTCAGATCGACGCCGGTCGCCGGCGCCGAGACCAGCACGCGCTTGGCCCCGGCCGCCAAGTGCTTCGCGGCGTCCTCGCGCTTGGTGAAGAGACCGGTGCATTCGAGGGCGAGATCGACCCCAAATTTGCCCCACGGCAGCTTGGCCGGGTCGCGCTCGGCGGTGACCGCGATCTTGCCGCCGCCGATGTCGATCCCGTCCTTCAGCGCTTTGACCGTGCCCGGGAACGGACCGTGCGCCGAGTCGTATTTCAGCAAATGGGCGTTGGCCGCGACTTCGCCCAAGTCGTTGATCGCGACCACCTTGAGGTCCTTGCGCTTGCCCTCGTGGATCGCGCGCAGCACCAGCCGCCCGATCCGCCCGAATCCGTTGATCGCTACCCGCGTTGCCATGGCCTCTCTCGCGCTACCGAAACCGCCCGCGCTCTATACCGAACCCGGCGCCCGGTGTCAGCCGCGACCCAACGCGCGGCGCGCGTGGGCGACGATCGCCGCAGGGGTGATGCCGAAGTGGCGGTAAAGCTCGTCGGAGGGCGCCGACGCGCCGAACCCGGTCATGCCGACGAAGCCGCCCTCGCTGCCGATCAAGCGGTCCCAGCCGAAGCGGACCGCCGCCTCGACCGCGACCTTGACCGTTCCCGGTCCGAGCGTTGCGGTCCGATACGCCGCATCCTGCTCGAGGAAGAGCTCCTGGCACGGGACCGATATGACCCGGGTCGGAACGCCGTCCTGCTCGAGCGCGGCCCGCGCCGCCATCGCCAGCGCGACTTCGGACCCGGTCGCCAGCAGGGTGACGCGGGCGGCGGCGCTCGCGGCGGCGAGCTCGTAGGCGCCCTGGGCCGAGCGGTTGTCGCGTGCCGCATCGGCGCGAAGCGGCGGCACGTTCTGGCGGGTGAGCGCCAGCACGGCGGGGCGTTTCGTCGACTGCAGCGCGATCGCCCAGCACTCGGCGGTCTCGATCGCGTCGGCCGGGCGCATGACCAGGAGATTGGGGATCGCACGCAACGCCGCCAGATGTTCGACCGGCTGGTGGGTCGGGCCGTCCTCGCCGAGCCCGATCGAATCGTGCGTCATCACGTAAACGACGCGGAGCCCCATCAGGGCCGAAAGCCTCAAGCTCGGGCGCAGATAATCGGTAAAGACGAGAAATGTCCCGCCGTATGGGACGATCCCGCCGTGGAGCGCGAGACCGTTCATGGCGGCGGCCATGCCGTGTTCGCGCACGCCATAGTAGAGGTAGCGCCCGGCCGGGTTGGCGGCGCTGAACACGCCCAAATTCTTGGTCAGCGTCAGGTTCGAGCCGGTCAAGTCGGCCGAGCCGCCGACCGTCTCGGGCACCGCCACGGTCAGCTTTTCGAGCACCCGGAGCGAGGCCTGCCGGGTCGCGAGCTTCTCGCCGTTGGCGGCGGCGGCGGCGAACTCGGTCTTGATCGCCGCGAGCGCGGCGTCGAAACCGGCCGGGAGCGTGCCCGCCAGGCGCCGTGCGAACTCGGCGCGGAGGTCGGCCGGCTTGGCGGCGAGGCGCTGTTCCCAGGCGCGCCGCGCCGGTTCGCCGCGCCGGCCCGCGGCCGCCCACGCCTGGCGCACCGCGTCGGGAATTTCGAACGGCGCCGCGATCCAGCCCAGCCGCGCGCGCGCGCCTTCGATTTCGGCGGGCCCGAGC
>VGEO01000094.1 GCA_016869275.1 Alphaproteobacteria bacterium | reverse complement strand
CCGGGTTCGCCTGAAAAACAAACGGCCGCTCGCAGCGGCCCTCGCGGCAAGCAACCGGCGTCGCGGTCAGCGCGAGTAGAACTCGACGACCAGATTGGGTTCCATCTTGACCGGGTAGGGCACGTCCGCGAGCTTGGGTACGCGCACGAGTTTGCCCTTCATCGCGGTGTGATCGATTTCGACGTAATCGGGCACGTCGCGCTCGGCCGATTGGGTCGCGGCCAGGACCAGCGCCATTTGCTTGGCGTTACCCTTGAGTTCGACAGTGTCGCCTTCATCGAGCCGCTGGCTCGAAATCGTTACCCGCTTGCCGTTGACCAGGACATGACCATGGCTCACGAGCTGGCGCGCCGCGAACACGGTGGGCGCGAGCTTCATGCGGTAGACGATGGCGTCGATCCGCGATTCGAGCAGCCCGATCAGTGCCTCGCTCGAATCGCCGCGGCGGCGCATCGCTTCCTGGTAGATGTTGCGGAACTGCCGTTCAGTGATGTTGCCGTAGTAGCCTTTGAGCCGCTGCTTGGCGTGAAGCTGAATGCCGTAGTCGGAAGGCTTGCGTCGCCGCTGACCGTGCGCGCCCGGGCCGTAATCGCGGTCGTTCGATATCGGGCTCTTGGCGCGACCCCACAGATTCTGGCCGAGACGGCGGTTGATCTTATACTTCGACGACTGGCGTTTGCTCATGCCGGCGTTCCAAAAGCGTTTGATTGCAATCGGTTAGCGGCGGGATCGGGCGACCCGCGCCGCAGCGAACGGCGCACTATACGCACCATCCCCGGATTGTCAAACCAGCCGGGCTTCGGGCGCCGTCAGGCCGGCCCGGTCTTGACGCGGCCGCGCCGCCCCACCACCAGCGCCTTGATGACACCGCGGAGCGTGCGGACCTCCTGCTCCATCAGGTTGGCGCGGGTGAGGATGGCGCGAAGATTTTGGACCATCGACGCGCGTTTCTCGGGCGGTTTCAGGAAACCGGCGGCGTCGAGCTCGTCCTCGAGGTGGCGGAAGAGGTGGCCGAGATCGGTCTGGGTCGCGGGCTCGGTGCGCTCAGACTCGAGCACGACCGCCGGCCGCGTGTCGCCGGCGAGAAACCACTCGTAGCCGACCAACAGGACCGCTTGGGCGATGTTCAACGACGCGAACGCCGGATTGATCGGCACGGTCACGAACGCCTCGGCCAAAACCGCATCTTCGTTCTCGAGCCCGGTCCGTTCCGGCCCGAACAAGATGCCGATTTTCTTACCCGCCGCATATTGGGTGCGGATCGCGCTCGCGGCGTGGCGGGGCGTCATCACCGGCTTGATGATGTCGCGCGCCCGCGCGGTCGTGGCGTAGAGATGCTGGAGGTCGGCGACCGCCGCCGCGGCGTTCGGATAGAGCTGCGCGCGCTCGAGCACGTCGCGCGCGCCCGAGGCGGCCGCGATCGCCCGCTCGTTGGGCCAGCCGTCGCGCGGCGCGACCAGCCGCAAGTCGGTCAGCCCGAAGTTCAGCATGGCACGGGCGACCGCGCCGATGTTCTCGCCCAGTTGCGGCGCGACCAAGACGATGGTCGGGCCGCCCAACTTCGCTTCCTTGGTGCGGTCGGTGCCCGCCATTTAGGACACAGTGCGCCGCCACGTGGTGCGGCCCGCGGCATCTTCGATCGCGATACCGCGGCGCTTGAGTTCGTCGCGGATACGATCCGCCGCGGTGAAGTCGCGGCGCTGGCGCGCGGCGGTACGCTCGGCAATCAGGCGTTCGATCACCGCCGCCTCTCCGTCGTCGGCCTCCCCCTTGAACCACGCCTCCGGATCGCCGCCAAGCAACCCGAGCAAGCCGCCCGCCGCCTTGAGCTCCGCCTTGAGCCGCCGGCGGTCGGCCGGGGCGGTCGCTTTTTTGGCCTCGCCCGCGAGCGCGTGGAGCTCGGTCAGCGCGCGCGGCGTATTGAGATCGTCGCCCACGGCCGCCGCGAACGCGGCGGGCGGCTCGGCCGGCTCATCGGCGGCATCACCGACTTGACGGAGCGCCTGATAGAGCCGGTCGAGCGTCTGGCGCGCGTGCGCCAGGCCGGCGGCGGTCCAGTCGATCGGCTGGCGGTAGTGGGTCATCAGCATCGCGAGGCGAATCGCCTCGCCACGCTCTTTCTGCAGGAGATCGCGCACCGTGATGAAGTTGCCGAGCGACTTCGACATCTTCTCGCCCTCGACCATCAGCCAGCCATTGTGCAGCCAATAGCCGGCGAGCGGCGCGCCATCGTGGGCGCAGATCGACTGCGCGATCTCGTTCTCGTGGTGCGGGAACACCAAGTCCTGCCCGCCGCCGTGGATGTCGAAGGTGACGCCCAAGTGCCGCTCGCCCATCGCCGAGCACTCGATGTGCCAGCCGGGGCGGCCGCGGCCCCACGGGCTTTCCCAACCCGGCTGCTCGGATGTCGAGGGCTTCCACAGCACAAAATCGGCGGGGTCGTGTTTATAGGGCGCGACCTCGACCCGGGCGCCGGCGATCATCTCGTCGCGGTTGCGCCCGGAAAGACGGCCGTAGTCCTTGAACTGGGGCACATTGAAGAGCACGTGCCCGTCGGCGGCGTAGGCGAAGCCCTTGGCGATCAAGCGCTCGATCATCCGCACCATCTCGGCGATGTGCGCGGTCGCGCGCGGTTCGATCGTCGGCGGTAGCGCGCCGACCGCCGCCATGTCGGCGTGGTAGGCATCGGTCGTTCGCCTGGTGATCGCGTCGATCGGCTCGCCCGACGCCTTGGCGGCGTCCATGATCTTGTCGTCGACGTCGGTGATGTTGCGGGCGTAGGTGACGCGCGGATAGCGCGCCTGGAGCAGGCGAAAGAGAACATCGAACACGATGACGGGACGCGCATTGCCGATGTGCGCGAAGTCGTAGACGGTCGGGCCGCACACATACATGCGAACATGCTTGGGATCGAGCGGCTCGAACGGCTGCTTGGCGCGCGCGAGGGTGTTGTAGAAGGTAAGCCCTGCGCTCACGCCGCCCTCCCTGCCAGCCGGGCCTTGACGCGCTCGGGTCCGATCAGCGGCAGGAGCGCCCGCATCTCGGGGCCATGATCGAGGCCGGTCAAGGCGAGCCGAAGCCGTTTGAACAGCGGCGCGCCCTCGACCTTGGTGACGCCCTTGATCGCTCGCGTCCACGAGGTCCAGGTGGTGTCGTCCCACGCCCCCGGCGGCAGCAGTTCGGCGGCTTGGCCGACGAAATCGGCGTCCTCGATCACCGGTGCCACTGGGCCGGTCACGACCCGCCACCAGTCGCGCGCTTCGTTGACGGCCGCGACGTTGGCGCGAACCGCGATCCAGAACGCTTCCGGCGCATCGCCCAACCCGAGCTTGGCGAGCCGGTCGCGCACGTTAGAGAACGGCAAGCCCCGCACAAGCTTGGCGTTGAGCGCACGGAGCTCGGCGTCATCGAATCTCGCCGCAGCGCGGCCGAACTCGCCCAATTCGATCCGCGCCGCCAGCTCATCGAGCGTGGTCTTGGCGATCACGCCGTGCGCGGTACCCAAGCCTGCCAAGAGGCTCGCCAGCGCCATCGGCTCGATGCCGGCCTCGCGAAAGCTCCGGACCGCCAGGCTTCCGACCCGCTTGGAGAGCCCTTCGCCGCCCTTGTCCAACATCAGCGCCAAGTGCGCGAAGGTCGGCGGCGCCGCACCGAGTGCGCGGAAAATCTGCACCTGCGAGGCGGTATTGGCGACGTGGTCCTCGCCGCGAATGACATGGCTGATGCCGAGCGCGACATCGTCGACGACCGAGGTGAGCGTATAGAGCGGGCGGCCGTCGCCGCGCGCGAGCACCGGATCGCTCACCGTCCCAGGCGGAATCGCGATCACCCCCTTGACCGCGTCGGGCCACCCGATCGGCTCGTCGTTCAGCAGGAACCGCCAATGCGGCCGCTTGCCGGTGGCTGCGAGTGCGGCGCGGTCGGCCACGCTCAGCTTGAGCGCAGCCCGGTCGTAAACCGGAGGCTTGCCGGCGGCCCGGCGCGCTTTGCGCTTGAGGTCGAGTTCTTCGGGCGTCTCGTAGCAGGGATAGGCACGGCCCGACGCTTGCAGCGCGGCGAGCGCCGCGGCGTAGCGATCGAGCCGATCACTCTGCACGACTTCTTCCGCCGACACCAACCCCATCCACGCAAGGTCCTCGCGGATCGCCCGGGCGTACTCCGGCTTCGAGCGTTCGAGGTCGGTGTCGTCGAGCCTGAGGACGAACCGACCGCCGTGACGGCGCGCGAACAGCCAATTGATGAGCGCGGTGCGGAGGTTGCCGACATGAAGATACCCGGTCGGGCTCGGCGCGAACCGGGTAACGATCGCCGGAGCGGTCATTTATCGCCGGTGTAAGCGTTGGTGATCGGGTAGCGGCGATCGCGCCCGAACGACTTCGACGTGATCTTGACCCCGGGCGGCGCCTGGCGGCGCTTGTATTCGGCGCGGTAGAGCATGCGCGCGACGCGGGTGACGGTCGCGGCATCGTGGCCGCGGCCGACGATCGCTTCGACCGCCATCTCGCGCTCGACCAGGCACTCGAGGATGTCGTCCAACACATCGTAGGGCGGCAGCGTGTCCTGATCGGTCTGGTTGGGCTTGAGTTCGGCGGTCGGCGCCTTGGTGAAAATGCGTTCGGGAATGACGCGTTGCGCCGGCCCGAGGGCGCCATCGAGCGTGCGCTCGTTCCGCCAGCGGCCGAGTTGATAGACGGTGGTCTTGTAGACGTCCTTCAGGACCGAGTAGCCGCCGCACATGTCGCCGTAAAGGGTGGCATAACCGACCGACATTTCCGACTTGTTGCCGGTCGTCAGCACCATCGGGCCGAACTTGTTGCTGACCGCCATCAGCGCCATGCCGCGAAGTCGCGCCTGGACGTTCTCCTCGGTGATATCGGGGGTGCGTCCGGCGAAGGTCGCAGCGAGCATGCGATCGAGCGCCTGCATCCCGGGCTCGATCGAAACCGTATCGAGGCGGATCCCGAGCGCACCGGCGGCGGCAGTCGCGTCGTCGATGCTGTCTTGCGAGGTATAGGGCGAGGGCATCAGCAAGCAGCGCACGCGCGCCGGGCCGAGCGCGTCGACCGCGACGACCGCCGATAGCGCCGAATCGATGCCGCCCGACATGCCGAGCACGACGCCGGGAAACCGATTCTTGTTCACGTAATCGCGCAAGCCCAGCATCATCGCGCTGTAGACGGCGGCGAGCTTGGGGAGCGGCGTCGCCGGCCGCTCGGGCGCGCACACCCACGCATCGCCCTGGCGCGCCCAGGCGGTGAGCGTGAACTCCTCGCGCCAGGCGCCGCCCTGGACGGCGATCGTGCGGTCGGCGTTGACCACGAACGAGGCACCATCGAACACGAGTTCATCCTGGCCGCCGACCTGGTTGACATAGACGAGCGGCAGACCCGTTTCGACCACGCGGGCGAGCGCAAGATTCAGGCGGGCGTCGATCTTGTCGACCTCGTAGGGTGAGCCGTTGATGACGATCAGGATCTGCGCCGCGGTTTCGCTCAAGCATTCGGCGGCCTCGGGCGTCCACATGTCCTCGCACACGAGAACACCCAACCGCGCGCCGCGGAACGCGACCGGGCCGGCGAGCGGGCCGGGCGCGAACACGCGTTTCTCGTCGAAGACGCCGTAGTTCGGGAGATCGCGCTTGAAGCGTTTGGCGACGATCGCGCCGCCTTCGAGGAGCAACGCGGCGTTGTGGAGGAAACCGTTCTCGCGCCACGGCGCCCCGATCAGGAGCGCAGGGCCGTTGGGCCGGGTCGCCTGCGCGAGCGTGCCGACCGCGCCTTGGACCGCATCGACGAACGACGGCTTGAGCACGAGGTCCTCGGGCGGATAACCGCACAGGAACAGCTCGCTCAACACCACGAGGTCGGCGCCCAATTCGGTGCCGCGGTGGAGCGCGGCTCGCGCCTTGACGAGGTTACCCTCGACGTCACCCACGGTCGGGTTGAGTTGGGCCAGCAGAATTCGGAGCCGGTCGGTCATGGGCGGTTTCTAACGGCTGGCGGACCCGCCAACAAGAGCGCAGCTTATCGCCCGGCGCCGCCGTTCTTCTTCTCGAATTGCTGCCAGCCGGCCATCAGGAACTCGCGCCCGACTTTGACCGACGGCCGGCCGTCGTATTCGATGATATCGGCGGTCGCGTAGGTGTCTTCCCAGCGCTCGGGCAGGTAGGAGCCGGTACCGACGATGTCGATCGGAGCCGCCGCCGACGCCATGACGCGGCACTTGACCGGATTGAAGCCCGAACTCGCGACGATTTTGACCTTGGGAAAGCCAGCCTTGTCGAGCGCCTCGCGCAAGCGCCAAATCGCCGCCGCAGAAACGCCGGTCCCGACCAGCCAGCGTTGCTCGGCCTCGGTCCGGTACTGCTGGATCGCCTCGGCTTTGTGGCGCACCAGGACGGCGTAGGATTGCGCCGGGTCGAGCCCTTCGATGTAGCGGCCGCCGTGGGTGTCGAGCCGGACGGCCAGGCGGCCGGCGGCGGCGAGCGCCGGGAAGCGTTGGCAGGCCGCGATCGAGTCGCTGATCTCTTGGCCGTAGTAGTCGACCAGCACGACCAGAAGGTCGTCGGGGTAAAGCTCGTAGAGCAACTCGGCCGCGCGCACCGTGGATCCGGCATAGCCGACCAAGGCATGCGGCATGGTGCCGAGACCCTCCTTGTTGCCGAAAAAGGGTGCCGTCGAGTCGGTGGCGTTGCCGGTAAAGCCGACCGCGCCGATGTCGCGCTGGGCCGCGCGCGAGCCGACGCTCGCTGCATAGGCCATCATTTCGGCCATCTCGGCGCCGGCGCAGTGGCGGGCATCCATTGCCAGGAATGCGACCTTGGGCAGATCGCAACACATGCGGTAGGCGTTGTAGGCGGCGACGCAAGCCGGCCCGATTTTCTGCAGGAAATGGGTCTCGAGATCGGCCAGGTGCATGAGCGAGCCCGAGATGTAGGCCAGCGGTTCGCCGCCGCCGACATAGTCGCCTTCGGCTTTCAGCATGTCGACTTTGATCTCGGTCTTGCGGTCCTTGGCGACGCGCGTCAGCCACTCGACCATCAGCCGCGGTGCCAGGATGATCGGCACGCGCATGAAGATCGCGTAGGTCACACGGACGTCGCCGTTCTTGGCGACGACCGCCTTCGTTTTCAGGAAGTACTTGTCGGTGCCCCGCGTGAAGTCCGGATCGAACATCGCGGCCGGCGCCCGTTATGACGCCGCGGCGAGGCGCTGCGCCTGGCTGTTCTTGGCTTTCCGCAGGCCTTCGGCGATGAGGAACGCTAGCTCGAGGCTTTGCGAGGCGTTGAGACGCGGGTCGCAGTGGGTATGGTAGCGGTCCGCCAAGCTGCTTTCGGTGATCTCCTGCGCGCCGCCCAGGCACTCGGTTACGTCCTGGCCCGTCATCTCGACGTGGATGCCGCCGGGGTGACTGCCCTCGGCTTGGTGAATCTCGAAGAAGCGACGGACCTCGGTAAGAATCCGGTCGAACGGCCGCGTCTTGTAGCCGGTCGATGACTTGACGGTGTTGCCGTGCATCGGGTCGGACGACCATACCACGGTGCGGCCCTCGCGTTTGACCGCGCGGATCAGCGCCGGCAGCTTGTCGCCGATCTTGTCCGACCCCATGCGCGCGATCAGCGTGAGCCGGCCGGGCTCGTTGGCCGGATTGAGCGCCTCGATCAGCGACAACAGCTCGGCGGGCGCGATCGATGGGCCGATCTTGACGCCGAGCGGGTTGGCGACGCCGCGCATGAACTCGATGTGGCCGCCGTCCAGTTGCCTGGTGCGATCGCCGATCCACAACATGTGGGCCGAGGTGTCGTACCAATCGCCCGACGTCGAATCGACCCGCGTCATTGCTTGCTCGAACGGGAGCAGTAGCGCCTCGTGCGAGGTATAGAACTCGGTCTGGTTGATCGTCGGCGTCGTCGCGCCGGTCAATCCGCTCGCTTCCATGAACGCGAGCGCCTCGGCGATGCGATCGGCCATGTCGCGATAACGCTCGCCGGCCGGGCTCCGCTCGACGAAGCCCAGGTTCCAGCGATGAACGCGATGGAGGTCGGCATAGCCGCCTTGCGCGAACGCGCGCAGCAAATTGAGCGTCGCCGCCGCTTGGCTATAGGCGGTCAGCAGCCGGTTGGGATCGGGTTTGCGCGCCTCGGGCGTGAACTCGATACCGTTGATGATGTCGCCGCGATAGCTCGGCAGTTCGACTCCGTCCTGGACCTCGACCGCGTCCGAGCGCGGCTTCGCGAACTGCCCCGCCATGCGGCCGACTTTGACCACGTGGCAGGAGCCGGCGAAGGTCAGCACCACCGCCATCTGCAGGAGGACGCGGAAGGTGTCGCGAATGTTGTTGGCGCGAAATTCGGCGAAGCTCTCGGCGCAGTCGCCGCCCTGGAGCAGAAACGAGCGCCCGGCGGCGACGTCGGCCAACCGCGCCTTGAGGTGGCGCGCTTCGCCCGCGAACACCAGCGGCGGGAACACCGCGAGCTGCTCTTCGACCCGCTTCAACTGCGCGCCGTCGGGGTACTCGGGCTGCTGCTTGGCCGGGCGTGCGCGCCACGAATCGGGCGACCATTTGTTCGCCATCGTGCGGGAATCCACTCTATGAACCTATTGTTTCAAAATGCTTTTCCGCCGGCTTCGACCGGCCCCCGCGACGCGCGCGCCGCTTATCCACAGCATATACGCCGGGCCGGGCCGGTTTGCCAAGCCGAGCGTTGCCGCACGAGCGCTATTCGGCGGCGTCGGTCCGCGGCACGTAACGCTCGCGCATCGTCACGAACTCCTCGGCCGCGGTCGGATGAATACCGACGGTGGCGTCGAATTGGGCCTTGGTCGCGCCGCATTTGAGCGCGACCGCAAACCCTTGGACGATTTCGCCGGCCTCGGCGCCAACCATGTGCACGCCCAAGACGACGTCGGTCTTGGGATCGACCACGAGTTTCAAGAAGGTTTGCTCGTTGCGCCCCGATAGCGTGTGCTTGAGCGGCCGGAACGAAGACTTGTAGACGTGGACCTCGCCGAAGCGGGCGCGTGCCTGCGCCTCGGTCAAGCCGACGGTGCCGATCGGCGGGATGCTGAAAACGGCCGAGGGGACATGCTCGTAGCTCATATGGCGGTTGGCGCGGCCGAACAGGCGATCGGCCAGCACGTGCCCCTCGTTGATCGCGACTGGCGTCAGCTTGATCCGGTCGGTGACGTCGCCGATCGCATAGATGTCGGGCACCGACGTCTCCCAGCCCTCATCGACGATGACCGCCCCGCTCGGCGCCAAAGCGACGCCCACCGCCTCGAGGCCTAAGCCCTTGGTGCTGGGAACCCGTCCGGTCGCGTAGAGCACGAGGTCGACCTCGGCCGTCGACTTGTCGGACAGGTCGACCGCGAACGACGTGCCCGCCGCGCCACGGCGCTTCTCGATCTCGACGACGTCGACGTTGAAGCGCAGGTCGATGCCGCGGCAGAGGCATTCCTCGGCCATGTGCCGGCGGATGTCCTCGTCGAAGCCGCGCAAGAACAACGCGCCGCGATAGATCTGCGTCACGCGCGCACCGAGCCCGTGAAAGATGCCGGCGAACTCGACCGCGATATAGCCGCCGCCGACGATCAGGACGCGCTTAGGCACATCGGGAAGGAAGAATGCTTCGTTCGAGGTGACGATGTGTTCCTTGCCGGGGACCGTGGGAACGCTCGGCCAGCCGCCGGTCGCGATCAGCACCTTGCCGGCGGTCACCGTCTTGTCGCCGACCGCGAGGGTGTGACGGTCACGGAGCGTCGCACGCGTCTTGAAAATCGTGACACCGGCGTTCTTGAGCAGCCGCTCGTAGACGCCGTTCAGCCGCGCGATCTCGTTGTTCTTGTTGGCGATCAACTGCGGCCAGGCGAAGGTGCGCGGACCGACGGTCCAACCGAAGCCGGCGGCATCCTCGAACTCGTCGCGGCAATGGGCGGCGTAGACCAGGAGTTTCTTCGGGATACAGCCGACATTGACGCAGGTGCCGCCGAAATAGCGCTCTTCGGCGATCGCGACGCGGGCGCCGTGTTTGGCGGCGATGCGGGCAGCGCGCACCCCGCCCGAACCGGCACCGATTACGAACAGATCGTAGTCGTAGGTCGGCATGGACGTCTCCGCGTTAAGCCGGCTGCGCCGCCGGTAACAGGCGACGCTCGTTGATCGGCAAGTGAATGATGGCGGCGGCGATGCCGAGCGCAACGCCCAGCCACCACACGACGTCGTAAGATCCGGTGGTGTCGTAGAGATAGCCGCCGAGCCAGACACCGACGAAGGCGCCCAACTGGTGGCTCAAGGTGACGATACCGATCAGGGTCGCGAGGTAGCGCAGGCCGAACATGACGGCCACCAGGCCTGAGGTGAGCGGCACGGTGCTGAGCCAGAGCAGCCCGATCAACGCCGAGATCGTGTAAACGACGACCGGCGTCGCCGGCAGCACCAGGAGCGCCAGGATCACCGCCGCGCGGGTCGCATAAATACCGGACAGCAGCAGCCGCTTGGGCCAGCGCCCGCCGAGCGCGCCGGCGGCGTAGGCGCCGATGATGTTGAAGAGGCCGATGATGGCGACGGCGTTGGCGGCATCGCCCGGGCTCAGGCCGCGCCCGACGAGATAGGCCGGCATGTGGACGACGATGAAGGCGACGTGGAAGCCGCAGACGAAGAAGCCCGTCGTCAGGAGCTGAAAACTCGGCTGACGACGAACGTGATCCAGCATCTGCACGAGCGTGAAGTCGGCTTCGGGCGCGCTCCCCGCTTGGCTCGCGCTGTTGTCGCGGTTCCACAGCGGCGCCGCGAGCGGGATGCAAAGCAGCGTGATCGCCGCCATCAGCAACGCGGCCGTCGACCAGCCGTAAGCCTCGATGAACGCCTGCCCGAGCGGCAACATCACGAACTGGCCGAGCGAATTGCCGGCCGAGATGATGCCCAAGGCGAGGCTGCGCTGCCGCTCCGCCACCAGGCGCCCGACCGCGGCGAGGATCACGCTCATGCCGGTGGCGGAGGCGCCGATCCCGACCAGGACGCCCGCGCCGAGCACGAACTGGGTCGGGGTCGCAGTCTCGGCCGTGAGGTAGAAACCGGCGGCGTAGAGCAACGTCCCGCCGGTCACGATGCGGCCGGTACCGAACTTGTCGACCAAAGCGCCGGCGATCGGCGCACCCAGGCCCCACAGCAGGTTCTGGATCGCGAGCGCGAACGCAAACGTCTCGCGCGACCACTTGAGGTCGCTCACCATCGGCAGTTGGAACAGGCCGAAGGTGCCGCGGACGCCGAAGTTGAGGAGCAAGATGAGCGCGCCGCTCACGACGATGGCCGCGGTGCCGCGCCACCACACTTCTTTCGCCGACATGAAGACCTCGATCGGCCGCGGGGTCCGCGCGCCGCAATCGACCTTACTCGACGGTCACCGACTTGGCCAGATTGCGTGGCTGGTCGAGATCGGTCCCTTTGTGCACGGCGACGTGGTAGGCGAGCAGTTGCACAGGGATCGCGTAGAGCAACGGCGCCACCAGCGGATGCACGGCCGGCAGCTCGACCGTCGCGTGCGCCTTGTCGCCCAAGGCCTTGATGCCGCGCGCGTCCGAGAGCAGCACGACCTTGGCCCCGCGGGCGACGATCTCCTGCATATTGGAGGCGGTCTTGTCGAACAACTCGTCCGAGGGCGCGATGACGATGACCGGCGTTGCCTCGTCGACCAGGGCGATCGGACCGTGCTTCAACTCGCCGGCAGCGTAACCTTCGGCGTGGATATACGAGATTTCCTTGAGCTTGAGCGCGCCTTCCATCGCCAACGCGTACGAGGTGCCGCGGCCGACATAGAGCACGTCGCGCGCTTCGGCGAGCCACGCCGCGATCGCGCGCAGACCGGGGTCGTGATTGAGCACGTCGGCAGCGCGCGAGGGCACTTCGGTCAGGGCC
The DNA here is from genome assembly GCA_016869275.1 of Alphaproteobacteria bacterium. Taxonomy (GTDB): domain Bacteria; phylum Pseudomonadota; class Alphaproteobacteria; order SHVV01; family SHVV01; genus SHVV01. The sequence continues at coordinate 1,399 of VGEO01000094.1, read as the reverse complement.
GCCGTCAGCTTGGCCTCGAGCGCCGGATCGATCGCGCGCCGCACCGCCGCGAACGCAACCGCCAGACAGGCGAGGGTCGCAAGCTGACAGGTAAACGCCTTGGTCGAGGCGACGCCGATCTCGGGGCCGGCGTGGGTGCGAAGGACGATGTCGGACTCGCGCGCGATCGTGCTCTCGGCGACGTTGACGATCGCGGCGATCGGCTGGCCTTGGCTGCGCGCGAAGCGGAGCGCGGCCAGGGTATCGGCGGTTTCGCCCGACTGCGAGATGAAGAGCGCCGCGCCGTCTTTGGGGAGCGGGACCGCGCGGTAGCGGAACTCGGAGGCGATGTCGCCGTCGGCCGGGAGCCGCGCCAGCCGTTCGAACCAGTAGCGCGCGATCATCGCCGCGTAGTACGCGGTGCCGCAAGCGGCAATGGTGAGGCGCGAGATCTTGGCCGGGTCGAACGGGAGCTTGGGCAGCGCGATGCCGCGATCGAGCGGGTCGTAGTAGGCCTTGAGCGTCTCGCCGATGACGGTAGGCTGCTCCCAGATTTCCTTCTCCATGTAGTGGCGGTAGCCGCCCTTGCCGGTGAGCGCGCCCGATATCGCCGTGGTCCGGATCGGCCGCTCGACAGCACGATCTGCTTCGTCGCGCACCTCGGCGCCGGTTCGCGTCAGCACCGCCCAGTCGCCGTCCTCGAGGTAGGTGATGCGCTGCGTGAGCGGCGCCAAGGCCAACGCATCCGACCCCAGATACATCTCGCCCTCGCCCCACCCGACCGCGAGCGGGCTGCCGCGGCGGGCGCCGATCATCAGGTTCGCCTCGCCAGCGAAAATGAGCGCCAGCGCGAACGCACCGTCGAGCCGCTTCAAGGTCGCGGCGGTCGCCTCGATCGGTTTCTGGCCGGCGGCAAGGTAGTGCGAGATCAGTTGCGCGATCACCTCGGTATCGGTGTCCGACTCGAAATTGTGGCCGCGGCCAACCAGCTCGGCCTTGAGCTCTTGGAAGTTCTCGATGATGCCGTTGTGGACGACCGCGACCCGCGCCGTCGCGTGCGGATGCGCGTTGCGCTCGTTGGGGACGCCGTGCGTCGCCCAGCGCGTGTGGCCGATCCCGACCTCGCCCGTCATCGGCCGTTCGGCGAGAACGCGCTCCAGATTGGCTAGCTTGCCCTCGGCGCGCCGGCGGTCGATGTGGCCGTTGACCAGGGTCGCGATACCGGCCGAGTCGTAGCCGCGATACTCGAGCCGCTTGAGCCCGTCGAGCAGGAGCGGCGCGGCGGCGCCGTTGCCGATTACACCGACGATTCCGCACATGTCCGCCGCCCTAACGCTTGCGGCCGCGCCTGGCCGCCGCCCGCTTGCGCGGCCGTGCGGCGCGCGCGGTGCGGGCGGCCTTGGCCTTCGGTCGCGGTCGC
>VGEO01000093.1 GCA_016869275.1 Alphaproteobacteria bacterium | reverse complement strand
TCGCCGCCAGAACCGTCGACGCCCTATGGGCGGCTGTCGGCGAGTTCCTGCGCAGCGTCCAACCCACCGAATGCCGCAACTATCTCGCTCACGCCGGCTATCGCCACTCAATATGAAAGGGCTCTAGCGCAACGGCCAACTCTGAACTAACATTCCATCTGGGCCACTTGGTGCGGGCCGATCAATAGTTAGGTCATGTTAACGGCTGGTCAGTGCCGGGCAGCCAGGGCGTTCCTCAAATGGACGTTGCCCGAACTCGCCCACCTCTCGATGGTGAGCGTCTCGACGATCAACGCGTTCGAGCTCGAACACCGCCAGCCGATCCGCGCCAATTTGTCGGCGTTACGGGGTGCGTTCGAGGCGGCTGGGGTCGAGTTCATCGAGGACGACGGCGTTCGGTTACGGCCGAATACCGCACGCACGGCGCCGGCGGCCGCGTAGTACGGCGCGGCCGGCGTGCGCTTGCCAGCCGAAATGCCACCACCCATAATCCAGCGGTGCGATATTTCGGATTCAGCGAGCTCAACTGGGATTTCGACGAGCCGATCGCGACCACGCGACGGTGCGAGCATCCCGGGTGCGACCGTTCGGGCGAGTTCCGGGCGCCGAAGTCGCCGCGTGAGCCGAGCGGCCACTATTGGTTTTGCCTCGATCACGTGCGCGCCTATAACGCGTCGTGGGACTTTTTCGCCGGTATGGATCAGGGCGAGATCGAGGCGTTTCAGCGCGACGACGTCACCTGGCACCGGCCGACGTGGCGGCTCGGCGTCAACACCAAGGGCGGCGGTCCGTTCGGCGGCGCTTACCGCGACCCGCTCGGCGTGTTCGCCGACGAGCCCTCGGCCAAGCCCGAGACGCGGACCAAACCGGCGCGGTGGCGAAGCGGCCCCGAGCGGCGCGCGCTCGAACAGCTCGAGCTCGATGGCCACGCCACCTCGGACGACATCAAGGTTCGCTACAAGGAACTCGTGAAACGCTACCACCCCGATACCAACGGGGGTTCCAAGGACGCCGAAGAAAGGCTAAAAGCTATCAATCAAGCCTATTCGCTGCTCCGTAAGCGCGCGGCCCCATCGCCGTGAGCCGCGCTGCACCGTTCGACCGCCCGCATTCAACCCGCTTTAAGGTGATTCGATGACCGCCTCCTCGGCGCTGTCCACTGCCCAGGTGACCGCCCTCCCCGATATCAAGGTGTCGGTGCGCCAGATGTTCGGGATCGACAGCGATCTCGAAGTGCCCGGCTATTCGCAGCCGAGCCAACACGTGCCCGACGTCGATGATGCCTACCGGTTTGACCGCGAAACTACGCTCGCAATCCTGGCGGGCTTCGCCTTCAACCGCCGCGTCCTGATCCAGGGCTATCACGGCACTGGCAAGTCGACCCACATCGAGCAGGTCGCGGCGCGGCTCAATTGGCCGTGCATCCGTGTCAATCTGGACAGCCACATCTCGCGCATCGACTTGATCGGCAAGGACGCGATCGTGCTGCGCGACGGCCTGCAGGTGACCGAGTTCCGCGAAGGCATCCTGCCGTGGTGCTACCGATCGGCGACCGCGCTGGTGTTCGACGAGTACGATGCCGGCCGCGCCGACGTCATGTTCGTGATCCAGCGCGTGCTCGAGGCCGAGGGCAAGCTCACGCTCCTCGACCAGAACGAAGTCATCCGCCCGCACCCGGCGTTTCGTCTGTTCGCCACCACCAACACGGTGGGCTTGGGCGACACCACCGGGCTTTATCACGGCACCCAGCAGATCAACCAAGGCCAGATGGATCGCTGGAACATCGTCGCGACGCTCAACTACCTGCCGCACGACGACGAAGTGAACATCGTCCTCGCCAAGTCGCCGACCTACGACAGCGCCGAGGGCCGCAAGACCATCGCCACCATGGTGCTGGTCGCCGAGCTCACCCGCACCGGCTTCATGGCCGGCGACGTCTCGACCGTGATGTCGCCGCGTACCGTGATCACGTGGGCCGAGAACGCCCGCATCTTCGGCAGCGTCGGCTTCGCTTTCCGCCTGACCTTCCTCAACAAGTGCGACGAAGCCGAGCGGGCGACGGTCGCCGAGTACTACCAGCGCTGCTTCAACGAGGAACTGCCCGAGTCGAGCGTCAAGGCGGTCAAGCGCAACTAGGCCGATCCGTGGCGCCCACCCGCTCGCCGGTCGACGATTTCACGCTGGCGCTCGCCGCGACTATGCGCGCGATCGCCGGCGATACCGAGGTCGTCGTCGCCTATGGCCGCGATTCGCCGCGGCTCGCCGGCAAGCAGGCCTATCTGCCGCTGCCCTCGCGCGACCTCGACCCGATGGAAGTGTCGACGTTGCGCGGCACCGCCGATGCTTTCGCGCTCCAGCTCCGTCATCACGACCCGCGTATCCACGCTGCACGCATGCCGGACGGCACCGAGGCGCGCGGCGTTTACAACGCCGCCGAGATGGCGCGGGTCGAATCGTTGGGCGCCCGGCGCATGCCCGGGGTCGCCGCCAACCTTCAAGCGGTGCTCGACGAGCACTACCGCGCCGGCGGCTACGCCGAGATCGCGCAGAAAGAAGATGCGCCGGTCGGGGAGGCGGTCGCCCTCCTGCTGCGCGAACGCCTGACCGGCGCGCCGCCCCCGGTCGCGGCGCGCAAGCTGGTCGACATGTGGCGGAGCGACATTCTCGCCAAGGGCGCGGCGGAGCTCGACGAGCTGGTCGCCAATGCCGCGGACCAGGACGCCTTTACCCGCAGCGCGCGCCGCCTGATCGCCAATCTTGGCCTCGCCGAGGAGGACGAAAACCAGGAACTCGAGGAGCAGCAGGAAGGCGGCGAAGACGACCAGGACCAGCAGCAACAGGGCGCGGGCGAGGGCAACGAGGGCGAGGGCGAGGACTCCGAATCGCTCGCCGCCCGCGGCGAGCAAAGCGACGAGACCGACGACAGCGAAGCCGAGGCCGGCACCGCTGCCGATCTCAAGCTCGACACCTCGGGCGACGAGCAGCCGACACCGACCCGCCGCCAGCCCAAGCCCGACAACTTTCCGCCCGATCCCGGCACCGGCGACAGCTACAAGGTATTCTCGACCGCCTACGACGAGACCGTGCGCGCCGAGGAACTGTGCGATGGCGACGAGCTGACGCGGCTCCGCCGCCACCTCGATCAGCAGCTCTCGGGCCTCCACAATTCGGTGTCGCGCCTCGCCAACCGCCTGCAGCGCCGGCTGATGGCGCAGCAGAACCGCTCGTGGCAGTTCGACCTCGACGAGGGCATCCTCGACGCCGCGCGGCTCGCGCGCGTCGTCGTCAACGCCGCCCACCCGCTCTCGTTCAAGCGCGAGCGCGAAACCGAGTTCCGCGACACCGTGGTGACGATGCTGATCGATAATTCCGGCTCGATGCGCGGCCGCCCGATCAGCGTCGCGGCGATGTGCACCGACATCCTGGCGCGCACGCTCGAGCGCTGCGGCGTCAACGTCGAAATATTGGGGTTCACCACCCGCGCCTGGAAGGGCGGCCAGTCGCGCGAGGACTGGCTCAACGCTGGCAAGCTCGCCAATCCCGGCCGCCTCAACGACCTGCGCCACATCGTCTACAAGTCGGCAGAGGAGCCGTGGCGGCGGTCGCGCAAGAATCTCGGCCTGATGCTGCGCGAGGGTTTGCTGAAGGAGAACATCGACGGCGAGGCGATCCTGTGGGCGCATCGGCGGCTGCTGGCGCGGCGCGAGCAGCGCCGCATCCTGATGGTGATCTCCGACGGCGCCCCGGTCGACGATTCGACGCTCTCGGTCAACTCCGGCAACTATCTCGACCGCCACCTGCGCCAGGTCATCCACTGGATCGAGGCGCGCTCGCCGGTGCAACTGATCGCGATCGGCATCGGCCACGACGTCACCCGCTATTACCGCCGCGCCGTCACCATCGTCGATGCCGATCAGCTCGCTGGCGCGATGGTCGATCAGCTGGCGTCGCTGTTCGACGAGAAGCTACCCGACGACGAGCGTAGCGGCGGCGGTCGCCGCCGCCGTCTCCACTAGCCGCCGAGCGCCGGCCCTGACCCGACCGAGCCCGGGCCGGCCGCTCGCGGCGCCCGCCGTGCCGATTGCGCTCGCTCGCATGGCGATCGCCGTCGCCATCGTGTCGGTCGCGCTCGCCGTCGCGGCGGCGGCCGAGCCGCTCACGCTCACGACCCGGCGCATCCCGCTCAACCCGGAAGTTCCCGAGGCCACCCAGATCGGCGCCCTCGCCTATCGCGGCGGCCTCGTACTGCGCTCGACCCATCCCCGCTTCGGCGGCCTTTCCGGCCTCGCGGTTGCCCCCGACGGCCGCCTGCTCGCGGTTTCGGACCGCGGCGTCTGGATCGGGTTCCGCCCGGTCGTCGCGAACGGACAGCTGGTCGGCGTCGCCGATGCCACCATCGATCCGATCCTCGATGGCAACGGCCTGGCGCTCGCGGGCCGCGCGACCGACGCCGAAGCGGTGATCGCGCTCCGCCATGCGACCTTCGTTGCCTTCGAGCAGGACCACCGGCTGTGGCGCTATCCGGCGGCGCCCGGCCATATCGGCGGCATCGCCAAGGCGACGATGCCGATCCCGGAACGGCGCGCGCTCGCGGCCAACGGCGGGTTCGAGGCGGCGACCGCGCTGGGCGGCGGACGGATTCTGATGGTCGCCGAGGAACCCGCTGTCGAAGGCGGCGATCATCCCGGCTGGATCGTGGCCGGCGATCGGGCGTTCGCGCTCACCTACGCGCCGACCGGCCTGTTCAAGCCGACCGAGTTCGCCCGGCTCAAGAACGGCGATGTGCTGGCGCTCGAGCGCCGCTTCACCGCCGTCGGCGGGTTCGCGGCACGGCTGCAGCGGATCGCCCGCGCCACGATCAAGCCTGGCGCCCGCCTCGCAGGTCGCGAACTCGCACGGATCGAGCCGCCGCTCGTTGTCGACAATTACGAAGCGATGGCGGCATTGCCGGCGCCAGACGGCGGCCACCTCGTCTTCATCGCCTCGGACGACAATTTCCGGTCGCTGCAGCAGACCGTCCTGCTGCTGTTCCATCTGTCCGACTGAGGCGCGGTCGAGGACGCCGCCGATGACCGTCGAGACCTGGCTCGCCTTCGCCGGCGCCTCAACCGTGCTCCTGGTGATCCCGGGGCCGACCGTGCTGCTGGTGATCGCATATGCGCTCGGCCAAGGCGCGCGGACGGCGCTGCCGCTGGCCGTGGGCGTTGCACTCGGCGACTTGACGGCGATGACCGCGTCGCTCGCCGGACTGGGTGCCGTGTTCGCGGCATCGCCGGCCGCATTCGCCGCGCTCAAATGGGCCGGGGCCGGCTACCTCGCTTGGCTCGGCTTCAAACTGTGGCGGGCCGGCAATCCCGCTGCAGCCGATCCGACCGCGCCGGCGGTACCTGCCGCCCCGGCCCGCCTGCTCGGTCATGCCTGGGCCGTCACTGCGCTCAATCCGAGCGCCTTCACCTTCTTCGTCGCGTTCCTGCCGCAGTTCATGGACCCGGCGCGGGCGTTGATCCCGCAGACCGCGATCGTCGTCGCGACCTTCGTCGGCCTCGCCTTCGTCAACGTGCTCGGTTACGCGTTCCTGGCGGCGCGCGCCCGCGCCGTGGTCGCGAGCCCGCGGGCGCTCGGCCGCATCAACCGGCTGGGCGGCGCGCTCCTGATCGCGATTGGGGTCGGTGCGATCGCGCTGGACTTCGTGTCACAGTAACCGCCGCTGTCATCATCGCGAACATGCGGAAAGCGGGACTCACCCGATGCTGGCGCGGCTGTGAGCGGCCTCGACCTCAGCCGCGACCGCGGTAGGGCTGGACGCCCTGGTCGGGAATCCAGACACCCTTCGGCGCCGGACCGGTCTGGAAGAAGACGTCGATCGGCATGCCGCCGCGCGGGTACCAGTAGCCGCCGATCCGGAGCCAGGTCGGCTTCAAAAGTGCGATCAGGCGTTTGGCGATGGTGACGGTGGTGTCCTCGTGAAAGTGACCTTCGTTCCGGAACGACCCCAGATAGAGCTTGAGCGACTTGCTCTCGACCAGATAGCGCCGCGGCACGTAATCGATGACGAGGTGGGCGAAATCGGGCTGACCGGTGATCGGGCAGAGGGTCGTGAACTCGGGCACGGTGAAGCGGACGACGCAGTCGGAATCGGCGTGCGCGTTGGGGACGCGCTCGAGCTTGGCCGCCGCAGGCGAGCGCGGCAGGGCGGTCTTGCGTCCGAGTTGCGTTAATGCCGTCTTGGCCATCCTCGATCTCATCCCCACATTGCGTTCTTCCGGCGATCGCGCGCCGACGACAGCATAGACGATTTCGCGCGGCCGGAAACGAAAGGGGGGAGGCATGGACAAGCTGCGCGAATTCCTGCGGCTCGAGGCGAGCGGCGGCATCATCCTGCTGGCGGTGGCGGACGCTCGCCCTGGCGCTCCACAACTCGCCGCTGTCCTGGCTCTACGACGGTTTGATCGAGACCCCGGTCGAAGTCCGGATCGGCGCGCTCGAACTCGCGAAACCGCTGCTGCTCTGGATCAACGACGGCCTGATGGCGGTGTTCTTCCTGCTGGTCGGGCTCGAGATCAAGCGCGAGGTCCGACGCGGCCACTTGGCGGCGTGGGATCAGGCGGCGCTGCCGGTGGTCGCCGCGGTCGGCGGCATGTCGATCCCGGCCTTGGTCTACTGGGCGGTCAATCGCGACTCGCCGGCGACGCTCGCCGGCTGGGCGATCCCGGCGGCGACCGATATCGCCTTCGCGCTCGGCATTCTCTCGCTGCTGGGCTCGCGGGTTCCAGTCGCGCTCAAGATCTTCCTGCTCGCGCTCGCCATCGCCGACGACTTGGGCGCGATCGTCATCATCGCGCTTTTCTATACCGCCAATTTGTCCGCGCTCTCGCTCGTGCTGGCCGCGGTCGCGATCGTCGCTCTGGTCGTCATGAACCTGGCCGGCGTCGTCCGCGTCGGCGCCTATGCGATCGTGGGCACGGTGCTGTGGGTATGCGTGCTCAAGTCCGGCGTTCACGCGACCCTAGCCGGGGTCGCGATCGGCCTCGCGATCCCGCTCGACGATCGCCGCGGCGGCTCGCCGCTCGAACATCTCGAGGAAACGCTGCACCCGTGGGTGGCGTTCGGCATCATGCCGGCGTTCGCCTTTGCCAACGCCGGCGTGACGCTCGGCGACGTCACCTGGACCGCGATCTTCGCGCCGGTACCGCTCGGCATCGCGCTCGGTCTGTTTCTCGGCAAGCAGATCGGCGTGTTCGGCTTCGCCTATGCGGCGGTCCGTCTCGGGCTTTGCCGCTTGCCCGAGGGCGTCGGCTGGATCCACGTCTACGGGGTCGCGCTGCTGGCCGGGATCGGGTTCACCATGAGCCTCTTCATCGGCACGCTCGCCTTCGCCGATCCGGCTCAGGCGGTCGGCGTTCGGATCGGCGTCCTCGGCGGCTCGATCCTGTCGGCGATCGCCGGCTATCTCGTGCTGCGCGCGACGCTCAAACCAGCGGCATGACCGCGGCCGTACCCGCGGCTTGACCCCACGCCGGCACCGGCGCTAGACCAAGCTCGCGCCGGCTTGTTGCGCCGGTGGCATTCGAGTGAGGGCTCCCATGACCTCGACCCCGGGGGCGGCAACGGCTGCCCCGCCGACGACGCGCTACGTCGTCGTCGCCGTGCTGTTCGTCGCCTGTCTCATCACCGCCAATGTCATCGCCACCAAGATCGTCACCCTCGCCGGCGTGACGCTCTCGGCGGCGATCGTGATCTTCCCTGTGAGCTATATCCTGGGCGACATCCTGACCGAGGTGTACGGCTTCGCCCGCACGCGCACCGTGATCTGGCTCGGGTTCGTCGGCAATCTGATCGCGGTCGCGGCGATTTGGCTCGGCGGACTGCTTCCGGCGGCGCCGTTCTGGCCGAACCAGGCCGCTTACGAGGCGATCCTCGGCGCGACCCCGCGTATCCTCGCGGCTTCGTTCGTCGCCTATCTCATCGGCGAGTTCGCCAACGCCTACGTGCTCGCCAGGATGAAGATCGCGACCCACGGCCGCCATCTGTGGGCGCGCACGATCGGTTCGACCCTGGTCGGCCAGGGGCTCGATACCGCCGTGTTCCTCGCGATCGCATTCGCCGGCGTCATTCCGACCGGGGCGCTGCTGTCGCTGATCGTGGCGCAGTGGCTGGCGAAGTCGGCCTACGAGGCGCTGGCGACCCCGCTCACCTACGGGGCGGTCGCCTACCTGAAGCGGGTCGACAAGAGCGACGTCTACGACCGCGATACGCGGTTCAGCCCGCTCGGCTGACGCACGGCTTTGGCCGAGCGCGGCGGCCGAGCTCAGGCGCTCGCCCGCACCTTTTTCTTGATCGCGCGCTTCAGCCGTTGGGCGCGAAGCGACAGCACGCCGTCGCTCGCCTTGAGCAGAAACGCGTCGAGCCCGCCGTTATGCTCGACGCTTTTCAGCGCGTTGGTCGAGATGCGCAGGCTGACGCTCCGGTTGAGCGCGTCCGACAACAGCGTCACGTCCTGCAAATTCGGCAGGTAGCGCCGCTTGGTCTTGTTGTTGGCATGGCTCACCTTGTTGCCGACCAACACGCCTTTGCCAGTGAGTTCGCAGCGCCGGGCCATGGCGGCCTCCCGCAAGTTGTTCGCGTCGTTAATGGATTAGGCGGCGACTTTTACAGGGTGCCTCGCCCGAGCGTCAAGGGCGGCGCCGGAAGAGCCGAGAGCGGGTTCAGGCCTTGGTGCGGAATGCCGCGATCAGACGGTCGGCGGCGGCCGCGGTCGAGAGCGTGCCGGCTTCGACCTGGGCTTCGAGCGCTTGCGCGAGCGCGCGGGTGCCGGCGTCGGCGCGGAGCGCGGCCACGACCCCCTCGCTCACCTGGCGCCAGAGCCAGTCCCGGGCTTGGCCGCGGCGGCGGCGGGCGAGCTCGCCCGCGCCTTCGAGCGCGGCGCGCTGGCGTTCCATCGTCGCCCAAACCTCGGCGATGCCTTCGCGCGCGAGCGCCGAACACAATACGACCTCGGGCTTCCACGCCGGCGAGAGCGGCCGCAGGAGCGAGAGCGCGGCGACATACTCGGCGGCTAGATGCTGCGCGGTACCGATCAGATCGCCATCGGCCTTGTTGACGATCACCAGTTCGGCCAGCTCGACGATGCCGCGCTTGATGCCCTGGAGCTCATCGCCCCCGCCCGGCGCCAGGATCAGGGCGAACAGATCGACCATGTCAGCGACCGCGACCTCGGACTGGCCGACGCCGACGGTCTCGACGATGACGACGTCGAACCCGGCCGCCTCGCAGAGCAGCATCGCTTCGCGCGTGCGCTCGGCAACGCCGCCCAGCGCGCCGCGCGAGGGCGAGGGCCGGATATAGGCGAGCGGCGCCTGCGCCAACTCGGCCATCCGGGTCTTGTCGCCCAAGATCGAGCCGCCCGATCGGGTCGAGGACGGGTCGACCGCGAGCACCGCGAGTTTCAGACCCAAGCCGGTGACGTGGAGCCCGAGCGCTTCGATCAAGGTCGACTTGCCGGCGCCGGGCGGGCCGCTCACGCCGATCCGCCGGGCGCGGCCGGTCTTGGGCAGCACCGCGTCGAGCAGCGCGTGGGCGCGGCGGATGTCTTCGGGCCGGCGCGATTCGACCAGCGTAATCGCACGGGCGAGCGCGCGGCGGTCGCCGGCTGCGAGCGCGTGCAAGAGGTCGTCCTCGGAAGGGGCCGCGGTCATGGCGCCGCCACGATACCCTCTCCCCACCCTCCCCGCGCAAGCGGATGGCACGACCCTTCCGGCGCAGCGGCGGCGAGCGGATTACGCACTGCCCCCATGGTTCGACGCGCTCGCCATGAGGGCTTTCTCTCCTAGTGGCGTTTGCCGGCCTTGATCTGCTTGTAGAGCGCGACGATCAGGCGCTTGCGGGTGCGCTCCGGAATCGCGTCCAAAAGCTTTTCGCGCTCGCGCATCGCTTTGGTGATGAGATCGAGCCGGGCCGGGGTCAAGGGCTTGTCGGGACGATCGAACGCGGCGCGGAGCTTGTCTTCGAGCGCGCCGGCCGCCGGGCCGAGCAGGCCATCGGGGCGATCGTTGGCGCCGACCTCGCGTTTGAGCTTGGCGATCGCCTTGGCGGTATCGCCGGCGCGCTTCGTCTCGGCGCGTTTACCCGCCGCGGCCTCGTCCTCGGCGAACACGCGGTTGATGAAGCGCTTGAACTTGGATGCCATCGGTCCTCGCCCGCGGAAGTGTACCGGGTCGGGACGTGCGCCGCCACGCCCGACCCGGCGATCATGGCTAACGGACCGTTAACGCCGGGTTAGCGTCAGGCGGCGCGGGCGCCATAGTCGCGGTAGCGGAGCGCGAGCGGGCTCGAAGGTTTGGCGCGCACGCGCTCGGCCGCGAGCGCGCAGACCATGGCGCGCTGGCCGCCCCGGCTGGCGGCCTCGATCAGGGTCAGGTCGAGGAGATCGCGCTGGGCGTGGCTGCCGCCGAAGATCTGGGCGTAGGCGCGGAGCGGGCGCAAACGCTCGATCGTTCGCGCATAGTCGCCAGCCGCGAACGCGATCAGCGCTTCGCCGACCGGGACGCCGACACGCGCCGCCATCGGCGCGTTGCTGCCCGATCCCGCCGCCGCGCGTTTCAAGGTCGCCAGTTGCTGCGCGACCAAGTCGCTCCGGCCGGCGCCCAGGAACGCCATCAGCGCGTGGACATCGTTGAAGGCGTAGTTGCCGTCCTCGATCAAGGGCGTCCAGGTCGCGGCGATGTCGGTCCAGAACTGGGGCTCGATCGGAACGCCGCGCAGATAAAGCCGCCACAGGAGCGCCGCGGCATCGATCATCTCGAGCACGACCGTCGATGGCTTGGCGCGGATGCGCTCCTGGTAGAGCGCCTTGACCGCGGCGATGTGGTCCTGGTCCAAATGAAACAACGCTAGGTGCCACCAGTTGTGGACAGCGAAGAAGTTGTCGGGCGCCCACTCGGCTTCGCGCTCGCGCATCCATTTGACGCCATCGGCGGCGCGGCCCTGCATTTCGAGCACGTGGGCGACGGCGTGGTGGGCCCAGGCATCGCGCGGATTCAGGTCGAGCGCGCGCCGGCCGGTGTCCTCGGCGCGGGCATAGTCGCCCGTCTCTTCGAGGCCGAACGCGAGCATGCCGAGCAAAGCGTGGTAGCCGGGTACCTGCTCGGACCACGCCGGCAGCACGCGCACGACACGGTCGCGCAGGTTGCGGGCGTCGCCCCGGAAGAAATCGAAGATGTGCGCCATTTCGAGTGCCAGCGCATCGCGCGGATGCTCGAGCAGGATGTCCTCGAAACGCTCGACCGCGTCTTCGAAGCGGCCGTCGGCGAGCGCGGTCGCGGCCGCGACGTGCAGGCGCTCGCGCGCGGTCCGCGCGTGCGCGGCACCGGCGGCAATGCTCGCCCGCGCCGGCGCGAGGCTCGGGCCCTCGGTGCCCGAGAGCAGGAGATCGGCACGGAAGAGATGCGCCATCGCGAAGCCGGGCGCCGTGGCAGCTGCGCGGTCGAGCAGCGCCAACGGGTCGCCGGCATAACACTGGAACCCGGCGAGCGCCGCCTCGAAGGTATCGAGCGCTTCGGGCGTCGCCCCGGTCACTTCATCGCCGCGCCGGTCTTTCATCGGATCGCTCCTTGGTTCGATCCCGCTCGCCGCGGGATCCTCGGTTCTGGGCGATATGGGAAGTGCCTGCCGATTCTACCAGAGCGGCGCACGCGGCATCGCGCTCGCGGCGCAGGTTCTTTCGTACAAAACGCCGTGAGCGTTTAAATGAGCGTTTGAAATCCTGTTGGTGTGTATAGATATCGCCGCGCGGATTCATGCCGGTTGGCGGCGCGGCGGCACGAGAAACAACCGGCGTTGCGGGCCGTTCAGCGACCGAAATCCGAACGCCAGGTAGAAATCGCGCGCCGCTTCATCGATCGGATCGACGACGATCACCGCGATGGCGATCGTTTCGGACGCCATTCGAGCTTTCGCGATCGCGTCGGCCAACATGATGTCGCCGAGTCCACGCCGGGCGAAGCTTCGATCGACGGCGAGCCGCCCGATCAAAGCCGCCGGCACCGGGTGTCGCGGCAGGCGTCTTGCCACCTCGGAAGGAAGGTCGATCGGCGCCACTGTGGCGGCACTCAACGTGAAAAAGCCAAGGACCCGCGCTGGCTCCGGCGGCGCCACCGCGACGAACACGCTGGCGATGCCCCGCCTCACGTCCTGTGTCGCCTGCTCGCGGAAGTAGCGGTCGAGAGGCTCCTTGCCGCAAACAAACGACGCGCGGTTATCATCGCCCGCCAGCGGCCGGATGACGATCGATCCGCGATCTAACGTCACCGGCGGACGGTGCCGGCGTGTCTCGCGAACGCGGTGCGCAGGCGCTTATTGAAGCCGGGCGGATCGAGGAGGAGCCTCTGGAACCGCTCCCACTCGGGCTCGGTCAAGCGGATGACCTCGTGCGCGCGGACGACCGCGTCGGCCTTCTCCAGCGCGATGTCGACCACAAAGTCGGTCAGCGTCTTGTCGCTGTAGGCAGCCGCGCGCTCGAGTTTCCGCTTCGAACGCAGGCTGAGGCGCAGGCTGATGCGGTCGTGGCGTTGCGCGGTGCGCGGCATCGTCGGTCTTTCCGCCGACAATGTACGCCTCGCAGGCGTACGTTTCAAGCGGACGGTGTCACAGATTGCCGCTCTATGCTCCGAAGTTCGCAAGGCCGCCGCTTGGTTCCCATACAGGCACTTGCTGATCGTGCTTCAACCGCAAGCGCCGGAGTTCGAGACCGGCAAAGATATCTTCGAGCTTAATTTCTGACGCATTGATCGTCGGTAAGCTGGCCCTGGCTTCGGTGACAAATCGCTCTGGCAGGACAGGATTGCCCGACCGCAGGTAACCGACGTCCCACCATCGCTCGATCGCGTCCCTAGCGCGCTGAATGATCGTTCGACTTGGGAGTCTGTCCCGCTTTTCCTTATTAACGTTTTGGTGGGCGGGAAGTAGATTCCAGAGGTCGCTACAGGGCCAAACGGCCCACGGCAGACAGTGGTCTATGTCGAGAGTGTTTGCGGAGAGACGCCGGCCACTCCAGACGCACTCAAGCGTCGAACTTTCGATAAGCGCAAGCGCTTGTTCTCGCGCGATTCGAACATCCCTACTCGGTTCCGACCACTCCATCGCTTTCACAACCGCGCCCTCATCGAGCGGCCGGCCTTGACTATCAGCGTACGCCTTCATGAGCCGCACCCACTCTGCGACCAAAGCCGGCTCAATCCACACGTCGTACCGCTGCAACGCTCGCCATAGGTCTCGGGGAATGAGAAGGTCGCCGTATTCAGACAAGTAGTCGTCCTCCAGACGAAGCGTTTCGCTCCGCAGTACCGGCCCGCCCCGAGTAATCGGCAGAATAGGGACACCGTTCGGATAGGTCGTATAGCGGGCAGGCATCTCTGCAATCGTCCGGCAGGCATCGCGAATAGCGTGATGCAGCGCGACCGAGCGCTCGCCGGTGAACGTCATACCAATTCTCAGGTCGAGGTACGAAACATCCTGCAAACGCCGGAACCCGCGTTCCTTGACGAATCCGAGCCACCTATCGCCGCGATTCCTCGGGCTCTGCGGAAGATTCGCTGCCAGAAGCGGCTTGAAAAGGCGGACCCAATAAAGACCTACCAGGCCGAGCAGTACCGCAACGTGGTCTTCGTTCGCATCGCGCGCATACCCTGCTGCGCTATCGGCGATCCGACTGATGGCGCGTAGCAACGCCAACTTGTACGTGGACGCCTTGTCGTCGTTCA
>VGEO01000092.1 GCA_016869275.1 Alphaproteobacteria bacterium | reverse complement strand
ACAGCCGAAGGTCGCAGCTGATTGCCATCTCGAGCCCGACGCCCACGGTGATGCCGTCCATCGCCGCGATCGTCGTCTGCGGCAGGTCCTCGAGCTTGCGGCAGGCGCGCTGGGCGACGTGGTGGAAGTGGTCGTTCAGCCACCACAGGAGGAGATCGCCATACTCGTTGTCGTCGAGCCCCAAACGGTCGTCCGGTTTTTCCATCGGCAGCGTCTCGACCTTGAGGTTGCCGCCGCCGCAAAAATTGCCGCCGGCGCCGGTGATGATTACGACGCGGACGTCCGAATGCTTGATCTCGTCGACCATGGCGTCGAGTTCGAGCGCCATGCGCGGGCCGACCGCGTTCGAGGCTTTGGGATCGTCGAGGGTCAGAATGCCGATCGCGTTGTCGCCGGGTTTCTGGGGCGAGGATTCGATCGACCAGCTCAGGCGCTTGTACTGCACGGGGGAGTCCTCCTTCGCTTGAAGGAGGGCGAGGCTAGGCTTTGGCCGTTTTGGCGGCAAGGCGCTCGCGGGTCTTCGACTTGTCGACGACGAAGCGGCCGTGCGTGCCGCGCGCGATCGGATCGTCGATCTGATCGCGCACGGTGACTTCGAAGGTGACGCGTCGACCGTCGCGGGCGATGAGCTTGGCCGCGACCTCGACCCAGAGGCCCAAGGGCGTTGCCGCCAGATGCTCGACGTTGACGAAGGTGCCGACCGAGTCCTCGTTGGCATCGACGTGCCTGAGCAGCAGATTGCGGCACGTCATTTCGATGTCGCGAACGAGCGAGGGCGTCGAATAAACGCGTAGCTCCTCGCCCATGAAGTCGATGGTGCGCGGCTTGTCGACGACGATGCGTTCGGTCGCGGTCAATCCGGCGATGAGCGAGTCCTTCATGGCGCGAAAGTGCCACGCGCGGTTTGCTCGGGCAACATCAGCGTACCGGCCCCGGCGCCGTCATTGCTGGGCTTGACCCACGTTGTGCGGGATAGATTTTTCAGCAACCGGAACGAGTCTTTCGTGAGCCGACCTGCAAACCAAGGTCGTCATGCGCGCCCCCGGGCTGTGACCCGGGGGTAGCCCGCGCATCCATATGTGGTCGGCCCCCGGCTTGTAAAATCGAACGGCGCGAGTCTGTTCGAGAGCCGCCCGCGCTACTTCTTGACGCGGCGCTTGCGGCGCTTACCCGTGGACGCCGATCTCGCCGAGGAAAGCGCCAAGTTGCAGTCGTTGCAGATCAAGCAGCAGCTGGGTGTGCAGCCCCTCGCGATCGCGAATGCCGGCCCGCAGAGCATTCTCGCGCTCTTTCAGTAACCCACAACAAAACCCCTCCTAGGAGAGAGCCTCGAGGGCCGGCGGGCGACCGCCGGCCCTTTTCTTTGGCTCGCGGTGGCGGCGCGCCGGGCACCGCGTCCGATCGCCCCGCGGGGATCGGCCGTATCGATTTCGTGGTTGCGCGTAGCGCTGCGGCGCTCCGCCCTAAACGGTGCGGGAAGCTCCTAGGAAAATATTTCCTGGCGGCAATTCGTGCCTGGCCGCCGATCCGTGGCCCTTAAAGAAAAGTTAGTATTAACAACGGCTTAACATAAGTTAACAAAGTTAACAAAGGATGAATCATGGCATGCGGCTTGCTCGCCACAGCAGTGGGAAAATCCTGCCCGAGAGAGCGGGGCCCGAGGACGAGGGAACTGAAGAAATGGTTTCGTCGGTAAACGTCAATACAGGCGCGTTGATTGCGCTGCAGAACCTCAACAAGACCACGAAGTTGCTCGAGGTCTCGCAGCTCCGCATCACGACCGGGCTCAAGGTCAACGGGCCGAAGGACAATGCCGCGAGCTTCGCGATCGCCCAGCGCTTTCGCGGCGACATCAAGGGCATCGAGTCGGTCAAGATCGCGCTCGCGACCGGCGACTCGATCGCCAACGTCGCCGTCACCGCCGGCCAGTCGATCAGCGACCTCTTGAACGAAATGAAAGCCAAGGCCGTGCAAGCCAACCAGGCCGGTCTCGATTCGGCGTCGCGCTCGGCGCTGCACTCCGATTTCACGGCGCTGCGCGACCAGATCACGACCATCGTCTCGAGCGCGAGCTTCAACAACAAGAACCTGATCACCTCGGGCGCGACCGCGCTCAGCGTGCTGTCGTCGATCGATGGTTCGACCATCACGGTGTCGGCGCAGTCCCTGGACATCACCGCACTCGGCATCTCGTCGTCGTCGCTCGCCAACAGCTCGGCCGCGGCCACCGCGTTGACCTCGATCAACAGCGCCATTAGCTTGGGACTGCTGCTGGGGCGGGTCCCGCTCGACCGTTTGAAGGATCTCTTGAAGGTGGTCGACAGCCGACGTACGGCCTTTACCGACCCCAAACTGACCGCGATCCTCGACGAAATCGAGTTGCGCGCCAAGGTCGAGCTCGCCAAGCTCGGTCAGATTTGACGTCCTAGCGGTATTTTTTAGCCAATTCAAAGACTTGTGATCGGCATCGGCGCGCTTGGCGCAGCCTTCGACCGTTGCTATAAACGCGCCGCTTTTTGCTGCCAGGGGAGTCGTGCTTTGGGAATTGTAGTGATGGCGAAGCGTGCCCGTCGTTTGCCGAAGAACTATCGTCCGTCCGAGAGCGAACAATTCATGAGCCCGCGCCAGCGCGAATACTTCCGGCGCAAGCTCGTGGAGTGGCGCGACGAGCTGGTGCGGGAGTCGACCCAGACGCTCCGCCACCTGCAGCAGGACACCCACCAAGAGATCGACATCGCCGACCGCGCCTCAACCGAAACCGAACGCGCGCTCGAACTGCGCACCCGCGATCGCGAACGCAAGCTGCTCCAGAAAATCGACCAGGCGTTGCGCCGGATCGACGACGGCACCTACGGCTATTGCGAGGAGACCGGGGAGCCGATCAGCCTGAAGCGGCTCGAAGCACGGCCGATCGCCACGCTCTCGATCGAAGCGCAGGAGCGCCACGAGCGGCGCGAGAAGGTTTACCGCGACGACACCTAAACGCCGCCGCCTTCGCCAAACGAAAGGCCGGTCGAGGGACCGGCCTTTGTCGTCTTCGGATCGCGTCCGCCGGCTTAGAAGGGCAGGATAATGTCGAGCAGCTGCTGTCCGTAGAAGCCGCCAGCGCAGGTCGCGTTCTTCGATTTGCCGGAAATGTTGGTCAACCTCAACACCGGGTCGAAACAGGCGAGCTACTTGAGGATCAAGATTTCGCTCGAACTCGCCGATGCGGCGACGCAACCGCAGATCCAGGCGATGATGCCGCGGGTGCTCGACAGTTTTCAGACCTATTTACGCGAACTCAGGCACGAAGACCTGAGCGGTTCGGCGGGGACCTACCGGGATCGGCGGCAACATCATCATTCCCATCGACATCAGGACCGAGGCGACCACCATGTCGATGATTAGGAACGGAATAATAATCAAGAAACCGATCTCGAACGCGCGCCGAAGCTCGCTCACCATGAACGCCGGGATCAGGGCCCGGAGCGGCGTGTCCTCGGCGGTCGGCGGGGTCTCGAGCTTGGCCATGTCGATGAACGCAGCCAGATCGTCGGGCCGCACCTGGGTGCGCATGAACTCATGCAGCGGCTTGATCGAGCGGTCGAACGCCTCGCGCTCCTCGATCTCCTCGTTGATGAGCGGTTGGACGCCGTCGTCGTAGACCTTTTGAAAGGTGGGCGTCATCACGTAGGCGGTCAGGAACAGCGCCAGCGAAATGATGACGACGTTGGGCGGCGTCTGCTGGACGCCGAGCGCGCTCCGCAACAGCGAGAGTACCACCACGATCCGGGTGAACGAGGTGAGCACGATCAGGATCGAGGGCGCGAGCGTCAGGACCGTGACCAGCGCGATCAATTGAACGATGCGCCCGGTGAGCGGGCCCGATTCGCCCAAGTCGAGGTTGATGCTCTGCGCCGCGGCCGCAGAAACGCCGGCCAGCAACGCAAGCCCGATCAGGAAGAAAAAGCGGACGACGTAGCTCATCAGCGGAGGTCGCCATCGACCGGGCGCGGCCGCGTGAGCGAGCGGAGCCCGTTGGCCTTGCGGGCCGGCGCCGCTTCGGCGGTACCGGCTTCGGCGGCGGTTGCGGCCGGGATGCCGGTTTCGACCACGGTCTCGGACGTCGCGCCCAGGATCACCAGATGCTCGACGCTATCGCGCCGGACCAGCACCAGGCGGCGGCGGCCGTCGAGCGGCGCCATGTCGACGATGGCGAGGCGGCCCTTGCGGCCGGGGTCCTTGACGATCCGCGGCGCCATGCCGAAGCGCTTGGCCGCGATCGCGAGGAGCCCGATCAAGCCGACCACGAACGCCAGCGCGACGACGAAGCGCAGGTAGTCGGTGAATTCCATGATGGGGGAGGGGGGTGCGGCCGGATCTAGCGCGCGGCCTGGAGCTTGGCCTGCTCATAGACGAGCTGCTCCTTGAGCAGGTCCATGTCGGTTGCCAGCGCGCCCATCCGGTGCGAGAAGCCGATCCGGAGTTCGGGCTCGATCGCGACTACTTTTTCGCAGAATTTCTGGGTCCGCGCCGCCAGGCCCGAGAGGTCGATCCGTTCGCCGCCGGCGATCTTGCGCCGGGTCGCGCCCATGGTTTTTTCGAGCTCGGTCAGTTCGGCGAGCACGGCGTCGATGAGCGGGTTTGCGGGTTTCGTCATGTCGGTACCTCTAGCGTTGGCAGTACCGCGCCGTTGGCGCGGTAGACGTAGACCAAAATCTCGGCGACGGTGGTGAGCACCTCGACCGGGATCGGACTGTCGAGATCGAGCTGCGCCAAGACCTCGGCGAGGTCGGCGTCTTCGCGGACTTTGATGCCGTGAGCGAACGCGAGCGCCAGGATCTGTTCGGCGACCGCGCCCTTGCCGGTCGCCACGACCGTGGGCGGCGCCGCTGGATCGGGCTCGGCTTTGAGCGCGACCGCGAGCGCCCGCCCCGGCCGCTTGACCGGTTCGAGCGGCCACGTCGGCCGCTTGGGGTGGACCCCATCCTCGAACGCGCGTTGGTTGGTCGGCACTCTTGTCCTCCCCGCCGGCACGGCGGGGCTCCCACACACGGGCCGAGTGTCGCGGCTTATGCTTAACAAACGCTTAAAACGGGGCTTCGGGACTTTACCGATCGGTGCCCGGGAAGCCGCCTTGAGCCCGCTTGGGCTTTGGCGCTACAACCGGCTATCCGATTGCCGGCAACGGCAAATTTCACAGCGGCGGGAGGGGTTATGGCCAACGGCCGGGGCAAGAAACAGGCGCGCGCGACGGAATCCGCGGTCAAGGTCGATGTCGCGAACGGCATTCAATTCGTCACCCTCAACCGGCCCGAGCGCCTGAACACCTTTACGCTCGAGATGTTCGAGTCGTTCGGCGCCGCGATCGACCAAGCGCACCGGAACGAGAAAGTGCGCGGCGTCGTGATCATGGGGGCGGGGCGGGTGTTCTGCGCCGGGCTCGACATCAACTTGTTCACGCTCCTTCACGACAAGACCATCCACAATCCGACCGGACGCGACTTCCTGCGCATGGCGCAGGAGGTCTTCATCGAGAAGATCGAGGCCTTGGAAAAGCCGGTCATCTGCTGCTGGCACGGCGTCGCCGCCGGCGGCGGCTTCGAAATCGGCATTGGCTGCGACTTCCGCATCATGACCCGCGACGCGCGCGCCGGCTGTACCGAGGTGCGCTTGGGCGTCATCCCCGAGGCCGGCGGCTGCCACCGCCTGTCCCGGATCGTCGGCTTGGGCCGCGCCAAGGAGCTGGTGATGACCGGCAAGATGATCGGGGCCGAGGAGGCCGAACGGATCGGGCTCGTCAACCGCGTGGTGCCGACGCAAGCGGACCTCAAGCCGGCGGCGATCGAGTTCCTCGATCAATTCAAGGCGTGCGGGCCGCTCGCGGTCGGGCTCGCCAAGAAGGCGATCGATCGCTCGTTCGGCATGGACCCGCGCGCCGGCTTGGAACTCGAGGTGCTGACCGGGAACGTGCTCTACGCGACCGCGGATGCCTACGAGGGCTACCGGGCGTTCATCGAGAAGCGGAAACCCCGCTACCGCGGCCGCTGAGTCGATATGGCGTCGGTTTATCTCGATCCGGAGATCGAGACGCTGCCGCGCGCGGCGCTCGGCAAGCTGCAGGGCGAGAAGCTCGCCCGTCAGGTCGAGCGGGTCCTACGCTTGAGCCCGTTCTATCGCCGGAAGTACGCGGCGGCCGGTATCGTGTTGGGGCTTGCGATCAAACATCCCGAGGACATCCGCAAGTTCCCGATCCTCGCCAAGGCGGAGTTGCGTGAGGCGCAGGCGGCCAAGCCCTTTTTCGGGGACATCGCGACGGTGCCGGTCGGGGACTTCATCGAGACGCTTTCGACCACCGGCACCACGGGGCGCCCGTTCCACTGCGTCTGGACCAAGAACGACTTGGCTTACACCCACGCGGTCATGCGCCGTACTGTATGGACGATGGGGATCCGGCCCGGCGACATCGTCCAGAACGGCTTCGCCTACGGCCTCTTCGTCGCCGGGGTCAACGTTCACCTGGCGTGCCAGCAGTTGGGCTGCTTGGTGGTGCCGATCGGCGCCACCAACACCGAGCGGCACTTGGATTACCTGACCGGCTTGAAGAGCACGATCCTGTTCGCCACGCCTTCATTCGCGATGTATTTGGCCGAACGCCTGAAAGAAGCGGGCATCGCCCCCGAGAGCTTGGGCCTTCGCATCGGCTGCTTCGGCGGGGAACCGGGAACCGCGGTACCGGCGACGCGGACCAAGCTCGAAGAAGGCTTGGGCATCGATGCCCGCGACTATTACGGGCTCGCCGAAATCTGCCCGGGCATGTCGCCCGAATGCGAGGCCAAGGACGGTATTCACTTTTGCGAGGACCACCTGATCGCCGAGGTCTTGGACCCGGAGACCAAGGAGCCGGTTGCCGAGGGCGAAACCGGCGTCCTCGTCGTCACCGATCTGTCGCGCGAAGCGATGCCGCTGCTGCGCTACTGGACCAACGACTTGGTGCGGCTTTCCACCGAGCGTTGCGCTTGCGGGCGGACGCACGCGCGCGCCCCTGGCGGGATCGTCGGGCGGGGTGACGACCGTATCAACTTGAAGGGCGCCAAGTTTTATCCGACCCAGGTCGAGAACGCGGTGCGGGCGCTTCCCGATCTCGCGCCCGAGTTCCGGATCGTGCTCGATCACGACCACGCCCGGCACTCCGATACCTGCACGGTCCGGGTCGAACTCGCCCCGGGCAAGACGGCCGCTGGCGCGGCGCTGGCGGCGCTGATCGCAGGGGTCGAAGCCAAGCTCAAGGCCGAAACCGGATCGAGCCTCGCGGTCGAGATCGTGCCGACCGGTTCGCTCGAACGGGCGATGACCAAGTCGAAGCGGGTGGTCGATAACCGCAAGCCGCACGGCCGCTAGCAAGCCCGGTCCCGAGCGCATGCCCTATTACAGCTTCGAAGGCAAATCGCCCTCGGTCGAGTGGACGGCCTACGTCCATCCCGACGCGGTCCTGATCGGCGACGTCGTGATCGGCGCCGGCTGTTACATCGCCGCCGGCGCGGTCCTGCGCGCCGACTGGGGCCGGATCGAGGTCGGCGCCGGCTCGAACGTCCAGGACAATTGCGTGATCCACGTCTTCCCCGACCGCGTCACCGCGCTAGGGCCCGCGAGCCACATCGCCCACGGCGCCATCATCCACGGTGCGACGCTCGATCGCCACGCGGTGGTCGGTATCAATGCCACGGTCCTGGATTTCGCCGAGCTCGGCGCCGACAGCGTGGTCGGCTCGAACGCGCTGGTACCGGCCAAGATGAAAGTGCCGACGCGGTCGCTCGCCGTCGGCGTTCCGGCTAAAGTCGTGCGCGAGCTCACGCCCGAGGAGCTCGCGCAGTGGCGCGCGGCGACCGAGGTGTATCAGGACTTGGCCAAGCGCAGCCGCGCTGGGTTGCGCCGGTTGAAGGATTGAAATAAGCCCCGATTCGAAACCAACTCATTTCCAAAGGTATGATATGGAGCCCGCGGCACGGCGACACGGCGTTCACCGTCCCTCTATTCGACGAATTCATGCACCGGATCATGCCGGGCGATGACTGGAGAAAATAGACGATGGCAGCGGTTCGACCCCGCGGCCAAGTCGTTGTGGCGTAATTTCGACGGAAAGCGGTGCTAAGGGATGCCCCAACAACCGACCCAACTCTGGCAGATGACGGCGGTCGAGCTGCGTCAGCTCATCGTCAAGCGCAAGCTTTCGCCGGTCGAGCTCCTCGATCACGTCTACGCGCGGATGGAGAAACTCGATCCCAAGCTCCGCGCATTCGTCCATGTCGACGAGACGAAAGCCCGCGCGCAGGCCAAGCGCGCCGAGGCAGCGGCGAAACGTCGCCGGGTTCTGCCGCCGCTCCACGGCCTGCCGGTCTCGGTCAAGGACCTGGTCATGGTGGCGGGGATGCCGTTCACGCGCGGCTCCGCACTCTTCAAGAATGCGGTGCCGCCCGAGAACGCGCCGACCGTCGACCGGCTGCTCGCCGCCGGCGCGATCCTCACCGGCAAGACCAACACCTCCGAAATGGGCTGGAAGGGCGCGTGCTCGAACCGCATCTTCCCCGAGACCTTGAACCCGTGGGACCTCGCGCGATCGCCCGGCGGTTCCTCGGGCGGCGCGGCCGCCGCGTGCGCGGCCGGGATCGGGCCCTTGCACGTTGGGAGCGACGGCGGCGGCTCGATCCGGATGCCGGCCTCGTTCACCGGCATCTTCGGTTTCAAGGCTTCGCACGGCCGGTTACCCGTCTATCCGCCGCCGCCGGTCGGGAACGTGAGCCACGTCGGCCCGATGACCCGCACCGTCGCCGATGCGGCGCTCCTCTACCGCGCGATGGCCGGGAGCGACGATCGCGACCTCTATAGCCTGCCGGCCGACGCAACCTTGGACCAGACGCTCCGCCGCGGCCGCAAATTGACGATCGGTTGGTCGCCGAATTTGGGCGGCGTCATCAAGATCGACGCGGAAGTCGCGCGCGTCTGCGAAGCCGCGGTCCGGAAGTTCGAAGCGATCGGCTGGGAGGTGGTGCCGGTCAAAGTCGAGATCGACGACCCGATGGATACCCTGGCGCTCCATTTCAAGCTCGGCATCGGCCAGGCGGTGATGGGATTCCCCGATTGGCGCAATCAGGTCGACCAGGGCCTCCGCCGCATCGTCGAGCAGGGCGAGAAGCTCGGCCCGTTTGCGCTCGGCCAGGCCTTCATCGGCCGCGGCCGACTCTGGGATCAGTTCCGCAAGGCGATGGCGCAATGCGACATCCTGGCGACCCCGACCACGCCGACCGCCGCGTTCAAGGCCGGGCAGGACTGCCCCGATCCCTGGCTCGAAGTCGCCGACGGCGCGGTACGCTGGTTCACGCTGACCGGCATCTGCAACCTGACCGGCCAGCCGGCGGCCTCGGTCCCGGCCGGGTTCGATCGCAACGGGCTCCCGGTCGGGCTCCAGTTGATCGGCCAGCGCTACGCCGACTGGACCGTGCTCAAGGCAGCCAAGGCGTTCGAAGACGTTGCGCCTTGGCAGGACCGCTGGCCCGATCTCGCCGCCGCATAGAAGGAGAACCGCCATGCCCAACCGGCCGCTGATCCCGAAGGGCGCGCCCCCGCCGTTGGCGCCCTATTCGCCCGGCACCAAGGCCGGAAACGCAATCTACGTCTCGGGCTCGCTCGCACTCGACCAACAGGGTCAGGTGATCGGCCTAGGCGATGCGCGCGCGCAGACGCGCGCGATCTTGGAATCGATCAAGAGCGTGCTCGCGGCCGGCGGCGGCACCATGGCCGACGTCACCTACAACATGATCTTCCTGAAGGACCTCGCCGACTACAAGGCGATGAACGAGGTCTACCGCGAGTATTTCCCGAAAGATCCGCCGGCCCGCTTCTGCATCCGCGCCGACCTCGTGCGGCCCGAGTTCCTGGTCGAAATCGCGACCATCGCGCACGTGAGCGCCAAGCCCAAACGCAAGGCGGCGCGCCGTCCGGCGACCCGCCGCCGCCGGCGGTAGACGACCGCGATGCCGCCTGGAGGCAGCTCAGAGATCGACGATCCAGTTCTCGACTGCCAATTCCGGAATGTCGCGAAAGTCAGTGTCATTGTGCGTGACGAGAACGAAGCCGCCGCTGATCGCGTGCGCGGCGATCATGCGATCATAGTCGCGCCCTTTGACCCAACCGCATTGCGGGGCGCACACGGGAACGTCGATCGGGTCGCGTTGTTCGACCGTTGGCGGTTTGGGCATGCGTCGTAACGCGGCGACCACCTCTTTCAGGCTGTCGCGTGCGGGAAGTGGTTCGAGGTATCAACGTCGAGACGAGAAGGGTCGTCGATACGCGTATATGCACTACGCAAGCAGTCCTCGATTGACGACGGTCAAGATGCCGTCGCTGGTCGTGAACGCACCGTAGGGCGTCGTGATCAGCGAATCGGGCGGGTAGGTGAAGACGATCTTCCACCCGGCCTGCGCCAAGCGCAGCTCGAGTTCGCCGTGGATGGCGTGGGTGTGGGTGCCGATGTGGAGCCGCCGTACTTTCTTTGCGAGCGCCGGCATGGCGTCGGGGATGACGACCGCCTCGGCGTTCTGAATGTCGACGTCCATCAGGTCGACGGCATCGAGCGGCGTGAGCAAGGTCTCGACCTTGATTCCGCTGGTCAGATCGACGCGAAAGTGGCCGCCCGGCGCCGAAGGCATCGGAAAGTCGAGGTTCGTGCGTCCGTGCAGGATCAGGCCCTCGAGCACGGTCTCGGTGAGGCCTTGGCTCCGGATCGCCGTCAGTACCTCGTCGCCTCCTTCGCGGCCGAGCCCGGCGCTGTAGTAGACGCCGGGCGCATAAGCGAAGAGCTGGGGCTGGCCGGTGACATTGACGACGGCGTGGACGAACCAGTGCGCGCCCGGATCGAGGCCGTTGGCGGCGAAGTGACGCTTGGCCCAGTCGATATGATGGGGCGAGCCGTCGACGACCACGAAGCGCGCCGGCAGTGGATTGAAGCGCCGGAGGAGGGCGTGCGCATCGACGCTCCGCGCCGCGTATCCGGCACCGAGCTCGACCATGGTGAAGCGATCGCGCGCGGCGCGCACGGCGGCCACCATGGTCACCCACTCGAAGAATGCTTCGCCGTCGCCGACGCGGGGCGCCCGGTCGACGAAGTCGTCGGCTCCGGTCGCGCTCTGCGAGGGCGTGGCGCCGCCGGCCCCTTCGCGCGGTGCGAACGCGTGCGCGGTCAGGACGCCCAGGACGTTGGCACGGAAACCCGGCGGCACGTCGCCGCGCCACGGCTCGATGCCGTCGAAGATGCCGACGAAGCGATCGAGATCGTTCATGGCGCGACTATCGCGGTGGCAGTGCTAACGACGGGTTAAGCTACCGAATGGAATGAGGCCGGTTGCGGCGAGAAACGGCTGGACCAACGGTCCCCAACGCTCGACCGCGCGTGCGAATAGCGCGTGGCCATCGCTGCCGAACGGTGGCAACAGGTGAAATTCGGCAGGCCCGCCGCTGTCGCGGTGGGCCGCCGCCATCCGGATCGAAAGCGCCGGGCCGATGTAGCGGTCGTTCTCGGTGTAGATCCAGAGCGACGGGATGCGGGCGGTGCGGCCGTACGCGCCGGCGGTCTCGATCAGGCGGAGCGCCGAGCAATTCGCATCCGGTGCCGGCGAGCCGCGGCCCCCGGCGAAGTTGACGATCGCGGCGACGCCGTCCGGGTTCTGGCTCGCGGCCGCGAGCACGCCCCAGCCGCCGGCCGACTGGCCGACCAGCACGATCCGGTTCGGGTCGACGAAGGCTTGGCGCCGAAAATAGGCGAGGACGGCGCCGATGTCGGCGGCGGAAGCGCGCCCGCCGGCATGAAAGTCAGCTGAGTCGCACGCGCCGAAGCCCTCGCTGAAGTCGCCCTCGGACGCGCCGTAGCCGCGGCGCATCGGCACCGCGACGGCGAATCCCTGATTGACGAACCAGCGGCTCGGCCCGCGCGCGGGATCGCGTTCCCGTTTGCGCCGGTCGGCAGCATCGCGGGGCGAGCCGTGATTGACGATCGCGAGCGGGAAGGGGCCCTCGCCCGGCGGCCGGTACACGGTCGTGACGAGATGGAGCGGGGCGTCGGCGCGGGGCGGTGCCATCGGCACCCACCACACCTGCTCGCGCTCGGGCCCGCTCGGCACGCCGACCGGCCCCGCGGTCCGCGGTTCGGCAGCGAACGCGGTCGCCGGGACGCTGAGCGCGGCGGCGACAAGGACGGCGGTCAGCGTGCCGGTGCGCCGTTTCACTTCTCGATCGGCACGCCGACCGCAGTGCCCCACTCGGTCCACGAGCCGTCGTAGCTCCTCACGTTCTTGTAGCCGCACAGTTCCGTGAGCGCGAACAGCACGAGCGCCGCGCGGTGGCTGCGCCGGCAATAGCAGATGATCTGCTTGTCGGGCGATGCCCCGCGGGCGCGGGCGAGTTTGGCGATCTCGGCCGGCGACTTCAGCGTCTCATCCGGGTTCAAGAGATCGACGAAATGGAGCTGCTTGGCGCCCGGGATGCGGCCATAACGTTCGGCGCCGAAATCCGGTTTGCCGGGGAGGTTGTTGCTCTGGCCCGTGAACTCGAGGTCGGAGCGGTTATCGAGGATGACGACGCCCTTCTTCTCGAGCGAGCGTCGTACCTGCGGCAGCTTGGCCCGCATCCGCTCGCGGCGGCGGGCGGCGGTCTTGTAGCGCGCCGGCGCGACCGTCGGCACCGCGGTCGAGAGCGCGCGTCCTTCCGCCACCCAGCGCTTCTTGCCGCCGTCCAGCATGCGGACGTCGTTGTGGCCCAGGTAGCGGAACACCCACCAGCCGTAATAGCCGAACTCGACGTTTTCGCCGTAAAAGACGACGGTGGTGTCGTTGCCGATCCCGGCTGTACGGCAGAGCGTGGCGAAGTCCTTGGCGCTCGGGAATTCGCGCATGCGCGCGTCCCAGAGCTTGTCCTTCCAGATCCAGGCCTGCGCGCCCGGCACGTGGCCGACGTTGTAGGAATCGAGCTTCTCGACCGCGATCTCGATCACCTTGACCTTGGGATCGTCGAGCCGTGCCGCGAGCCATGCCGGGTCGACCAGCGCCGTCGTCTGCGCTTTCGCCATGTCGCCTCCTTATGCGTTTACGAAGAACGTTTAGCGCCAGTGGAAGCCGCGCGCCATCATCCCGGCCTGCCCGACCGCGGTCGCGATCAGGCTCGCCCAGGTCAGGAGAGAAAGCCGGATCGTCACGGATCGAGCGGCGTCGAGCCCGGCGTGAGTGTCGCGCCGTAACGCGTTGATTTCGCCGATCAATTCATTTCGCGCTGCGCGTATATCGCCCTTGTCCTCGGCAACCTCCCGTTGGAGGTACTCGACTCCGGCCTCGACTTTCGCGATCCGCGCTTCCATCGGTCTAGTATCGCCGCCGCGCGCCGAGCGGGCAAGGCGCGGGCGGGGTTCGGCGGCAACGTCCTCGGTCATCGGCCGGGCTCCGAGGGCGATGCTCCTGCCCATCGCTATGCAACCTTTTGGAGCCGACCCGGCAAGAACTGCCGCCACCGGCGTCTCCGGCCGGCTTTCGGCGGCGGTTTTTACCGCTTGTTAAGGGATGGCGGCAGAAACTGCCGGCCTGGGGAACCGCTCCGTCCGCCAAACGCCCGTCGGGGAAAGCGCCGCACGCCGATGAACCTGCAAAAAGTGCCGATCCTGTCGATGCTCACGAAGAAGATGTCGTGGCTCAACGAGCGCCAACGCGTGCTCGCGCAGAACATCGCCAACGCCGACACGCCCGGCTACCGTCCGAGCGACTTGAAGAACGTCGACTTCGCCCGCCAAGTCAGCCCGTTCGCCCGCAGCAGCCGGTAGACCGACGCTTCCGAGATGAACTGCGCCCGCTCGTCGGTGAACGTGACGGCCAGTTCCCGGGGGCCGAGTTCCGGACGGTCGAGGGCC
>VGEO01000091.1 GCA_016869275.1 Alphaproteobacteria bacterium | reverse complement strand
CCCCGGCCGTCGAAGCCCCTGCCATAGCGGCGGGCGTCCGCGGACGCAAGCCCTTCGCGCGGTCGCGGCGGCGATTGACGGCGCGCCGCCGGGTTTGCCATCGTGACCCATGTCCGACGAACGCGCATCCGATCCGCGGCCGGGGCGAAACGAACGGAAAGCGGCCGCGCGCGCGGCTCGCCGCGTGCGCGCGGCGGCCGCGCTCCGCGCCAACCTGGTCCGCCGCAAAGCCCGCGCCCGCGCCGCGGCCGAAGCGGCCCCACCGGCCCCGCCCAAGTCGGATAAACCGCGGTAAATCCTTATTTCGCCACAATTTTTGTCCAATCTCGGGCTTCCGTCCTCAGCCCTAATCGGCTAATAGTCGCTTCCGATGCCCTGGCTTCCCGCGCCGATCCGGCGCCCGCGCGTTTAAGTCCCCGCCCATGGACCGCATTCGCATCCAGGGCGGCACACCGCTCTCCGGCACGATCGAAGTGAGCGGCGCCAAGAACGCGACGCTCCCGTTGATGACGGCGAGCCTCTTGACGCCGGATCGCCTCACCCTCACCAACGTTCCGCAGCTCGAGGACATTCGCACGCTCGCGCGCGTCCTGGTCGAACTCGGCGTCACCGTCGAAGCGGGGTTGAGCGATCTGCCGATCTTCAAGAACGGCCAGCGTCCGCGCCCGCGCACGCATCGGCTCGCCTTGACCGCCGCCGATATCGTCTCGACCACCGCGCCCTACGACCTCGTCCGCAAGATGCGGGCATCGGTCCTGGTGCTGGGCCCGCTGGTGGCGCGGTTCGGCGAAGCGCGGGTCTCGCTCCCCGGCGGCTGCGCGATCGGGCCGCGCCCCGTCGATCTCCACTTGAAGGGCTTGAAGGCGCTCGGCGCCAGGATCGAACTCCGCGACGGCTACGTCGAAGCGAGCGCGCCGCAGGGGCTCGCCGGCGCGGTCATTCGCCTGCCGATCGTCTCGGTCGGCGCGACCGAGAACTTGCTGATGGCGGCGACGCTCGCGCACGGTACCACCGTGATCGAAAACGCGGCGCGCGAACCCGAGGTCGGCGACCTCGCGCGTTGCCTGGTCGCGATGGGCGCCGAGATCGAAGGCATCGACACCGACCGCCTGCTCGTGCGCGGCGTCAAGCGTCTCCACGGCGCCACCTACGACGTCGTCCCCGACCGCATCGAGACCGGCACCTATGCGATGGCGGCCGGCATCACCGGCGGCGCGATCGAGCTCGTCGGCGCCCGGCTCGGACTGCTGGCGCAGCCGGCGCAGCTCATGAACGAAGCCGGCGTCGACCTGAACGAGACCAACGAAGGCGTCACCGCGCGCGCCAAGAACGGCCGCCTGCATGCGGTCGATGCCGACACCCAGCCCTACCCCGGCTTCCCGACCGACCTCCAGGCCCAGTTCATGGCGCTGATGGCGACCGCCGACGGGCGCGCGGTCGTGACCGAGAACATTTTCGAGAACCGCTTCATGCACGTGCCCGAGTTGGCGCGCATGGGCGCCGACATCAGCGTGCGCGGCTCATCCGCGATCGTGACCGGGGTCGACCGCCTGATCGGCGCGCCGGTGATGGCGACCGATCTGCGCGCGTCGGTATCGCTGGTGCTCGCGGGCCTCGCCGCCGAAGGCACCACCACGATCAGCCGCGTCTATCACCTGGACCGCGGCTACGACCGGCTGGTCGAAAAGCTCGCCGCCTGCGGCGCCGCCATCGAGCGGGTCGGGGACGATCCGCGATGACCGCCCGGTTCGTGACGGAGCGGGCCGAGCTCTTGAAGCTGCGCGCCGAAGATGCCGAGGACTTGGCGGTCATCGCCGCGTGCCTGCAGGACGCGGTCGTGCTCCGCCGCGACATGACCTACCGCCCCAAGGAGCGCCGCTTCGCCGCGGTCTTGAACCGCTTTCGCTGGGAGAAAGAGGGCGCCGATGCGGCGGCGCGGCGGGGCGAGCGCATCCGCGCCGGGCTCCACTTCGATCATGTCGGCGCGGTCAAGACCCGCCACCTCGAGAGCGACGGCGGCGCGGCGCTCGAACTCCTGACCATCGAAGCCAGGCCCGATCCGGCCGGGGGCGCCGAGATCACGTTGGTGTTCGCGGGCGGCGGCGAGATCAAGCTCGCCGCCGAGTGCGTCGACTGCAGCCTGGACGACCTGACCGAGCCGTGGTCGGCCCGCGCCCGCCCCGCCCATCCGATTGACGAGAGCGGCGCGAAGGACTAGCAAACGGGCCGCAACCGCCCCCTCGGATCCGGCCGCGGCCGGGTCAGGGGGCGTTCGTCAACGGATCAGGCAACGGACGGCCGGCGTGACCGCCAACCAACCGCTCATCTTCGCGCTGCCCAAGGGGCGGATCCTCGCGCAGGCGACGCCCGTGCTCGCCCGCGCCGGCATCGCGATCGAGCCGGATTTCGCCGACCCCGATACGCGCAAGCTGCGCTTCCGCACCAGCGATCCGGGGCTCGACGTCATCACCGTCCGGAGCTTCGATGTCGCCACCTTCGTCGCGTTCGGCGCCGCTCATCTCGGCATTGCCGGCAACGACGTCCTGATGGAATTCGACTTCCCGGAAATCTACGCGCCGCTCGACTTGGGGGTCGGCCGCTGCCGCTTGGCGGTCGCGGAACCGGCGGAAATGTCGGCGACCGACGATCCGCGCCAGTGGAGCCACATCCGGATCGCGACCAAGTACCCGAACGTGACGCGCCGCCATTTCGCGCGCCGCGGCGTTCAGGCCGAGTGCATCAAATTGAACGGCGCCCTGGAACTGGCGCCCCGCCTCGGCCTCTGCCGGCGGATCGTCGATCTGGTTTCGACCGGCGCGACGCTCGAAGCGAACGGCCTGGTCGAGGTCGAGCGCATCGCCGACGTCACCTCGCGCCTCGCCGTCAACCGTGCCGCCTTGAAGACGCGCGCCGACGAGGTGCAAAGCTGGATCGCGCGCTTCCGGACCGCCGTCGATGCCCGCGCGGCTTGATACGCGCGATCCCGGGTTCGCCGACGCGTTCGCCGCCTTGCTCGCGGCGCGGCGCGCAGCGCTCGCCGACGTCGACCGCGAGGTCGCGGCGATCCTGGCCGAGGTCGCGGCCCGCGGCGACGAGGCGGTGATCGAGTACAGCGAGCGGTTCGATCGCCTGACGCTCACCCCGGCGACGTTCCGGGTGAGCGCCGCCGAGATCGAGGCCGCGGTCGCCGAAGCGCCGCCGGCCGCGGTCGCGGCGCTCGAGCACGCGGCGCGGCGAATCGCGGCCTACCACGTAGCGCAGCGCCCGGCGGACAGCTGGTCGATCGACAGCGAAGGGGTCGGGCTCGGCGCGCAATGGCGGGCGATCGATGCGGTCGGCCTCTACGTACCGGGCGGCACCGCCGCCTACCCGAGCTCGGTCCTGATGAACGCGTTGCCGGCCAAGATCGCCGGCGTGGCGCGGGTCGCGATGACGGCGCCGACGCCGGACGGTCGTCTGAGTCCGCTGGTGCTGGCCGCGGCGCGGATCGCCGGGGTCGACGAAATCTACCGCCTCGGCGGCGCGCAGGCGATCGCCGCGCTCGCTTACGGCACCGCCGCGATCGCCCGCGTCGACAAGATCGTCGGACCCGGCAACGCCTACGTCGCCGCCGCCAAGCGCCAGGTGTTCGGCGTGGTCGGCATCGACATGATCGCCGGCCCGTCCGAGATCCTGGTGGTCGCCGACGGCGCCAACGATCCGGCCTGGATCGCGGCCGACCTGCTCGCGCAAGCCGAGCACGACCCGACCGCGCAGGCGATCCTGATCACCGACGATCGCGCGTTCGCCGAAGCGGTCACCCGCGCGGTCGCGCTCGAGCTACGCGATCTGCCGCGCGCCGCGATCGCCGGCGCGAGCTGGGACGAGCACGGCGCCATCGTCTGCGTCGATGCGCTCGCCGACGCGGTCCCGCTCGTCGATGCGCTTGCCGCCGAGCATGTCGAGCTGGCGGTTGCCGAGCCCGAGACCTTGAGCCGCCGCATTCGTCACGCCGGCGCGATTTTCCTGGGTCGCCACACGCCCGAGGCGATCGGCGACTATGTCGGCGGCCCCAACCACGTGCTGCCGACCGCGCGAAGCTCGCGCTTCGCCTCCGGCCTTTCGGTGCTCGACTTCATGAAACGGACGTCGCTGCTCGCGTGCGACGCCCGGAGTCTCGCCGCGATCGGGCCGGCGGCGATCACGCTCGCCGACGCCGAGGGTCTGGCCGGCCACGCCCGCTCGATCGTCAAACGCCTGCAGTCCGAGGGAACGCCATGAAGTACGTGATCTACACGAAAAACGGTGCCGCCCGGCTCGGCGCGCTCACGAACGGCGACGCCGCGGTCGTCGACCTCGCCGCCGCCTACGCCGCGCACTTGAAAGCGCGCGGCGTGTTCGCGGCCGAGCGTGTCGCCGAAACGACGCTGCCTCCCGACCTCGTCCATCTCTTGCAAGCGGCGCCGGTCTCGACCGAAGCGGTCGGCCACGCCATGGCCGCGGCGGCCGGGCGCGCCGACCTCGCGCATCCGCGCGCGAGCGTCAAGCTGCTGGCGCCGCTCCGGCCGGGAAAGATCGTCGGCGTCCGCCGCAACTATCTCCTCCACGCCGAAGAGGCCAAGCGCGCGGTCACCGACACCCCCAAGATGTTCTTCAAGCTTCCCGACGCCGTGATCGGGCCCGGCGCCTCGATCGAGCGCTGCTTCACCGAGAAGCTCGATTACGAGGCCGAGCTCGTCCTCATCGTCGGCCGCCGCGCCAAGAACGTCGCGCGCGCGGAAGCGCTCGGCTTCATCGCCGGCTACGCGCTCGGCAACGACGTTTCGGCGCGCGAGCTGCAGCTCGATTGGAAACCCGAACAGACGTCCCTCGCCAAGTCGTTCGACACCCACGCGCCGCTGGGCCCGTGGGTCGCGACCCCGGACGAATTCCCGGACGCGCCGCCCAGGATCACGATCAAGTGCTGGGTCAACGGCGAACTCCGCCAGAACGCCTCGACCACGACCATGCTGTTCGACGTGCCGCTGATCGTCTCCTACGTTTCCCACTTCATCACCCTGAACCCGGGCGATGCGATCTATACCGGCACGCCCGCCGGGGTCGGCGCGTTCATGAACCCGCCCGGCTATCTCGAGCCCGGCGACGTGGTGAAAGTCGCGGCCGAGGGCTTGGGCGAGCTCGAGAACCCGGTGATCGACGCCCGCAACTGAGGACCATGCTATCGTCGCGCGCGGAGCACCCCGCGATGACGACATCGACCGAGCGGCGCCTCACCACGATTCTTTCGGCCGACGTCGCCGGCTTCAGCCGGCTGATGGAGGCGAACGAAGAAGCGACACTGGCGACGCTCAAGGCGCACCTCGCCACCTTCACGAGCTTCATCGAGCGCCACGGCGGCCGCGTCGTCAACCGCCGGCGATGCCGTGCTCGCCGAGTTTGCGAGCGTCGTCCGCGCCGTGCAATGCGCCGCCGAAATCCAACGCGAGCTCGGCGCCCGCAACGAGACCTTCCCGCCCGAGCGCCGCATGGCGTTCCGGATCGGCATCAACCTGGGCGACGTCATCGTCGAAGAGGGCAACCTGTTCGGCGAAGGCGTCAACTTGGCGGCGCGTCTGCAGACCATGGCCGAGCCCGGCGGCATCTGCATCGCCGGCGCGGTCTACGAACAGGTCCGCAACAAGCTCGCGGTCCACTTCGCGTTCCTGGGTGATCAGACCTTCAAGAACATCGGCGATCGTGTTGCCGTCTACCGCGTCGATCTCGGCGGCGAGACCGCGGCAGGCGCCGCGACCTCCTCCAACGCCGAGGCGCCGCCGCCGCAGTGTTCGTGATCGACATCGTCACCGACGGCAAATTCTCGTGGTTCTGCTGGGTGTGGCTCGGGCTCGCAGTCGGGATCGCGTTCCGCGCCGCGCGGCTGTTCTTTCCCGGCACCGACGAACCGCGCCGGCTCCGCCGCCACCGCGAGCGCTACGAGGAGCGCACCCGGCGCGACTCGTAGAACAAGATATAAAGCCCGCACGCCATGATGATGGCGGCGCCGCCGACGGTCCATTCGTCGGGCACGTCGCCCCAGATCAGGTAGCCCCACAGCCCCGCCCACAGCAACAGCGTGTAGCGGAACGGCGCGACCGTTGCCGCTTCGGCGCGCCGGAAGGCGTCGATGGTGAAGAACTGGGCGAGCCCGAACACCACCGCGGCGAGCAAAAGGACGAGCACGGTGTCGAAATCGGGCATCCGCCGCTCGTAGACGAGCGACGCCAGTCCGAGCAATGTTTCGAGCGTCATCGAGAAAAAGAGGATCGCGAGCGGCGTCTCGGTGTCGGCGAGCCGGCGGGTGAAGGCGTCGCGAAAGCCGGAGAATGCGGCGGCCGCGAGCGGCACGAGCGCGATCCAGCCGATCCCTTCGCCGGTCGGCCGCACCAGCACGATGACGCCGGCGAAGCCGACCACGATCGCGGCCCAGCGGCGGAATCCGACCACTTCGCCGAGCAGCATCGGGACCACCAGCGCGGTGAAGATCGGCACCGTGAACATGAAGCTGATGGCGGTCGCGAGCGGCAGGAGCGCGAGGCTCGCGACGAAGAAGAAAGTCGCGATCGCCATCGCCAGGCCCCGGATCCACTGGCCGCGCCAGTTGACGACGCGGAGCCGACCGAGACCGGGCCCGAGCCACGCGTAGATCACGACCGCGACCATCGCGAACGCGCCGCGGATGAAGATCACCTCGCCGACCGGCAGCGACTGCGTCGCCCACTTGGCGGCAGCGTCGTTGGCGGCGAGGAAGAAACACGCGAGCGTCAGCGAGAAGATGCCGCGCTGCGGGTCGTTGAGGCGGACCGTGGTGGGCGGGACGGTGGAGCGGTCGGTCACGGGCCCTTGCCTAGCATCGGCGCGCGCGCAGCGGAAGCGCGAACCGGTCGCGCACCCGACGCCGTTCGCACGATGCGATGCGCCGCTCGCCTTGATTTTTTGGGGGTTCCCGCGCAAGGTGTGCACGCTCAGGCCCGATCGCGCGGAGGAGGAATGGCTAAGGAGCAGCCGATCGAAATGGAAGGCAGCGTCGCCGAGCTCCTTCCCAACGCCATGTTTCGCGTCAAGCTCGCCAACAATCATGAAGTCCTCGCCCACACCTCCGGGCGCATGCGCAAGAACCGCATCCGCGTCCTGGCCGGCGACAAGGTCCTGGTCGAGATGACGCCCTACGATCTCACCAAGGGCCGCATCACTTACCGCTTCAAATAGGCGCGCCACGGCTCCGACCGCCGCGCCCGTCGTTGCTGCCGCCGCAAGCGCCGCGCCACGGCTCGTGCTCGCCTCGGCTTCGCCCCGGCGGAGCGAACTCTTGCGCTCGGCCGGGATCGTCCCGGCGGCAATCGTGCCGGCCGCAATCGATGAGTCGCCGCGTGCGCACGAACGGCCGCCGGCGCTCGCGTTGCGCTTGGCGGTCGCCAAGGCCGAAGCGGTCGCACCGGTCCACCCGGGCGCCTTCATTCTCGCCGCCGACACCGTCGTCGCCTGCGGCCGGCGCGCGTTCGGCAAAGGCGAGGACGACGCCACCGCGCGCCGCTTTCTCGCGTTGCTTTCGGGTCGCCGCCACCGCGTCCATACCGGCCTCTGCGCGATCGCGCCCGATGGACGCCGGCGCACGCGCACCGTGACGACCGTCGTCCGCTTCAAGCGCCTCACCGCCGCCGAGATCGCGGCCTACCTCGCGACCGACGAGTGGCGCGACAAAGCCGGCGCCTATGCGATCCAAGGGCGCGCCGGCCAGTTCGTGCGCGCGATCAACGGCTCGCCCTCGAACGTGGTCGGCTTGCCGCTCTACGAAACGATCGCGCTCCTGGTCGGCCTCGGCTTCCCGCACCCGTAAACGGCCATGACCGTCGAGCTTCTGATCGACGACGGCATCGCCGAGACCCGCGCCGCGCTGTTCCGCGACGGCCGCCTCGACGACCTGTGGATCGAGCGTACGCTGGCGCCGAGCCTGATCGGCAACGTCTATGCCGGTCGCGTTCGCCGCGTCGCGGCCGGGCTCGGACTCGCCTTCGTCGACATCGGCACCGGGCGCGAGGGCGTCTTGCGCGCCTACGATGCCCGCTTCGCGCGCGGCGCCGCGCCGGTGCGCTCGCCCCGTATCGGCGCGCTCGTCGCCGAAGGCGATACGGTCGCGGTCCAGGTCGCCGCGGCCGGGTACGGCGACAAAGGTCCGCGGCTCACCACCGCGATCGCACCGACCGGCGCCGCCGACCGCACCGCCGACTGGCGCGCCGCCGCCCGCGGCCAAACCCGCCGCGCCGCCGCCCGCCGCACCCGCCACGACGCCGCCGGCGCGCGCGCCCGCCGAGCCCAAGCCGGCCGCGCCGCCGCCCGCCACCGATGCCGACGCGCCCGGCGAGGACGCCGCCGATCCGGCCGCGATCAAGGCGCTCCGCGATCTCCTCCGGGTCGCGGTGCCCGAAGCCAAGCCCGAGCCTGGCGACTTCGGCGATGACGACGAGTTGTCGAAGCCGCCGGCGCCGACCTCCCGGCTCGACATCGCCGATTAGGACGGACCGCGCCCGTGCTTCGCGTCTGGATGTCGGTCGCCGCCGCCCTCGGCGCCGCCGGCGTCGACGCGCAAGACCTCGGCAAGCCCGGCACGGTGTTCCGCGATTGTCCCGACTGCCCGGAGATGGTGGTGATCCCGGCCGGCGAATTCGAGATGGGCAACGCCCAGAGCGAGCGGCCGGAAGAGAAGCCGGTGGTCAAGGTCCGCATCGCCAAGCCGTTCGCGCTGAGCAAGACCGAGGTCTCGTTCGACGACTGGGAGATCTGCGTCCAGGCCAACCGCTGCCCCTCGCCCGACGACCACAAATGGGGCCGCGGCGCGCAGCCGGTGATCAAGATCAGCTGGCAGGAAGCGGTCAACTACGCGATCTTCTTGAGCGAGAAGACCGGCAAGCGCTACCGGCTGCCGAGCGAAGCCGAATGGGAGTACGCCGCGCGCGGCGGCACCAAGACGCCGTTCTGGTGGGGCAGCGAGCCCGGTACCCGCATGGCCAATTGCCGGAACTGCGGCACCGAATTCCACCACCGCGCCTCGCCGGTCGCGACCTTCGCCGCCAATCCGTTCGGGCTCCACGACATGAACGGCAACCTGGCCGAGTGGACGCTCGACTGCTGGGTCGAGAACCACCAGGGCGCCAAGACCGACGGCTCGCCGCGCGATGCCGCCGGCTGCGACAAGCGGACGATCCGGAGCGGGTCCTGGTACTACATCGCCAAGATCATGTCGTCGGCCTACCGCACGAGCTTCCTCGCCGCGCACTCGAGCTACCAGATCGGCATCCGCCTGCTGCGCGAGCTGCCGTAGCGCCCGCTCCCGCGGAGCGGGGGAGGGCGGCTCCGCTCTGCGGGCTAAGCCGCCGGCCGCTCCGCGTACTTGGCCCAGGCGCTGCGGCCGCCGCGGTTCTCGACATAGTTGACGAACGCCGAGACCGCGCGGCGGTCGAACTTGGTTCCGGCCTCGGCGGTCAGGATGCTGCACGCCTTGTCGAACGGCACCCCGGCGCGATAGGCGCGCGCGCTCACCATGCCGACGAAGGCGTTGGCGACCGCCACCACCCGCGCCGGCACCAGGATGTCCTCGCCTTTCAAGCCTTTGGGCGAGCCGGTTCCGTCCCAGTGCTCCTGGATCTGGCGGATGGTCGCGACCACCGGTCCGTCGAACTCGATCCCGTCGATCAGGTCGGCGCTGGTCAGGACGCTG
This sequence comes from Alphaproteobacteria bacterium, assembly GCA_016869275.1. GTDB lineage: Bacteria > Pseudomonadota > Alphaproteobacteria > SHVV01 > SHVV01 > SHVV01. The sequence goes on along the minus strand of VGEO01000091.1, from coordinate 4,360 downwards.
TTGCGAATCAGCTTGAGCTCGTCCTCGCTCAGGTTCGTGGTCTTGGTCAGGACCGCGCGCGGTACCAGGAGCTTGCCGAGGTTCATGAGGTTGCCGGCGATGTCGACGGTGCGGACGTCGACGTCGTTCAAGCTCATCTCCTGGGCGATCGCGCGCGCGACCTCGGCGACCCGGGTCGAGTGGTTGGCCGAATAGGGATCGCGCCGGTCGACGAAGGTGACGAGCGTCGACACCAGTTGCCGGAGCGTGCGCTCGCGCCGCTGCCGCTCGCTCACCAGATCGGTGATGTCCTCGACGACCATCAGGACGCCGGGCGGATGGTCGCGATCGCCCTGCAGCGGAATGTGGTCGGAGTGATAGATGCGGGTCCCGGCGTCTTCCTCGAAGCTGTTGGTCGATTGCAGCGGCGTCTGCTTCGCCAGCACCTGCTTGTTGACCTCTTCGTAGATCTTGGCTTTGACCGGCCCCATCACCGCCGCCATGCTCTTGCCGCGCAGATCGTCGGGCTCGAGGTCGCTGCCGGCGGCGGCGGCTTTGTTGGCGAAGGTGTAGTGGCCGGCAGCGTCGAGCGCGGCGATCGCGGTCGGCTGGCCGTCGGTGACGACGCGCAGGAACTTGCCAAGGTTCTGGAAGCGCTCGGCGGCGATCCGGAAGCGCTCGGCAGCGGCGGCGGCGCGGAGCGAGGTGCCGTGACGCCAGACCGCGACCAACGTCACCGTCACCACGCCGATCAGGAGCAGGAACACCGCCAGCATCGTGGTGAGGCGATCGTCGGTGTCGGCGAGCGCCTCGCGGCGGGCGACTTTGCGCACCAGCATCCATGGCACCGCGGCGAGGGTTCGCCCCACCACCAGCACCTCGTCGCCGGCGTGATCGGCGCGGATCGCGAACGCACCGCCGTTCTTGAGGACGTGCGCGGCGTCGAGCGCGGGCGTGTCGAGCGCCAGCGCCCGCTTGAGCGGCTGGGTGCCGTCGGCGAGCGGCGAGAGATATTCGACGTTGGGCCCGTTCTGCCGCACCAGGTAGGTCTCGGCGGTCTTCTCGGTTTCGCCCGGCTGGGCGAGACGGCCGTAGAGATCCTTGCCGACGATCTTCAAGCCGACAATCAGGCCGAGCGCCGAACTCGCGCTGCGATCCGACTGAATGCCGAACACCGGGGCCACGAACGCCATGGTCGGCGCCTCGTTGGCGCCGAGGTAAAGATCGACGATGCCGCGTTCGGCCGCCGGCAGCTTGGCGATCGCGTCCTTGAGGCGCCCGGCCAACGGCGGCATGCCCGGCGTCGCCACCAGCGGCTTGCCTTCGGCGTCGACCAGACCGAGCCCGGCGACGCCGAGGCGCTGGACGTTGGCCGCAACCTGCGACGCCGGGGTCGGATCGGCGAACCCCTGAATCTTCGACTCGAACGCGAGCGCCGCGCGCGAGCCGCAACGGGGCGGGCTTACCGCCGTATCGCAGTGGCGACCGCCCGCGGGGACATGGACGCCGTCGAGCGCGACCCGTTTCCCGGCAACGATCAGCGTGGCGTCGGGCTCGACGATCGCCGGGCCGTCGATAAGGGGGCCCGCTGCGGCCAGCGCCGGAAGCGCAACGACCGTCAAGGAAACGACGAGAGCCGAAACGAGCATTCACGACGCGAACGGAAGGCGCCATCTCCTTATTCCCGGCCCGGCGCTACCGGATCACTCGGCCCGGCGCTCCGCGAGCCCGGCGGCCAGGCGCTCAGCGCTCGGCGCTGCTTGGTCGACGGCGACATTGGTGAACCCGAGCAAAAGGCCTTGGCCGGCGCCATGACCGCAGTCCGAGAGCGCGACCGCGGCGTGGCCCTGGCGTCGGAGCGCGGCGAGGGCGGCGCGGTCCGACTGCCGAGCGGGCAGCCGCATCACGAGATGCATGCCGCCCAGGCTCGCAGCGATCGCGAAACGTCCTTCGGCGCTGGCAGCGAGCGCCGCCGTGAACGCCTGGCGCCGCTCGGCGTAGAGGCGGCGCATACGGGCGAGATGACGGACGAAATGCCGGCGGTCATGAATGCCGCGAGCGCGTCCTGAACTAAATACGAGGGCGAGGACCGCGCGGTGCGGGCCGCGCGACGAAAACGGTCGACCAGGCGCGGCGGAAACAATGCATAGCCGATGCGTAAGCCGGGGTTCATGACCTTGCTGAACGTCCCGACGTAGATCACGCGACCGGCGGCATCCAGGCTCTTCAGCGCCGGCGGCGGCAAGCCGCGATAGTGGAACTCGCTGTCGTAGTCGTCCTCGACGATCCAGGCACCGGCCCGGTCTGCCCAATCGAGCAGTTCGAGCCGGCGCGCCACCGGCATAGTGTGGCCGAGCGGAAATTGATGGGTCGGCGTCACGACCGCGAGCCGCGCCCGCGCCGCTTTCGCGATTCCGCGATCGACGCGGAGACCGCCGTCGTCGAGGGCGACGTTCACTAGGTGCGCGCGCGATGCCGCGAGGCTATCGCGGGTGAAGGGATAGCCGGGGTTCTCGACCCAGACCTGATCGCTCGGCGCGACCGCGACCTTGCCGATCAGGTCGAGCGCGCCCTGAAAGCCGGCGGTAACGGCGATGGCATCCGGCATGCACGCGATTCCGCGCGCAACGCGGAGATAGCGCGCGATCTCGTCACGAAGCGCCCACAGACCGAAGGCGTCGGGATAAGCGAGGCTCGAAGGCGCGCTTCGCCGTGCCGCGCGGGCGAGCGTTGTCGCCCACAATTTGTGCGGAAAAGCATCGAGCGCCGGCAAGCCCAGGCGGAAGAGCAGCGGACTCGCCTCGCCCGCCGCCATCGGCGGCGCGCCCGAACCGCGCGTCCGCCCGGTGACGCGGCCCGAGGCCCGGGCCGCGCTGCGGCGGACGACCGCCGTGACGGGATTGACGAAGGTGCCGGCCGCACCGCGCCCGCTGACGTAGCCTTCGGCGGCGAGCATCTGGTAGGCGACCTCGATCGTGCCGCGCGCGAGCCCGAGCCGCGCCGCCAGTTGGCGGGAGGACTCGAGTCGTTCGCCGGCCGCGAGCCGTCCCGACAGAATTTCGTCGCGGAGCCGCCGATAAAGCCGGCGGTAGGCGGGCCGGGTGGCTGCCGTCATGGCCTAGTCGAGTTCATGGTTCTTGGCTCTTTAATATAGGCCGTCGCCGCGTAGACTGCGATTCGACGTCAACGCCAGCCAAGGACCCCGGACCATGACCACGATCGACGCCGACAAACGGATCGCCAAGGACCGGCTCTATCAACTGCAGCCCGTCTTCCGCCAATCGCTGCTGGCGCTCGGCCAGGCCGCGGCCGACGCCGGCCTCGAGCCGGCGCTGCTCGAGTTGGTCAAGCAGCGCGCCTCGCAGATGAACGGCTGCGCTTTTTGCCTGCACATGCACGGCGCCGACGCGCGCCGCGCCGGCGAGCGGCCCGAGCGCTTGGACGTGCTCGCAGCATGGCGCGAAACGCATTGCTTCACGCCGCGCGAGCAGGCGGCGCTCCTATGGACCGAAGCGCTCACCGCGATCGCCGACGATCACGTCCCCGACGCTGTCTACGCCGAGGTCCGGCGCGCGTTTTCCGAGGCCGAGCTCGCGGCCCTGACCGCCGCGGTGATCGCGATCAACGGCTGGAACCGGATCGCGATCGCATTCCGGTTCGTGCCGGCGATCGCCGCTCCGTGACCGCGCGCGCCGTTCGCCCCGTGACCGCGCGCGCCGTTCGCCCCGTGACCGCGCGATCGCCGTGGGCCCGACCGATCGGCACGACCACGATGCAAACGACCGGTATTCGGCGCGACCCGCGACCGAAAGCGAACTGGTCTCGACTGAATCGCTCGCCCACATTCCCGGCTTCAACATCACGGTGGTCCGCGTCACCTTTCCGCCGGGCGGCTTCTCCCCCGCCCATACCCACCCGGGCGCCGTCTTCGTCTATGTCCTTTCGGGTCGCATCGCCTCGCAGCTCGATGGCGGACCGGTCGGGACCTATGCCGCCGGCCAGTCGTTCTTCGAACCGCCGGGCGCCATCCACCGCTTTGCCGAGAATCCGAGCACGACCGAACCGGCGGTCATTCTCGCCGCCTTCATCGCCCCGCCGGGCGCGCGGTTGATCGCGTATTTGCGCGAATGATCGGCCGCCGCGGCGGCGTTCGCGGCTGGTGCCCACAGAGTGGATTGAACACTCGACCTCCCCCTTACCAAGGGGGTGCTCTACCACTGAGCTATGTGGGCCGGCCCCGGCCGTCGAAGCCCCTGCCATAGCGGCGGGCGTCCGCGGACGCAAGCCCTTCGCGCGGTCGCGGCGGCGATTGACGGCGCGCCGCCGGGTTTGCCATCGTGACCCATGTCCGACGAACGCGCGTCCGATCCGCGGCCGGGGC
>VGEO01000090.1 GCA_016869275.1 Alphaproteobacteria bacterium | reverse complement strand
GACGCTAGCGCGATTCAGCCGTGAGTCAACCGGATGGAATTCTCGGTACACACAGCAATGTTCTGCTGTTCCCTCGGGCGCGGGATCGCCAGCGCGCGGGACCCGTGCGCTATCGCGCGCGATTGGGCGGGCTCTTGCGCTACTACTATCGAGGCGCGGCGTGATGGCCCCAAGGCCGCATCAGTTTTTTGGCCTTACGGGGACGCCGCCCCCTTTCCGTCCACAACTCGACCCCATCCGTTCAGTTTGTTGGTCCTTACGGGCGCCGGAGAGGCCAACGACGCTTCGTTGCATTCACCGTACCCGTCTTGCGCCTTCCTTCAAGGTTTCGAGCTTGGCCCAGGCGATTTCGGGATCGACCGAGCCGAAACCCGCGAAGGTGCCGAAGCCGCAGTCCGAGCCCGCGATCACGCGCTCGCGACCGACGATGTTCGTGAAGCGCTCCAGCCGTTGGCGGACGAGGTCCGGGTGCTCGACGAAGTTCGTCGTCGTGTCGACCGCCCCGGGCACGAGAATCTTGTCGTCGGGAATGTCCTTGGCGCGATCGCGGAACGTCTCCCACTCGTGACCGTGGCGCGGATTGGCGGTTTCGAACAGGATGTAGCGCGCCGGTACCCGCATCAGCAGCGGGAAGACCTTCGCCATGTCGATGTCGCACACGTGCGGGCCTTCGTAGTTGCCCCAACAGATATGCAGACGAATGCGCTCGCGCGGCAGTCCCGCGAGCGCATGTTCGAGCGCTTCGACGTGCTTGGCCGCGACCGCGAGGAACTCCTCGTCGCTAAGATGCATGAACAGCATGTGCCGCGACAGCGCTAGGTCGGGACAGTCGAGCTGCAGATCGAACCCCGCCTCGACGATCGTGCGGTACTCGTCGCGCATCGCTTCCGCCAGCGCTTCGAGATAGTCTTCGCGCGAGCGGTAATAGACGTTCTGCAGGAACAGCGAAATCACGCCGGGCGACGCCGCGTTCATGAAGGCACGCCCGCCGCCGTTGGCGGTCAACGCTGACTTCAGAGCGGTGATATCCTTCTGGAGTTCCCCCTGCCCTTTGGACTTCACAGGCCCGATGCATTGGGGCCGCGAGTATTTGGGCGTGCCGCCCGATTTGGCGATCCGATCCAGAAAACTCGGGTAGAGCTTGAGATCGGCGGGCGGATTGCGCGGACTGTCGCCGCCGAAGCCCGTATAGCGATCCTTCACATAGGTCGCGTAGGAGATTTTCGACGTCTCGCCGTCGGAGACGATGTCGATCCCCGCCGCCTTCTGGCGGCGCACGAGTTCGGTCACCGCCTCGGCCATCGCCGCGTCGAACGCCGCCATATCGTAGGGTTCGCCGCGCTCGCGCGCGAACAGGAAATCTACGACCTTCTGCGAGCGGGGCAGCGAGCCGACATGGGTGGCGAGTAGCGTCATGTTTCGACCTCAGAGCAAACGGAAGGATGCGCCGGCCGGATCGTCGGTGTTGACGACGCGGTAGAGCGAGGCCTCGCCCGTCATCGACGGCGCCAACGCGCGGCGCAAACCCGGCGGAACGGCCGCCGTGTCGCCGGGATTGAGAACCGTTGCACCGCCCGGCCAGGACAGGCGCCAGTGCCCGCGCATCGGCATCAGGATTTCGTGGCGCGCGGTTTCGTACATCGTCTCAGGGATCGACCCACGCGTCAGAAAATCGACCTCGAAGCCCGGCCGGTCGCGCAGCGTGCCGGTAGCGCCGATCGTCTTGGCGGGTTGGCCCCTCGCCATCGCCATCAGGTCCCAATATCGCGCGACGCATTTCGGCACGACATCCGCGGCACTCGGCTCGGCGAAGCCCTTGAGCTCATTTTCCGTCAGCAGCGGCATCGGCGCGACGTCGCCGGGCAGTTTCTCGCCCTTCTTGGTGTCGTAGAGCCGCCCGTTGACGCCGAGCGCCAGCCCGTGCGCACGCGCGGCCTCGATCACTTGCGGCGCCCAGATCGCGCCGCCGCCCGCGTCGTTGCCGCCGAGGATGGCCATGATCATCCCGTAATCGGTGCCGACATTCTCGAACCCGCGGAAGATCCCGGTCGGAATGTTGAAAATGTCGCCTTCCTCCAGGATCACGTCGCCGGCGGTGCCGTAACGGCCCCAAAAGAATCGCCAGCGCCCCTTGAGAACGAAAAATACCTCCGCCGTGCGATGCGCGTGCAAGGAATTCAGGCATTTCGGCGGCTGGCCGGCGGCGCCGATATTGAAGCCCGGCGTCTCGCGGATATGGACGTGCTGGTCGGGGCTTTCGGACACGCCAGCACCAATGATGGTGAAATTCTCCTTGGCATCGGAGCCGGGCGTATGGGCGTCGATGAACGCGGTCTTGCACGGCACCAGATCGCCGTAGCGGACGATGCGGGCTTCCATTTCTGTGGGCGTCATAGCGTCCCCGTGTGGAGGAGGATTTGCTTCCAGATCGCAACTTCGTCGTATAGCGCGAACTCGCGACGCAGCCCCACGCCATCGGGCCCGAAAGGACCGAACTCGGCGTGGGCCAGGCCCATCACATGCACGCGCGCACCCGTCGGCCGGCCGAACGCACCCCAGCCGTCATGCGTGCCGTCGAGCGACCAGCGGATCGCCGCACGGGGGCTCAGCATGCCGCCCTCCATGCCGATTTGGTGATGGATCGCGAAGGTCGCGGACGGGAACGCCGAGCGCAACGCCACCCAAAACGCCGTGATCGCATCTCGTCCGAGCGCTTGGCGCCGGCCCGCATATTCGCCGATCGCCGCACGGTCGTAGCTCGTACCGATATGCGCGAAATCGGCGGCCATGATCCGGGTGAGGGTCTCGGCGTAACGCTGGCCCCACGGGTTCGCGTTGCCGCGTCCCTTGTAGACCGCGGGCACTTCGCCGGCCGACGCCAAGGGCCGCGCGGCTTTCTCCGGCCCACCCTCGCGGCGGATGAGCGCGCGCGCGTAGGTCTCGGGGTCCGAGCTGAGCTGGCGAACCATGCCGCCATAGTCGCGCACCAGCCACTCGTCGTAGATCGTGTCGTTCTTGGCCGCGCAATCGGCGATCACGCGGACGGTGAAGCGCTTGCCGGTCGCGGCGCCGAACGCGCCGTCGCCCGTGTGCGTGGCCGTGGAAACGATCCGATGCGAGGACAGAAATCCGTGCGCCGGATCCTCGGAGAAGATCACATCCTCGGCGAAGAGCTGCCGGTCGGGGAATTCGTGCAGCGTGGCCATCGTCGCGGCGATCACCGCCTTGTTGCCTCGGCTCGCCCCCATCGGCGAGCGCACGGGAATGTCCGGCGCGTAATAGCGTTCGAGCGTGGCGACCCCGCGATCTTCCCAAATCTCCTTGGTGATATCGACGATGTAGTCCGGGAAATGCGGCCATCGGTTCGTGAAGCTGCTCATGGGACGTATCCTTCGGGGATTCGGGCGGAACGGCGGACGATCAGCGGCCCGTTGATCCGGAAATGGCGCGGCTCGCTGTTGCCTTCGATCTGGCCGAGCAGCGTTTCGACGGTGGCGCTAACCATCGGCTCGACCGGCTGGCGGATGGTGGTGAGATCGTAGGCGGGCCAAGCGGCCATCGGCGCGTCGTCGTACCCGACGATCGACACGTCCTGCGGCACGCGCAGGCCGAGCTTGTGGACGAGTTCGTCCATGACGGCGAACGCCATGTGGTCGTTGCCCACGAAAATCGCGTCGGGCCGTTCGGCCCCCGAACACATGTCGCGCGCGGCTCGCGCGGCGCGCGCGCGATCGTAAGCGCCCTCGACCATCGCGAAGGGCTCGAGGCCGGCGGCCGCCATGCCCTCGCGGAAACCGATCGCGCGGTCGCGGCCGGTCGACGATTCCTGCCAGCCCATAATGTGGGCGATCCGCTTGTGACCGCCGGCGATCAGGAACTCCGCGGCACGGCGGCCGCCCGCGCGGTTATTGGACGTGACCTCGCTCAGGCGCGGATCGTTCTGGCCGCGGTTGAACATCACGACCGGAATGCCGGCGGTGAGGCAGCGCAACGTCATTTCGTCGGTCATCGCGACTGACGCGGTGACCAGCCCGTCGACCTGGTAGTCGATCAGCTCGTCCACCACGCGCTCGACGTTCTCGGTGGCGCCGCCCGCCATGAAGATCAAGATGTGATAGCCGCGATCCTGCAGCGCGTTGGACAGCCGCTCCAGCGCCATCGGATAGAACTGGTTCTCCAGATAGGCCACGACCAGACCGATGATCCGGCTGCGCCCCGTGATCATGGCGCGCGCGAGCACGTTGGGCCGGTAGCCGAGCCGCTCGGCCGCCGCGCGCACCTTTTCGACCGTCCGCGCAGACGCCGAAGCGCCGGGCGTAAAGACGCGCGATACGGCCGATTGCGACACGCCGGCGAGGCGCGCCACATCCGCACTCGTCACCTTCGCGTTGACGCGCGCGCCGCTCATTCCGCCGTCCAGCCTCCGTCGATCAGCAAATGCGTCCCCGTCATCATCGCCGACGCGTCCGACGCCAGGAACACGACGGGACCCATCATGTCCTCGATTTCGCCGACCCGCCCGAGCTTGATCTTGGACAGGATCCACGCCTTGCGCGCCGGGTTCGCGAGGGTTTGCTCGGCCAAGGGCGTGCGCACGAAGGTCGGACAAAGCGTGTTCACGCGAATACCGTGCGGCGCCCATTCGAGCGCCATCGCCTTGGTCATGCCTTCGAGCGCGTGCTTGTTGGCGCAATAGACCGCGCGATTGGGCCCGCCGACATGACCCATCTGCGAGGAGACGTTGATCAGCGAGCCGGGCTTGCCCGCCGCGATCAGGCCGCGCGCGACCTCGCGCGTGAGGAAATAAGCGGCGCGCAGATTGAGCGCCATGGCGGCGTCGTAGTCCGCGGGCGTCGTATCGAGGGCGGGCGCGTGCCGGGCGAGGCCCGCGGAATTCACCAGCACGTCGAAGGGGCCCGCCGCCGCGACGAATTTCGCCGTCGCGTCGATATTGGCGATGTCGAGCGCGCGGCCCTCGACATTTCCGCCGGCACCCGCGATCGCGGCAACCGCTTCGTCGAGCGGCCCTTGTCGCCTGGCCACCAAAACAACATGGGCACCCGCTTGCGCAAGCGCCGCCGCGGCACCGAACCCGATCCCCGACGAGGCACCTGCGACAAGCGCGCGGCGCCCGTCGAGCCGGAACGAGGGCGTACTGGGCACGCGCATAGGGGCGGGCGTCTTGGTCACTGCGCCGCCGCCCCGTAAGGCACGTTCTTCTGCCCGTAGCGCCGGACGCGGACGTTGCACTGTTCGGCGTGACCCACGAAACCTTCGAGCATGCACAGCCGCGAACCATATTCGCCGATCATCGCGGCCGCCTTGTCGTTCAGGACTTTCTGGTAGCTGTGGGTCTTGAGGAACTTGCCGACCCACAATCCGCCGGTATAGCGGCCCGCGCGCTTGGTCGGCAGCGTGTGGTTGGTACCGATCACCTTGTCGCCGTTGGCGACGTTGGTACGCGCACCCAGGAACAGCGCGCCGTAGGAATGCATGTTGGCGATATACCAATCGTCGCGGTCGGTCATGACCTGGACGTGCTCATAGGCCATGTCGTTGGCGACCTTCAGCATCTCCCCGTGCGTGTCGCACAGGATCACGTCGCCGTAGTCGCGCCAACTGACCGCGGCCGTGTCCGCCGTCGGCAGGATCTTCAGCAGGCGTTCGACTTCGCGCATCGTTTCCTCGGCGAGCCTGCGGGAATTGGTGATGAGGCACGCGGGCGAATTGTAGCCGTGTTCGGCCTGGCCGAGCAGATCGGTCGCGCACAATTCGGCGTCGACGGTTTCGTCGGCGACGATCATGGTCTCGGTCGGCCCCGCGAATAGATCGATGCCCACACGGCCGAAGAGCTGGCGCTTGGCCTCCGCCACGAACGCGTTGCCGGGGCCGACCAGCATGTCCACGGACTTGATCGTTTCGGTCCCCAGCGCCATGGCGCCGACCGCTTGGATGCCGCCCAGCACGTAGATTTCGTGCGCACCGCCCATATGCATGGCCGCGACGATCGCCGGATGCGGCTCGCCGTTCACAGGCGGGGCCGACGCCACGATGCGCGGCACGCCCGCGACCGAGGCGGTCAGGACCGACATATGCGCCGAAGCGACTATCGGGAACTTGCCGCCCGGCACGTAGCAGCCGGCCGACTGGACCGGAATGTTGCGATGGCCGAGCACGACACCGGGCAGCGTTTCGACCTCGATGTCGCGCAGGGAGTCGCGCTGGGCTTGCGCGAAGCGCCTGATCTGATCTTGCGCGAAGCGGATGTCCGCCATGTCGCGAGGCGCCACTTTGGCGATGGCGGCTTCGATCTCCGACCTGGTCAAGCGGAAGGCGGGCGGCGCGTATTTGTCGAATTTGAGCGCTAGCTCGCGCACGGCGGCGTCGCCGCGCGTTTCGATGTCCTTCAGAATGGCTTCGACGGTCGAGCGGACTTTCGCGTCGTCGGCCGCGCGTTCGTCCGCCGGTTTGCCGCGCTTGAGCTTGGTGATCGCCATATGCTTGCCCTCAGGTTTTCGCCGGCGGCGCCGGCGGAATCTTCTCGCCACGGTCGAAGGCTTCCCAGCCCTCGCCCGCGAACACGTCGCGCCCGAGCTGCGCGAGCACTGACGCGAAATCGACGGAGACGGGATTGTCGCGGATGCGGCCGTCCTCGACGCGCCAGAAATCCATGTACGGAATCTTGACGCGCTTGCCCGTGGGCGCCATCCCCATGAACGGCCCCGAATGCGTGGCTTCGATATGCCCGAAGCACGCGGCCCACTCGCCGTCGGCAAGGTAGCGCTCGGTCACGTAGACGCGCTCGGTGAAGGCCGCGCGCAACGGCAATTGCCAGTCGCGCCGGAACGCGGCCAAGCCGCGCTTGACGCCGCAACCCTGGTTCCCGCGCCAGACGAAATCGTCGTGGAAATGCGCCGCCATGTCGTCGGAATTCGCGCCGAGCGCGTCTTCCATGCGCCGGACGGCGGCAAGAGTCGCCGCGGACCTCGCGCGATGCGCGTGCGCGTCGTTCACGGCACCGCCGCCTTCGGTTCGAATACATCGACGCCGAATTGCAGCATCGCGTAGGGAATGTCGACGAAGATCCAATTCTCCATCAGCAAATCGCCCTCGCGCCGCCACCAATCGCAGACCCGGAAGAAGGTCATTTTTCCGGTGGCCGGTTGGCCGAGGAAGGGCTTGACCGACGTGCCCGACAGCGACGGCCAGCCGCCCGAGCAGGTATAGAGACCGTCGCCGAAGCGGGTGAAATGCTTGGTCCGTCCCGAACCGGCCGAACCGCCGGCCCAGCCTTCGAAGCATTTCTCGAAGGGGCGCTGGAAGCCCGAAAACCTGTCGACGCCGAGATAGGTGCCGAACGCGGCGGGGCCGTACCACACCATGTTCGGATGCCAGTAAGGGCGCCAGGACTCGTCCGGCGTGTTGAGCTTGGAGAGCATCTCGGTCGTTTGCGCGAACGACTTGGCGCCTTCGGCCGGATCGTTGGCGTGGAGCTGGAGCCCGTCTTGCGTCGCGGGCCCGTGCAGAATGCCGGTATGGCCTGGCGGCATGGGCAACTTCCAGCTTCCCGCCGCCATCATCAATTCCGGGATATCGAGGAAGATGTAGCTCTCGATCGCGCGGCCATCCGCCATCCGATGGAACTCGCCGAAGCGCAGATGCGCCATGCGGCCGGTGGGCGCAATCCCCAGAAACGGCGCTTGGAAATGCCCGACCCAATAGCCGGTGGCGCTCACCCAATCCGCGCCTTCGAACCGTCCGCCCATCAAGATGTCGATGCGCCGGTAAAGCCCGTCGAAGGCGGCGAGCAGCGTCTCGAACACCGATTCCCAATGGGCCTGCGGCCCCTTCGACGCGTTGAACGGGTGAACGGTGTTGATGGCCGCTTCCGCTGTGAAGAAGTCCTTCGTCGCGTTCCGCCACCTCGCGGCGCCGGGCGTGGCGAACGCGCCGAGATGTTCAGCGTAACGCTTCTTGAGCCCAGGATCGGACCGGCGCTCACGCGGCCCTCCGCTCGATGCGCTTGCCCGTGTCGCGATCGAAGAGATGGCAGATCGCCGGGGGCAGCTTGACCGACAGCACGTCGCCGATCCTTGCCGAGAAGCTCTTCGCCGCTTTGACCGCGACATGGACTCCCGGCGCGATCTGTAAGGTCGCCATCGACGCGTCGCCGAGCAGTTCCATCGAATAGACGGGTGCCGTCATCTCCCCGTCCGGGGCGAGACTCGCGTCCTCCGCGCGGAAGCCGAGCGTCACCTTGCCGTCGGGCACGGCGAAGCCCGGCACCCGCACGCCGGGTGCGACGAAGGCACCACCTTCGATCTCGCCCGCGAGCAGGTTCATCGCGGGATTGCCGATGAAGGACGCGACGAAGGTGTTGGCCGGCCGGTCGTAGATCTGCAGCGGCGTGCCGAGCTGCTGTACTTCGCCCTTGTTCATCACCACCACGCGGTCAGCGAGCGTCATCGCCTCGATCTGGTCGTGGGTGACGTAGATCGTGGTGGTCTTGAGCCCGTGGTGGAGATTCTTGATCTGGGCGCGCGTCGACACGCGCAGCTTCGCGTCGAGATTGGACAAAGGCTCGTCCATCAGGAAGACCTTGGGCTTGCGCACGATCGCGCGCGCCAGCGCCACGCGCTGGCGCTGGCCGCCCGACAAAGCTGCGGGCTTGCGGTCCAGGAGTTCGCCGAGTTCGACCGTATTGGCCGCGCGCATCACGCGCTCGTGGTGGTCGGCCTCGGGCACTTTGCGCACCTTGAGCGGAAAGCGGATGTTCTCGTAGACCGTCATGGTCGGATAGAGCCCGTAGGACTGGAACACCATCGCGATATCGCGGTCCTTCGGGTCGAGATCGTTGACCAAGCGGTCGCCGATGCGGATTTCGCCTTCGCTTGCGTCCTCCAGCCCGGCGATCATCCGCATGGTGGTGGTCTTGCCGCAGCCCGAGGGCCCGAGCAGAACGATGAATTCCCCGTCGACGATGTCGAGACTCATCGTCTTGACGCCCGTGACCGCGCCCCAGCGCTTCGACAGATTGACGAGCCGGATATCGGCCATGATCTACCCCTTCACCGCGCCGGCGGTCAGGCCGGACACGATCTGACGTTGGAAGAACATCACCAGCAAGAACAGCGGCGCCGTGACGGACACGACCGATGCGACCGAGAACATCACGTTGCCCTCGGTCTGCGTGGTGCCGAGGAAGCTGGCGATCTTAGGGATCATCGTTTGGTTCTGCTTGGACAGCAGCATCGCCGTGACGACGAAGTCGTTGTAGGCGAGCAGGAACGAGAACAGCCCGGTCGTGATGACGCCCGGCCACATCACCGGGATGATCACATGCCGGAAGGCCTGGAACTGCGTGCAGCCGTCCACGCGCGCACTTTCGTCGAGATCCTTGGGGATGTTCTTGAAGAACGCGGTCAGCATCCACAGCGTGAAGGGCTGGTTGATCGCGACCAGAACGATGATCGCCGTCGGCAGATGGCCCCAGAGATTGAGCTGGTAGAAGGGCAGCAGATAGCCCGACACGAGCGTGATCGGCGGCATGGCGCGGAATACCAGCGCCACGATCAGAAGCCAGAACGCGTAGCGGTAGGTCGAACGGCTCAGCGCGTAGCCGCCGAGCGTGCCGAAGGTGAGCGACACCACGACCACGCACACGACGACGGCCAGCGAATTCAGGACCGCGCGCCAGAATTCCTCCTTCACCCAGGCGCCGTGATAACCGGCCCCCGTGAAGGTGTCGCCGTGTTCGAGCAGCGTCAGCGGTCCGCTCAGCGCGTTCTGCCAGCCGGCCTTGGAGAAGAAATCGCCCTCGACCTTGAAGCTCCCCCACAGCGTCCAGACGAAGGGGAAAATCGCCAGCAGAAGCCACGTCACCAGACAGATGCCGATAAGCAGGTTCAATGTCGCGGGGCGGCGGCGCGCGCGTCCGGTCATGATCCCCTCCCTATGCCTTGCCGAATTGGCGCCAGGTGCGCACGAGCACGGGCGAGAGCAGCACGAGCACGCCCCCGACCGTCAGCACCGAGGTCGCCGCCGCCGAGGACAGCAGCCGCGTCTCGGCGAGGTCGGAATAGATGAAATAGGAGAGCGACTGCGCGTGCGCGCTCGCGTTGAAACTCACGATCGGCTCGAAGACGCGGAAATTGTCCATGATCTTGATCAGGAACATGAACGTCGTCAGCGGCAGCAGATGGGGCAGCACGATGTAGCGGATGCGGTGCCAGCGCGAAGCACCGTCGAGCATTGCGCTTTCCAGCGTGTCCTGGGGCACGGTCTGGAGGCCCGCGTAGTAAACGACGAACGCGAAAGGCGCGGTCGACCACGTGCCGTAGACGATCAGCATGATCCAGGTCAGCGGCGTCGACGCCTTGAGCGAAAGATCGTCGTCGCCGGCGAGCCATTGCACGGCCGAGCCGATGATGCCGCGCGAATCGACCATCCAGAACAGGATCAGCGCGCCGACCAGCGGGGTGACGATCATCGGCAGCAGCGAGAAAAAGATCGTCGGCCCGCGCAGCAGCCGCGGCAGCGCGTTGACCGCGAGTGCCACGAAGAAGCCGAGCATGATCGACAGCGGTGTCACGAACAGCATGTAGGTGAGCGTGAACGCCAGCGCCTTGTAGAAGGGCAGGGTCATCAACCGGCGCACGAACTCGTGCCACGTCGCGGCACCGTTCCAGGCTTGGCCCAGCTCGGCGAAGGCCAGATGCGAGCGGTCGACATAGATGTCCCCGCCCACGAAGCGGCCCAACGGCCGCTCCTCCTGGAGTTTGCGCGTCGCCTCCTGGTCGATGACGGTGGATTTGACGCAGCCGAACGGCGTGCAGTTCTCGACCTCGACCACGACCCGTTCGTGCGGGGCGTAGACCGATTGGACCAGCACCGAGACGATCGGCAGGGCGATGAAAGTGAGCATCGCCAAGGCCGTCGGCAGGAAGAACCGCAGGAAGACCGTGTGACGCATGGCACCCCGTTCCTTTCCCGCGCGCGTCCGGCGGACGCGCGGGCGGGCGTGCCGGCGGCCCGAAGGCCGCCGGATCGCGTTCGACGTGAGCCCGGCTTTAGCGCAGGAAGCCGCGCTCGCGCGCCGCCGTGCGGTAAGCCGCTTCGATATCGGCGAGCGTGGTGGCCGCGTCCTTCCGGCCTTGCAGGAAGGGCGCGATCCCGTCGCCGAGCGCGGTGTGCAGCAGCCCCATATAGGGCAGCATGGGATAGGGCTTCGCCCCCATCGCCATCGTGTCCATCACACCCTTGTTGGCGGGGGCCGGTTGATAGCCCGCGATCATCCACACGGCCTGACCCATCGTCTCGGCGTTGAGCAACGCGGGCGACGTGCCGTGCTTGAGCGCCAGGAACGTGGCGCGCGCGTCGTCGTCGGAGACATTGCGCGCCACCGTCCAGCCGTCCCACCACAAAGTGGTCGCCGGGATGCGGCCGCCGCCCACCGTCATCGGCGCGCCGACGGTCGTGTTGTCGGAGACTTGCGGCTGGTTGCCCTCGCGCGCCATCAGCACGCCGGTGCGCGAGCCCCACATGTTCATCATCGCGACGTTGCCCGCGCGCCATTCGGCCGAGGTGGCGTTCGAATCATGCGTCAGGAAGTCGGGGTTCATCAGCTCGGTCAGCGCCTTCATCGTGTTGAGCGCCGCGATCCCCTGGGCGTTGTTGACCGCCACTTCGGGAGTGCCCGGGCGGAAGAATTCGCCGCCATGGCCGATATACATGTTCACGAATTCCTGCGCGAGATTCCAGCCCGCCTGATAGGCCCCGCCGATCGGGTTGCGCACGATACCGCGTTCGCGCAGCGTCCGGCCGATGCGGATCATCTCCTCGTAGGTCTTCGGCGGCTCGGCGCCGATCTGCGCGAGGATGTCCTTGCGATAGACCAGATGCTGGGAATTGGCCATGAAGGCCACGGCCATGACGCGGCCGTCGATGGTGATCAATTGGTTGCGCGGAATGTCGGCGCCGTGGGCGGCGACGAGCGCATCGAGCGGGCGGAGCACGTTGTTGTTCATCAGCTCGACGATCGACGACGTGGCGACGATCGCGGACGTATATTCCGCCGGGTTGCCCTGCATGCCCGCAAGGTTGATGCGCTGGTGATTGGCCGTCAGATTCGAGCGGACGGTCAGGCTGCCGGTCTGGCAGCGCGTCGCTTGAGCCGCGACCGAGCGGATCGCCGGAAACTCGTTGCCGACGATGTTCACGCGGCCGCTGGTCGCGCCGCAATTGGTTTGCGCTTGCGCCGTTCCGGCCGCCAGCAAGGCGGCGAGGAAAAAGGCGGATTTCACCTTATAGAACATAGCCTTGACCTCCCATTTTCGAATTCTTTGCCCACCCGTGCGAGGGGCTTCGCCCTTCGCATGACAGGATCAAACCACATTTTGAATTCGTTTGCAAGAAAACTTGAATACGCATGCAAGATCGTCGAAACTCTCGCCAATTCAGCCCGGGGGAAACCATGGTCGCCGATTTCGATCCGCTCGCTTCGCCCGACGGCGCCTCGCGTCGGCGCGTCTACGACCTGTTGCACGCGCTCGCCCAAGCGCGCGGCGACGCGCTCGACGGAACGATCGCCTCCCTCGCCCGTCCGGATGCGGAATGGCGCGTGGCGCACCCGATCAATTCATGCGCGGGCAACGCCTCGGCGCTTGCCGGCGCCTATCGCCCACTGATCGCCGCGTTGCCGGATCTGGAACGACGCGACACGATTTTCGTCGGGGGCACCTTTAAAGGCCGGCGCCATCTCGCCGCGATCGGGCACTATTGCGGCACGATGCGCGGCGATTGGCTGGGCATTCCCGCCACAAACCGGCCGATCTATCTGCGCTATGGCGAGGTCTACCGGCTCGACGAAGACGGCTTCGTCGATCAAGCCAATCTGCTGTGGGACGTGCTCGACGTCATGCGCCAAGCCGGCGTGTGGCCGCTCGCTCCGATGCTCGGCAGTGCCGAGATGTGGCCCGGCCCGATCACGGCCGACGGCGTGCGTTTCGCTCCCGGCGAACCCGCTCGCTCCGTCGCGAGCATCGCGCAGACCTTGGCCATGCATGGCGCGCTCGCCGAGTTCGACGACCGCAAGGCGCTCACGCGCGACAACCTGATCGCCATGCCGCAGAAGGACCATTGGCATCCGAAGATGATGTGGTACGGGCCGGCGGGGATCGGCACCACGCGCGGACTCGACGGATTCGTCGATGGGCATCAGCTCCCGTTTCGCGTCGCCTTCCAGCGCCCGCAAGGCACGGTCGCGGACGTGCAAGCCGAGAAAGCACGGCACGGGGCGGGCCACTATATCCGCATCGGCGATGGCCCCTACTCCGTCACAGGCGGCTGGCCGTCGGTCTATGCGATCCATGGCGGCGGCGGGTTCTGCGGCCTGCCGCCTTCGGGCCGACCGGTCTTCATGCGCGTGATGGACTTTTATCTCCATCACGAAGGACTGATCCGCGAGAATTGGGTGCCGCTCGATATGCTCAATCTGCTCGCGCAAATGGGGTTCGACGCGCTCGCGCGCCTGCGCGAAGTCTTGCGGCGCTGAAGATCCAGCCTTGCGCATAGTCTTCCTGCCGGGCTTGATCTGCGACGGCGACGTGTTCGCCGCACAGATGGCCGCCCTCGCGCGAAGCACAGGGATCGCGATCGCCGATTTCGCCGCCGCAAGCACGATCGAAGACATGGCGCGCGCGGCGCTCGACGCTTTCGCAGGACCGCTCACCTTGATCGGGTTTTCGATGGGCGGGCGGGCGGCGATGGAAGTGGCCCGACTGGCGCCCGAGCGCGTGGCTAAGCTCTGCTTGATGGGGACAGGTTTCGCAGCGGCGTCCGAGACCGAAAGGCGGGAACGTCGCGCGGCGCTCGATCTTGTCCGACGCGAGGGGATTGCTGCCCTCGCGCGCGAGTGGTCCGCCGCCGCGGTCCATCCCGACCGTCGCGGCGATCCGTCGCTGAGCGAACCGCTGCAAGCGATGATCGCGCGCGCCGATGCGGCCCAGTGTAAGCGCCGGAGCAATAATCCCTCACTGAGGCGGCCGGACTGTCCGGTTGCGCCGGAGCAAAAATCCGTCAGCAGATAGCCTTTTGTCCGACGGGCGAAAGGCGGGGGGATGAAGGGCGTGGATC
>VGEO01000089.1 GCA_016869275.1 Alphaproteobacteria bacterium | reverse complement strand
GATTAAACGACAGACCATCCAACGCAGACGCTTGGACCACCGTGCAATCGCCGCTTAACATCAATCAGCAGAGCCGCTGGAGCCTCTCTTCCAAAGAGACCCGATCTGTCTCAAATGTTCTGACGACGAACAATCCCGCTCGTGAGCCGCCGATTGGAAGAAGATGACGCCTCCGGAAATTTTGCGCGCCCGCCTCGCGAAGCCCGAATTCCTCGTGATGCCGGCGATCTGGGACGGACTCAGCGCCCGGCTCGCCTTCGGCGCCGGGTTCGAGTCCGCGTTTCTCTCCGGTTCGTGCGTCGCGGCCAGCCGTTTGGGCGGACCCGATCTCGACCTGATCAGCTTCGGCGAGATGTACGACGCGCTCAACATGGTCCGCAACGCGTCGCCCGATACGCTGGTGCTCGCCGACGGCGATCACGGCTACGGCAACGCAATGAACGTGCGGCGTACCGTCCGCGCCTACGGCCTTGCGGGTGCTGCCGCCGTGCTGATCGAAGACAAGATCACGCCGCGTGCGCTGACCGCCGCCGGAAAATCCTGCTTGCCGCGCGAGGAAGCGCGCATGAAGATCCGTGCCGCGATCGAAGCGGCCCGCGAGTCCGGCATTCTGGTGCTGGCGCGCACGGACTGCCGCCCGACGCAAGGCATCGACGAGGCCGTCGCGCGCATCGAGATGTATGTCGCAGAGGGAGCCGACATCGTGTTCCTCGACTCGCCCGCCGACGATGCGGAGATCGCGCGCGGAATCGCGGCCGCGAAGGGCCGGCCGTGCTTCTCGGTGCTAAGCCCGGGCAAAGGCCGTGCCGCGACGGATCAAGAAGCGGCCATCCGTCTCGGCTACAAGATCGGGACCTATCCGACGGGCATGTTGTCGCCGGCGATCGCCGGGATGCAGGCAGGTCTCGCGGCGAACGCCGCAGGCAAGCAAGAAGCGCCCGGCGCCTTGCCGTTGCCCACGCTGCGCGACGTGCTCAACTACGACGCCTACGACGTCGAAGCTAAGCCCTATCGCTTGCCGGGTTGAAGGCGGACTCTAAGCCGTAGCGAGCCACTCGATCAGCGAGTCCGTGACGGCGTCGGGCCGCTCCATCGGCGCAAAATGGCCGCAATTTTCCAGCGCGACGAATCGCGCGCTCGGAATCCCGGTGGCAAGGGTGCTTTAGATTCCGACCGGCACCCAAGGGTCTTGGCGCCCGGCGATCACCAGCGCCGGGCACGCGATGTGCGATAGAGTCGGGTAGGCGTCGGGGCGCGCCAGCAGGGCGTCCGAATGGCGCGCGAGCTGCGCTGCATTTGCGCATTCGGTCATCGCCTTCAACGGTTCGATCAGCGACGGATCAGCACGGCGGCCGGGATGGACCGCGGCGGCCACCCAGTCGCGAGCCGAGGGCGCCGATGCCTTGGCGACGGACAAGATCGAGCGCCGCGCGCCGCTCCCGCCTTTCGGTGTCGGACGCCGCTGCGAAGCCCGTCCCCATCAAGCAGACCCGGGCCACGCGCCCGGGCGCTAGGCGCGCGGCTTCGATGGCAGCGCGGCCGCCCATGGAGAAGCCGACCAACGCGACCGGCCCTTCGAAAGCGTCGAGTGCCGCACGCGCCATGTCTTCGATGGTTTTTGCCTCGGTAAAATCGGCGATCGAGATCCCGACGCGTCGCGCGAGGGCGGCCGTCTGTGCGGTGAACACGCCGCCGTCGCAGAGCAAACCCGGCAGGAAAACGATCCGCAAGCGAAGGGCCAGGCCGGCGTTTCAGCGCCGCAAGACTTCGCGCAGTCGCGCGAGCGCGTCGAACCCCATCTGCAAGAGCAAATGGAGCATGTCGAGCGGCACCCAATTCTCGCGGATCAGCCCGTCGTGATGGAGATAGAAATCCATCACGCGCATGAAGACCGGGCGGCCCGAAGGCGGCAGGCCGCAGAACCCGCCGCCGCCATGGATCGCATAGACCGACGGCCAGCCACCGGTGACCGAGTAGGGACCATCGCCGATGCGGACATAGTGCCCCGCCCCGTGCCATGCCTTCTCGGCTTGAACTTCGGCGACCGTGCCTTGCGGGCGCTGGAAGGCGACACGGAACGGGAGTTGATGCCCATCGACAAATCCGTCGAGGCCGCGCGTGGTGCCGATCCCCGCCGGCCCGTACCACATCATCTTCGGATGCCAGTGATCTTTCTGCGGCATGGCGATCAGGTTCTCGCGCGTGAGCCCATTGCGTTCGTCGAACTCGGCAAGCGTGCCATGCATCGCCAAGGTCTGCGCGATACTGGCGACGGACCGGGTGGGTTCGCTGGGAGCGAAACGCACGCCGTCGGCCGTGAGGGGGCCGGGCCACATCTCGGCACTTCCGAGCATGGGGGCGAGCGGCCACACGCCAGCCTGGCGCATGACGTCGAGCACGTCCCACAGCAGATTGGCTTGATCGACGAAACCGTCTTCGTCGAGCCGGTAGACCTCGCCGTAACGCAGATAGATCGGCCGGCTGGTCGCCGGGATACCGAGCCAATCGCCGCGCATCGTGCCGCAATAGTGTCCGACAGCGGCGAGATAACGCCGGCCTTTGTACGCACCGCCGACGAAGATCGTGTCGCGACGTTCCAAATCAGGGAGCGCTGAAATCAGCGGGTGATAGGCGGCGGCGAGCGCCGCCGTCTTGCCCGCGCATGAGTTGATCGGGTGCGCCACGCGCCATTCCGCACCAGGACGGGCGAGGGCGGCGATCGTTCCGTCGAGTTCGTCGCCGCGCGCTTGGGCGAGGGCATGCAATAGGTCGTAGACGCGCCGTCGCGAGGCACCGTCGGGCGAAGCGAGCGGATCGAAATCGGCGACCATGGTTTCTCCCGGAGTAAGTCTGGCGGGAGTTTCGGCGATCATGCATGCGTATTCAAGTTTTCTTGCAAACGAATGCAAAATGTGGTGTGATCCTCTCACGCGAAGGGCTCGCCCCTGCGCGCGGGTGGGCAAAGAGTCGAGAAATGGGAGGTCAAGATCATGTTCCATACGGTGAAATCCGCCTTTTTCCTCGCCGCCTTGCTGGCGGCGGGAACGGCGCAAGCGCAAACCAATTGCGGGGCAGCCAGCGGCCGCGTGAACATCGTCGGCAACGAGTTTCCGGCGATCAAGTCGGTCGCGGCCCAGGCGTCGCGCTGCCAGACCGGCAACCTGACCGTCCGCTCGAACCTGACGGCCAACCATCAGCGCATCAATCTTGCCGGTATGCAGGGCAATCCGGCGGAGTACACGTCCGCTATCGTCGCCACGTCGTCGATCGTCGAACTCATCAACAACAACGTGCTCCGCCCGCTCGACGCGCTGGTCGCCGCCCACGGCGCTGACATCCCGCGCAACCAGTTGATCACCATCGACGGCCGCATCATGGCCGTGGCCTTCATGGCCAACTCCCAGCACCTGGTCTATCGCAAGGACATTCTCGCGCAGATCGGCGCCGAGCCGCCGAAGACCTACGAGGAGATGATTCGCATCGGCCGGACGCTGCGCGAACGCGGTATCGTGCGCAATCCGATCGGTGGGGCGTATCAGGCGGGCTGGAATCTCGCCCAAGAATTCGTGAACATGTATATCGGCCATGGCGGCGAGTTTTTCCGCCCGGGCACCCCCGAAGTGGCGATAAACAACGCCCAGGGGGTCGCGGCGCTCAACACGATGAAGGCGCTGACCGATCTGATGAACCCCGATTTCCTGACGCACGATTCGAACGCCACCTCGGCCGAATGGCGCGCGGGCAACGTCGCGATGATGAACATGTGGGGTTCGCGCATCCACGTGATGACGGCGCGCGAGGGCAACCAGCCGCAGGTCGCCGACAACACGACCGTCGGCGCGCCGATGACGGTGGGCGGCGGACGCATCCCGGCGACCACTTTGTGGTGGGACGGCTGGACGGTGGCGCGCAATGTTTCCGACGACGACGCGCGCGCCACGTTCCTGGCGCTCAAGCACGGCACGTCGCCCGCGTTGCTTAACGCCGAGACGATGGGCCAGGCCGTGTGGATGATCGCGGGCTATCAACCGGGCCCCGTCAACAAGGGCGTGATGGACACCATGGCGATGGGGGCGAAGCCATATCCCATGCTGCCTTATATGGGCCTGTTGCACACCGCGCTCGGCGACGGGATTGCACCCTTCCTGCAAGGCCGGAAGGACGCGGCCACTACGCTCGCCGACATCGAAGCGGCCTATCGCACGGCGGCGCGCGAGCGCGGTTTCCTGCGCTAGAGTCAGGCCGCTTTCGAACGCGATCCGGCGGCCTTCGGGCCGCCGGCATGGCCCAATGCGCATCCGCCGGACGCGCGCGGACGGGAACGGGGTGCCATGCGACATGCGGTTTTCCTGCGGTTCTTCCTGCCGACGGCCTTGGCGATGCTGACTTTCATCGCTCTGCCGATCGTCTCGGTGCTAGTGCAATCGGTCTACGCGCCGCACGAACGGGTCGTGGTCGAGGTCGAGAATTGCACGCCGTTCGGCTGCACCAAGTCGACGGTGATCGACCAGGACGCGACGCGCAAACTCCAGAAGGAGCGGCCGCTGGGCCGCTTCGTGGGCGGGGACATCTACGTCGACCGCTCGCATCTGGCCTTCGCCGAACTCGCCCGCGCCTGGGAGGGTGCCGCGACGTGGCACGAGTTCGGGCGCCGGTTAATGACGCTGCCCTTCTACAAGGCGCTGGTGTTCACGCTCACCTACATGCTCTTTGTCACGCCGCTGTCGATCATGCTCGGCTTCTTCGTGGCGCTCGCGGTCAACGCGCTGCCGCGGCTGCTGCGCGGGCCGACGATCTTTTTTTCGCTGCTGCCGATGATCGTAACACCGCTGGTCGGCGCGCTGATCCTGTTCTGGATGGTCGATTCGCGCGGCATCATCGGCTCGGCCGTGCAATGGCTCGCTGGCGACGACAATCTTTCGCTCAAGGCCTCGACCTCGCTTACCTGGATCATGCTGATCGTCTACGGCACGTGGTCGACGGCACCCTTCGCGTTCGTCGTCTATTACGCGGGCCTCCAGACCGTGCCTCAGGACACGCTCGAAAGCGCCATGCTCGACGGCGCCACGCGCTGGCACCGCATCCGCTACATCGTGCTGCCGCATCTGCTGCCGCTGACGACGTTCATGTTCCTGATCAAGATCATGGACAATTTCCGCGTCTTCGAGCCGATCGTCAGCTTCAACGCGTCCGCGCACGCGCAGTCGCTCTCCTATTTCATCTATTCCGACCTCGCCGGCGAGACGCGGTTGCTGTCCTCGGCGGCGGCGACTTCGGTGCTGACGGTCGCGGGCGTACTGGTGCTGCTTTCGCCCGTGCTTGTGCGCACCTGGCGCCAATTCGGCAAGGCATAAGGAGGGGATCATGACCGGACGCGCGCGCCGCCGCCCCGCCACACTAAACCTTCTCATCGGGATCTGCCTGGTGACCTGGCTTCTGCTGGCGATTTTTCCCTTCGTCTGGACGCTGTGGGGAAGCTTCAAGGTCGAGGGTGACTTCTTCTCCAAAGCCGGCTGGCAGAACGCGCTGAGTGGGCCGCTGACCCAGCTCGAGTACGGAAGCTCCTTCACAGGAGCCGGCTATCACGGCGCTTGGGTAAAGGAGGAGTTTTGGCGCGCGGTCCTCAATTCGCTGGCCGTCGTCGTATGCGTGGTCGTGGTGTCACTCACCTTCGGCACGCTCGGCGGGTACGCGCTCAGCCGTTCGACCTACCGCTACGCGTTCTGGCTTCTGATCGTGGCGCTGGTGTTTCGCGCCATGCCGCCGATCACGCTCGTGTCGGGGTATCTGCTGCCCTTTTACCGCCTCAATCTCTGGGGGCATCCGCCGACGGCGATCATCGTGCTGGTCGCGATCAATCAGCCTTTCACGCTGTGGATGCTGACCGCGTTCTTCAAGAACATCCCGAAGGATCTCGACGAGAGCGCGCGTGTGGACGGCTGCACGCAATTCCAGGCGTTTCGACACGTGATCATCCCGGTGATGTGGCCCGGAGTCACAACGACCGGGCTGTTCTCGTTCCTGCTTGCCTACAACGATTTCGTGGTCACGGCGATGCTGCTGTCCAAACAGAACCAGACGATGATCCCGAAAATCGCGAGCTTCCTTGGCACCACGCAGACCGAGGGCAACGTGATGTTCGCGGTCGCATCGGTCGTGTCCGTCACGGCACCGCTGTTTCTGCTGGTGATGTTCTTCCAACGTCAAATCGTGTCCGGCCTGACCGCCGGCGCGGTGAAGGGGTAGACCATGGCCGATATTCGGCTCGTCAATCTGTCGAAGCGCTGGGGCGCGGTCACGGGCGTCAAGACGATGAGTCTCGACATCACCGACGGGGAATTCATCGTACTGCTCGGGCCCTCGGGCTGCGGCAAGACCACGACCATGCGGATGATCGCCGGGCTCGAAGACGCGAGCGAAGGCGAAATCCGCATCGGCGACCGGCTGGTCAACGATCTCGATCCCAAGGACCGCGACATCGCGATGGTGTTCCAGTCCTACGGGCTCTATCCGACCATGACGGTCTACGAAAACATCCGCTTTCCGCTCAAAGTGCGCAAAGTACCCGAAGCCGACCACCTCGAGCGCGTGATGCGCGCGGCCAATACGGTTGAGTTGGGGGAACTTTTGGACCGCAAGCCTGCGGAACTGTCCGGCGGCCAGCGCCAGCGTGTGGCGCTGGCGCGCGCGATCGTGCGCAAGCCCAAGGTCTTCCTGATGGACGAGCCCTTGTCCAATCTCGACGCCAAGCTGCGCGTGTCCACGCGCGCCCAGATCAAGAATCTCCACCACGAACTCAAGACCACCACGATCTACGTCACCCACGACCAGATCGAGGCGATGACGCTCGCCGACCGCGTGGTAGTGATGAGCAAGGGCGAGGTGCAGCAGCTCGGCACGCCACTGGAAATTTACGACCGCCCGGCCAACACCTTCGTCGCATCCTTCATCGGCAATCCAGCGATGAACCTGCTCGCGGGCGAAATCCAGGATGGCGTCTTCGTGGCACCGGGCGTGCGCGTTCCGGGCTTCGGCGTGGCCGACGGAAAGGTGACGCTCGGTTTCCGGGCGGAGGACGCGAGCCTCGGCGCCGGCGGCGAGATGACGGCACCCGTCTATTCGATGGAGCTGCTCGGCGACGCTTCGATGGCCACCTTGCAGATCGCGCCCGGAGTCCACGTCGCGGTCAAGGCGGCCAAGAGCTTCTCGGCGAAGATCGGCAACGTGCTCTCGGTCAAGCTGCCGCCCGCGATTTGCCATCTCTTCAACCGTGAGACGGGCAAGCGAATTGAGCCGAGGGCCGCGTGAGCGCCGATCCGACCTTGGCCCACGGGGAGCGCGACGCCACGCATCGCGCAAAGTCTGCGGCGACTCTGGCCGCCGTCCGTCGCATGGAAGACGCGCTCGGC
Source organism: Alphaproteobacteria bacterium (assembly GCA_016869275.1). Classification (GTDB taxonomy): domain Bacteria; phylum Pseudomonadota; class Alphaproteobacteria; order SHVV01; family SHVV01; genus SHVV01. The sequence continues at coordinate 6,881 of VGEO01000089.1, read as the reverse complement.
GCCAATTCGGACGACATGGCGGCGCATTTCCACGAGAATTTCGTTTGGCGGGGCAATTACGGCTGCGGCCTCAAGCATGGCTTGGCCGCGTTCCGGCGCGACTGGCAATTGCCCTTGCGCGCGGCCTTCACCGAGCGCGTCTACGTGACGGAGCGCTATCTCGCCGACGGCGACTGGGCCGCGTGCTTCGGGTTTATCGAAGCGACGCACTCGGGGCCGTTCATGGGCATTGCGCCCACGGGCAAGCGCGTGACGATTCCCTATATGGATTTCTGGCGCGTCGAGGACGGCCGCATCCGTGACAATCCGGTCTCCGTCGATTTCGCATCCGTGCTGGCGCAGCTCGGGCGCGACGTGTTCGCGGGCGAGGGCTGGGAAGCCTTCGATCGCGGCGAGAAAATTCCGCCGGCGCCGCCGGCGAAAACCTGAGGGTAAGTATATGGCGATCACCAAGCTCAAGCATGGCAAACCGGCGGACGAACGCGCCGACGACGACGCGAAAGTCCGCGCGACCGTCGAAGCGATCCTAAAGGACATCGAGACGCGCGGCGACGCCGCCGTGCGCGAGCTCGCGCTCAAGTTTGACAAGTATGCGCCCCCGGCCTTCCGCTTGACGAAATCCGAGATCGAAGCCGCCATCGCCAAAGTCGGTGCGCGCGACATGGCGGATATCCGCTTCGCACAAGACCAGATCCGGCGCTTTGCCCAAGCCCAGCGCGACAGCATGCACGACGTCGAGGTCGAGACGCTACCCGGAGTCGTGCTGGGCCATCGCAATATTCCGGTCCAGTCGGTCGGCTGTTACGTGCCCGGCGGCAAGTTTCCGATGGTCGCTTCGGCGCATATGTCGGTGCTGACCGCCTCGGTCGCGGGCGTGCTGCGCATCGTGGCGTCGGCCCCGCCGGTAAACGGCGAGCCGCATCCGGCGATCGTCGCGGCCATGCATATGGGCGGGGCGCACGAAATCTACGTGCTGGGCGGGATTCAAGCCGTGGGCGCCATGGCGCTGGGTACGGAGTCGATCAAGTCAGTGGACATGTTGGTGGGCCCTGGCAACGCGTTCGTGGCGGAGGCCAAACGCCAGCTCTTCGGCCGTGTGGGCATCGATCTGTTCGCGGGGCCGACCGAGACCATGATCGTCGCCGACGAGACCGTCGACGCCGAATTGTGCGCGACCGATCTGCTTGGCCAGGCCGAACACGGCTACAATTCGCCCGCGTGCCTGATCACTAATTCCCGCCGGCTCGCCGAGGAAACGATGCGCGAGGTCGAGCGCCTGCTGAAGATCCTGCCGACGGCGGATACGGCCACGGTCAGTTGGCGCGACTACGGTGATGTAATTTTGTGCGACACGCACGAGGAGATGCTGGAGGTCGCCAACGACATGGCTTACGAGCATGTCCAGGTCATGACCGACCGCGACGACTGGTACCTCGCCAGCATGCATTCCTACGGCGCGCTGTTCTTGGGTGCGCGCACCAACGTCGCCAACGGCGACAAGGTGATCGGCACCAACCACACGCTGCCGACCAAGCGCGCGGGCCGCTATACCGGCGGGCTTTGGGTGGGTAAGTTCCTCAAGACGCACAGCTACCAGAAAGTCCTGAACGACAAGGCGGCCGCGATGATCGGCGAGTACGGTTCGCGGCTGTGCATGCTCGAAGGCTTCGTGGGCCACGCCGAACAGTGTAACGTCCGCGTTCGCCGCTACGGGCAGAAGAACGTGCCTTACGGGACGGCGGCGCAGTGACCAAGACGCTCGCTCCCATGCGCGTGCCCAGCACGCCCTCGTTCCGGCTCGACGGGCGCCGTGCGCTCGTCGCTGGGGCATCGTCGGGGATCGGGTTCGGCGCAGCGGCGGCGCTCGCGCAAGCGGGCGCGCATGTCGTTTTGGTGGCTCGGCGACAATCGCCGCTCGACGAAGCGGTCTCGGCGATCGCGCGCACGGGCGGAAGTGTCGAGGGCCGCGTACTCGACATCGCCGATATCGACGAAACGGCGAAGTTCGTCGCCGCGGCGGGGCCCTTCGACGTGCTGGTGAATTCCGCGGGCCTCGCCCGGCACGCGCCCGCCCTCGATACGACGCCCGTGGATTACGACGCGGCCATGGCGCTCAATCTGCGCGCCGCTTTTTTCCTGACGCGCGAAGTCGCGCGCGGCTTGATCGGCGCCGGCAGGCCGGGATCACTGATCAACGTCTCCTCGCAAATGGGTCATGTCGGCGGGCCGGATCGCGCGGTTTACTGCGCTAACAAGCACGCGCTTGAAGGCATGACGAAGGCGATGGCGCTCGAATGGGCGCCACACCGCATCCGGGTCAATACGCTTTGCCCGACCTTCGTGCGCACGCCCTTGGCCGAGCAGACACTTGCGAATCCGGTGCGCAAGGCGTGGATCCTGTCCAAAATCAAGCTCGGGCGGGTCGGCGAAATCGAAGACATGATGGGTCCGGTCGTGTTCCTGGCGTCGGACGCGTCGGCGATGATGACGGGTACGCACTTGCTGATCGACGGAGGGTGGACGGCGGAATGAGTGGCGCGCGCGGCAACGAGAAGGTGACGAGTGCCGACGTAGCGCGACTCGCGGGCGTGTCGCAATCGGCCGTGTCGCGCGTCTTCACGCCGGGCGCTTCGGCGTCGGCGCGGACTGTAGAAAAGGTGCGCGCGGCTGCCGAGCGGCTCGGGTACCGGCCCAACGTGCTCGCGCGCGCCATGATCACAGGCCGCAGCCGCATCATTGGTCTGGTCGTGGCATATCTGGAGAACCAGTTTTATCCGATGGCGCTGGAGCGACTGTCCAATGCGCTGCAGGACCGCGGCTATCACATCCTGATTTTCATGGCTGGCGGAGCGACCGAGAACGTCGAGCGCGTGGTCGACGAACTGATCGACTATCAGGTCGACGGGCTGGTTACCGCGTCGGTCGCCATGACCGATGACCTCACCACGCGCTGCCTAACCGCCGGCATTCCCGTCGTGATGTTCAATCGCGGCCAGAACGATCTGCGCCTGAGCGAGGTGACGTCCGACAACCGCGCCGGCGGCCGCCGCGCGGCGGAGTTCCTGATCGCCGGCGGGCACAGTCGGATCGCGCACATCATGGGCTGGCAGGAATCCTCGACCGGCCGCGACCGCGCCATCGGTTTCCGCGAAGGCATGGCGGCCGCGGGGCTCGAGCCGTTCGCGATGGTCGAGGGGGCCTACGATCGCTCACGGGCGGCGCAAGCCGCCCGCGACATGTGTGCGGGATCCGAGCGGCCCGACGCCATCTTCGTGGGCAACGACCATATGGCCTTCGCCGTCATGGACGAACTCGTCTACAAGCTCGGCTTGCGTGTGCCGCAGGACGTGTCGATCGTCGGCTACGACGACGCGCCGATGGCCGCATGGCCGGCCTACGATCTCACCACCATCCGCCAGCCGGTCGAGCCGATGGTCGGCGCCACCGTTGAGACACTGCTCGGCCAGATCGAGGGCAACAGCGAGCCGCGCCATTTCCGGATCGACGGACCGCTGATCGTCCGGCGGTCCGCCCGCGTCCCCGAAGGATACGTCCCATGACCAGCTTCACGAACCGATGGCCGCACTTCCCGGACTACATCGTCGATATCACCAAGGAGATTTGGGAGGACCGCGGGGTCGCGACGCTCGAAAGCTACTACGCCCCCGACATTCCCGTGCGTTCGCCGATGGGGGCGAGCCGTGGCAACAAGGCCGTGATCGCCGCGACGATGGCCACGCTGCATGAATTTCCCGACCGGCAGCTCTTCGCCGAGGACGTGATCTTCTCCGAGGATCCGACGCACGGATTCCTGTCCTCGCATCGCATAATTTCGACGGCCACGCACACAGGCGACGGCTCGTTCGGCGCCGCGACGGGCAAGCGCTTCGCTGTCCGTGTGATTGCCGATTGCGCGGCAAAGAACGACACGATCTATGACGAGTGGCTGGTGCGCGACTATGGCGGCATGGTCCGCCAACTCGGCTCGGACTCCGAGACTTTCGCGCGCGCGCTTATCCGCCGCGAAGGCGGACCGGACAAAGCCTCGCGGCCGTTGGCGTCGGCTGGCGAAGCGCCCTCGGTCTACAAGGGACGCGGCAACGCGAGCCCGTGGGGGCAACGCTACGCCGAGACCCTTACCCGAATCATGGCCGCCGACTTCGCGCATATCGGCACGAGTTATGACCGTGCGGCGATCGGCGAATACGCGGGCGGGCGCCAAGCGCTCGGACGCGACGCCGTCACCGCGTTCTGGGTGGCGTTGAGGTCGGCATTTCCTTCGGCAAGCTTCGCGATCCATCATCAAATCGGCATGGAGGGTGGCATGCTGAGCCCCCGCGCCGCGATCCGCTGGTCGCTGGACGGCGCGCATGACGGCTGGGGCGCCTTCGGCTGGCCGACCGGCGCGCGCGTCCATGTGATGGGTATGGCCCATGCCGAGTTCGGTCCGTTCGGGCCCGACGGCGTCGGCTTGCGCCGCGAATTTGTCCTCTACGACGAGGTCGCGATCTGGAAGCAAATCCTCCTCCATACGGGAACGCTATGACGCCTAAGGAGATGGAAGCCCGTATCGTCCGCTACGGCGATCTAGTGCCGTGCAAGACCGCATTCATCGACGCCCATACGCCCGGCTCTGACGCCAAGGAGAATTTCACCATCATCGGCGCGGGCGTCTCGGAGAGCCCCGACCAGCATGTCCATATCCGCGAGACGCCGGGCTTCAATATCGGTGCCGCCGGCCAACCGCCGAAGTGCCTGAATTCGCTGCACTCGCATCGAACGGCGGAGGTGTTTTTCGTCCTCAAGGGGCGCTGGCGTTTCTTTTGGGGCCGCTACGGCGACGCCGGCGACGTGATCCTGGAAGAGGGCGACATTTTCAACATACCGACGGGGGTCTTCCGCGGGTTCGAGAATGTCGGCACCGACTACGGGATGATCATGGCGATCCTGGGCGGCAACGATGCGGGCGGCGGCGTGATTTGGGCGCCGCAGGTGATCGAGGCCGCGCGCGCACACGGGCTGTTACTCGGCGCCAATGGGCGGCTTTACGACACCGAGAAAGGCGAGAAGCTCCCGGGCGATGTGGCGCCAATGCCTTTGCTCACGGAAGACGAACTGAAGGCGTTCGCCGAGCCCCGTCCGGCCAAAGTCGTTCCGGCTTGCGTGGCGCGCTATTGGGATCTGATGGCGCTGGCAAAGGGCGGACCCGCCAAGACAATCGGTGCGACCGCCAGGTTGCGCGACCGGCCGGGCTTCGAGGTCGATTTCCTCACGCGCGGCTCGATACCCGAGACGATGTACGAAACCGCGCGCCACGAAATTCTGATGCCCATGCGCGGACATTGGCGCCTGTCCTGGCCGAGCGGCGCAACGGTTCTCAATCCCGGCGATACGGCCGCCGTCCCGCCGGGTCTGCGCCGCGCGCTTGCGCCGTCGATGACCGGCGAAGCGTCGCTTTATCGCGTCGTCAATACGGACGATCCGGCCGGCGCCTCCTACCGCTTGCTCCAATAGGGACCTGCCATGACGCTGCTCGCCACCCATGTCGGCTCGCTGCCTCGCTCGCAGAAAGTCGTCGATTTCCTGTTCGCACGCGAACGCGGCGAACCCTACGACACGGCTTCGTTCGACGCGGCGATGGCCGAAGCGGTGACCGATCTCGTGCGCCGCCAGAAGGCGGCGGGGATCGACATCGTCTCCGACGGCGAGACCTCGAAAATCTCCTACGCGACCTACGTGAAGGATCGCTATACGGGCTTCGGCGGCGACAGTCCGCGCAACGCGCCGGCCGACCTCAAGCTCTACCCCAGCTTCCTGGATCGGATCGCCAAGTCGGGCGGCACGCCTAAATATTCGCGGCCCCAATGTATCGGTCCGGTGCGCTCGAAAGGGCAGGGGGAGCTACAGAAGGACATTGCTGCCTTGAGAGCGGCACTGGCGGCCAACGGCGGCGGGCGCGCCTTCATGAACGCGGCGTCGCCCGGCGTGATTTCGTTGTTCCTGCAGAATGTCTATTACCGCTCACGCGAGGAGTATCTCGAAGCGCTGGCGGAGGCGATGCGTGACGAGTACCGAACCATCGTCGACGCGGGGTTCGAGCTACAGCTCGATTGCCCCGACCTAGCACTTTCGCGGCACATGCTGTTCATGCATCTGAGCGACGAGGAGTTTCTCGCGGTCGCGGCCACGCACGTCGAAGCGCTCGAGCATGCGCTCGCGGGGCTGCCGCGCGCGCGCATTCGCCTTCATATCTGCTGGGGCAACTATGAAGGCCCGCACGTGTGCGACATCGACATGGCGAAGGTCTTCGCGCTGCTGATGCGGGTCCCCGCCCGCTACGTCCTGTTCGAAACCGCCAACCCGCGGCACGGCCACGAGTGGGAAGTTTTCCGCGATCGCGCCAAGGAAATTCCTGACGACAAGGTCCTCGTTCCCGGGGCTGTCGATACGACGACGAATTTCGTCGAGCACCCGGACCTCGTCCGCCAGCGGCTGGAGCACTTCACGAACATCGTCGGCTGCGAGCGCGTGATCGCGGGAGCCGATTGCGGCTTCGGCACCTTCGCGGGCTTTGGCTCGGTCGATCCCGAAGTCGCCTGGGCCAAGCTCGGAACCTTGAAAGAGGGCGCGCGGCGGGTACGGTGAATGCAACGAAGCGTCGTTGGCCTCTCCGGCGCCCGCCAATCTCCCGTAAGGCAGAAATTATACCACTCCTCATTGATCAGAACCTGTGAGCCCTGACCTGCCCCCTTCAGAGTGGTCCAAAAGTTAACTTAGACTGGACCCTGAAGGAGACGGAACTGTCCGTCGTCAGATCATTTGAGACTGATCGAAGGCTTTATTAATGGAGGCTTCGGCCCATCTGGTTTGTCAGTCTAGGC
>VGEO01000088.1 GCA_016869275.1 Alphaproteobacteria bacterium | reverse complement strand
CGTCAGGTCCGACGACCGCGCATCTAAGGTGTTCGACGTACCGACCACAATAGTTGCGCAATCAACCTACGTTCACAACCGGCAGTTTTTGCCGCCCACGGCAATCACCGCCGATGAATTCTCCGTGACGCCATCGATCCCGACCCGGCCGAGACCCATGTATTGGCGATGAAAATGCCCGGATATCCGACCCGCCGAGTGCGTTTGCCTTCGCCACCGGCCACGACGATGCACGAAGCGCGCCAGGAGCTTCGGCTCGACGCCGCCACCCGCGTGAACCGGGGCTTCGCCCAGTTCATGTTTGCGGCGCTGGCAACGTTCTTCGTGCTGGTGGTGGTCTGGGGTTATGCGGGCCAGGTATTCGCCGCCGAACGCGTCAATACCAATAGCTCGGCCTTCGCGATCGGCGGCTACGACCCGGTTGGGCATTTTCGCGAGCAGAAGCCGGTCGTCGGATCGGACGCCCATACCGCGACGTGGAACGGTAAGACTTGGCGCTTCGCCACGGCCGAGAACCGGGCCGCGTTCCTGGCCGAGCCGGACCGTTACGCACCCCGCTACGGCGGTTTCTGCGCCTACGCGGTGTCGCAGGGTTACGTCGCGCCGATCGACCCGGCCGCGTTCTCGATCGTCGACGGCCGGCTCTACCTCAACTACTCGCCCGCGATCAAACAGCGCTGGGAAAAGGACTGCGCCGCCTACGTCGGCGCCGCCGAAAAGAACTGGCCGAAGCTCAGCCAGGAGTAGTCGGGCGCGCGGCGCCCCCGCTATGCTCGTTCCCCAAACGAGGGAGGGAACGATGCCGACGACGACTCGAATCAAGAAAGCATCCTGGCTGATCGCGTGGGACGCTGCCGCCAAGCGCCACCAGTACCTGCGCGACGCCGACCTCGTCTTCACCGGCAACACCATCGACCATGTCGGGCGCGACTATCGCGGCCGCGCCGACGTCGAGATCGACGGCAAGAACCTCGTGCTCCTGCCCGGCCTCATCGATCTCCACAGCCATCCCGGGCTCGAGCCGATCTACAAGGGCGTGCGCGAAGAACACGGCGTGCCGGAGATGTACATGTCCGGCCTCTACGAGCGCATGCAGTCGTTCGTGCCCGATCTCGACGGCATGCGGGCGTCGAGCGAGATCGCCTACGCCGAGCTCTTGAAGAGCGGCGTCACCACGATTGTCGATCTGATGTTCCCGTTCGACGGCTGGCTCGAGCTCCTGGCCAAGAGCGGGCTGCGCGCTTATGCCGGGCCCTGGTACGGCTCGGCGTCGTGGGATCTGATCAACAACTACTCGCTCCGCGTCCGCTGGGACGAGCAGGCCGGTCGCCAGCAGTTCGAACGCGCGCTCCGGCTGATGGCCGAAGCCGAGAAGCATCCCTCCGGCCGCATGAAGGGCATCCACTGCGCCGGCACGATCGAGACCGTGTCGGAGGAACTCTTCCGCGACGGCATCGCCCACGCGCGCGCCAACAAGCTGCCGTTCACCACCCACGCCGCGCAGAGCGTGCTCGAGTTCCACGAAATGACCAAACGCAACGGCAAGACGTCGATTCAATGGGCCGAGCAGATCGGCATCCTGGGCCCCCAGACCATCATCGGCCACGGCATGATCATCGACGAGCACTCGTGGGTGCATTGGCACACTAAAAAGGACGTACCGATCCTGGCCGCGACCGGCACCACGGTTGCCCACTGTCCGACCCCGTTCTCGCGCTACGGCCAGATCATGGAGGATTTCGGGCGATACCTGCGCGCCGGCGTCAACATGGGACTAGGCACCGATACCTTCCCGCACAACATGCTGGAAGAGATGCGGACCGCCGCGGTGTTCGCTCGGATCGGCGCCGAAAACATCACCACTCTCAGGACCGCCGACGTCTTCACCGCCGCGACGATCGGCGGCACCACCGCGCTCGGCCGCCCCGACTTGGGGCGGCTCGCGCCGGGGGCTCGTGCCGACATCATCGTCGTCGACGGCCGCCACGTCGACATGCGCCCGCTCCGCGATCCGCTCCGCAGCCTGATCTACTCGGCCGCCGACCGGGCCGTGAAGGACGTCTATGTCGATGGTACCAAAGTCGTCGGCGACGGCAAGGTGCTGACGCTCGATCCGGACGATGCCGCCGATCGCCTGACCGCGGCGCAAGCGCGCATGGAGCAGGAGACGCCCAAGCGCGATTGGGCGCGCCGGCAGGCGCTCGAGATCGTGCCGCTCTCGCTTCCGCTCGGTTAGAGCGGTGTCATCGCCGCGCCGCCGCACGCATGTGGCGCGGCACCTCGCCGGCTAGGTCCGGTTCACCGAGCGCAGCGATAATCGCGGCGCGCGCGCCGTCGCGCAGTTGCACGGCAGCGCTGAAGTCGGCGCCCATCGGCGTCAGCGCCGACAGATAGGTCACGTCGATCGCCGCGCGGCGCGGAAACCAATCCTCCACTCCCAGTATCGAGCGCGGCCCCTTGAGCGCGACCGGCACGACCCGGACACTAGCCGCGGCCGCGGTTGCGAACGCGCCGAGCTTGAAGTCGAGCACGCCCGGGCGAGGATTGACGGTACCTTCGGCGAATACGTAGAGCCGGCGTCCGGCGCGCGCATCGGCGATCAGCGCCGAGGCGTCGGCGGCGCTCTGTTCGAGATCGAAGCGCTCGACGAACCGGGCGCCTAACCGGCGCAGCAGCGTGCCGACGAAGAATTGGGTACGAAACTCGGCTTTGGCGATGAAGACGATGGCACCGGGCAGCGTCGCGATCACCGCGAGCCCGTCGAGATAACTACCGTGATTGGAGACCAGGATCGCTCCGCTCGCAGGAACCGCCACCGCGCCGGACGCCTTGACGCGTAGTCCGAGCAGCGCCAGCAGCGTTCGGCCGAATGCGCGCAAGGCGATCCAGCGGCCGGCCGGGGTCGGCAGTGCACAGACGAGCGCCCAGCCGAGCGCCACGAAAAGCCCCGCCAATGTCCAGAAATATCCGGCGTACCCATAGGCGCCGACGGCGCGGATGCCCCGGCGCAGGAATTCGACGCCGCTCGCCACCGCCAAACCGGCCAGCTGGCGAAACACAGTCTTGGTCGGCGCACCGATCGTTCCCTTCTCGTAGAGCTCGCGGCAAGCGCTGCGCCGGAGCTTGCCGCTCGACGTCTTGAGTACGGCGTGCGGCGGCGCCAGCACGACGTCGTCAGCGGGCGAGCCCAGGATCGTAGCGGCAGTCGCGTCGATCGCCGCGCGCAATGCGGCGCGGCGGTCGGGCGCAGCCTCGCGGGTCTCGGCGACGATCACCAGTTTTTCGGTCGCCGTTTGGGCGTCGCGGACAGCGAATACCGCGACGCAGCCCTTGCGGACTCCCGGAACTTCGCCGACCGCAGCCTCGATCTCTTGCGGATAGATATTACGCCCGGCACGGATGATGATGTCCTTGACCCGCCCGGTGACAAAAAGTTCGCCGTTCCAAAGATAAACGCGATCGCCGGTCTCGACCCACCCGTCGCCGGCAAAGAGTTCGCGGGTCCTGGCGTCGTTCCGATAGTAACCCTGGGTCGACGACGGCCCGCGAAATTGCAACCGGCCTTCGCGCCGCTCCGCCACTTCGCGCCCAGTCGCATCGACAACCCGCATCTCGTGGCGTGGCAGCGCGAGGCCGCAACCGACGACTTCGATCGCTTCCGCCGCGGCGGACCCGACCGGGACCGCCGCGCCGCGTTCCGCCAACGCCCGGCGGTCGATGCGGTCGACGACATAGCGGCGGCCGGGGGGCGGAAACGCCAGGCCGACGCTCGATTCGGCCAACCCGAACACCGGTGCCAACGCTTCCGGTTTGAACCCATAACGGGCAAAGCGCTCGGTAAATCGCCGCAACGTGTCCGGATTGACCGGCTCGGCACCGTTCACCGTCATCCGTACCGACGACAAATCAAGCCCGACCAGTTTGGCGTCGTCGATCCGGCTGGCGCAGAGTTCATAGGCGAAATTGGGCGCGCCCGAGAGTGTGCCGCGGCGCCGATGCAGCTCCCACAGCCACGTCTCCGGCCGCGCTAAAAAAACGAGCGGCGAGGTAATCGAGACCGGCATCGCGAAATACAGGCTGCCGAACCACGCCCCGATCAGACCCATGTCGTGATAGAGCGGCAGCCAGCTCACGAACACGTCTTGCGTCGGATCGACCCGGATCGCCTCGCCCATGGCGCGGATGTTGGCGAGCAGATTGGCGTGAGTGAGGACCACTCCTTTGGGATCGCCGGTGCTTCCCGAGGTGTACTGGATGAGCGCGATGTCATCGCGGGTCACCGTGCGCGGCCTTGTCGGCGTGGCCGGTTTGGCCATCAAGGCCGCGACGGTTTCGATCCGCGTCAACGATTCGACTTGGGCACGAAGGACGAGCGCGAGGCTCCGTGCTTCGGGGATCGTGATCAAGAGCTTGGCGCCTGCATTGGCGAGAATGGTCGACTGCCGCCGCATGTGATCGGCGAGCTGGGCCGGGCGCACCGGGGGATAGATCGGAACCGGGGTCGCGCCAGCGTAGAGGATGCCGAAGAACGCCGGAAAGAACTCGGCCGAGGTTGGCAGCATCAAGGCGACGCGGTCGCCGGGCTCGATCCCGCGCTCGATCAGGCCGCGCGCCACCGCTTGGGCGCGCTCGGCAAGCATTCGGTAGGTAATCGTGGTATCTCCCGCTTCGGGATCGACCAGCCAGATATGCGGCCGCTCGCCATGAGCGGCGACGTGCCAGGCGAGCACATCGATCAACGTTTCCGCCGACGCCGGCGCCGCCTCGGCCGGCCCGAGCGCGGCGGTGACGGAATGGACCGCGGCCGGCGACGCACCCGGCGCCGCGCCGTGGACCGCGACCAGCAGATCGCGGACCGTCTCGGCCTCGGTAAAGGTCCGCTCGGCCACCCGTACCGCGAACGAACGCTCGACCCTGAGCATCAGCTCGGTGCGGGCCAAGCTGTCGAAGCCCAAGTCGCTGTCGAGGCGGCTTTCGAGCGCAACCCGCAGATGCGCCGACTGCGGGCGCAGTTCGACCGCGAGCGCGCGCACGATTGCGAGCAGCTTGCCTGCGTCGTCCGGGAGCGACGCTTCGCGATCGAGCGATGGTTCGGCCATGACCGGCAGCTCGTGATTCCGGCCGTAACCATAGCAACAAACTCGGCGCCCGCCACGGCGGCGAACGCAGCGCGTTTGACAGCCGAGCCACCCTCGCCTACGGAACCGCCATGCGACGCATCCTCGTGATCAAGCACGGCGCGTTCGGCGACATCGTGCTCGCGACTGGACCGTTTCGCGCCATCCGCGATGCGCACGCTGGCGACGCGATTACGCTGCTCACCGCGTCGCGGTTCGCCACATTCCTTAGGTCCTCGCCCTATTTCAACGACATCTGGATCGACGACCGGCCGGAATTTTGGCGGGTCGCGGCGTGGTGGCGTCTGTTTCGTCGTTTGCGTGGGTTGCGGTTCGATCGCGTTTACGACCTTCAGACCTCGGACCGGAGCGCGCTTATCTTCCGCGTACTCGCGTGCGGCCGCCGGGTCGAATGGTCGGGGATCGCCCGCGGCTGCTCTCACCCCCACGCCAATCCGCGCCGCGACTTCCTCCATACGATCGAGCGCCAAGCCGAGCAGCTCGCTGCCGCCGGTATCGCGTCGACCCCGCCGCCGAACCTCGACTGGGTGCGGAGCGACGTCGACCGCTTCGCGCTGCCGCCACGCTACGCCTTGATCGCCCCCGGCGGCGCCGCACACCGCCCGGAGAAGCGCTGGCCGGCCGAGCGATTCGCCGCTGTTGCCGGCGAGCTCCACACCCGAGGCATCGCCCCGGTTCTGATCGGATCAGCCGGCGAGCGCGATCTTCTCGCCGGGATCGCCGGGACCGCCGGCGCTATCGACCTCGCCGGCCGCACCGAACTCGCCGACATCGTCGGGCTGGCACGGGGTGCCGCGCTTGCCGTCGGCAACGACACCGGGCCGATGCACGCGGCCGCGGTCAGCGGCTGCCCGGTCATCGTCTTGTTTTCGGCCGCGTCTGACCCGGCGATCACGGCACCGCGAGGTCCCCGCGTCGACGTTCTCCGGTGCCCTCGCCTCGCCGAACTCACGGTCGAGGAGGTCGGCAAACGGCTCGCGGCTTGGCTGTAGCGCCCTGGCTTGTACGCACTCCCTCGCGCACCCGTATTTCGGCTGGCATTTGCTGTCATTCGGATCGGGACTTCGTCCATGCGATATCTGCGGCTCCTCACACCGGTTTTGAGCTTCGTTCTCATACCCGCCCTCACGGCGTCGTTACCGGCGCTAGCTCAGGCGCCACTCACTATCGCCACCCAGGCCGAGGGCTCGACCTACCATCAGATCGGGGTGTCGCTGGCGGAGTATTTGAACGCCGCCGGCGTTGCAGCCCAGGTCAAGCCCTACAAGAGCTGGGCCGACTACCTGCGGCTGATCGACAAGGGCAAGGTCGGTGTCGGATTCGTGATCGGCATCGACGCCGGTGCCTCATTCCGGGCGAAGGACGAAGCGGCGCGTCTGACCAACTTGCGGGCGCTCGGCCGCTTATGGACGATCCGCTATACCTACCTCGCGCGAAGTGCGCTCGGGATCAAGAACCTGGCCGGCTTGCGCGGCCGCCGGGTCGGGCTCGACGTAACCGGTAACCCGACCTTGTCGGAAGTCAACGCCGCCCTGCTCCGAACCGTGGCGCTCGGCGCCCGCGACATGAAGGCATCCGAGATCGCCGGTTTCCCCGACGGAATTCAGCGGTTGACCGCGCGTGAACTCGAAGCGGTACCGATCGCGGTCGGCGTGCCGCTAGTGCGGCAGGCACGCCTGGGCATTCAAGGGGGCGTCAACTACGTTTCACTGTTCGGCCCGAACGCGACGACCGACTTCCTCGCCAACCTGCCCCCCGGACTTTACGTCGTGGAGCTGCAGCCTGACGAACGCATTCCCGAAATAAAGGAGCCGACCAAAATCACGGCGTTCGACGTGTTCTTGATCGGTCACGCGCGGTTGAGCAACGCGCACGTGGAGGCTGTGCTAAAGCAGCTAAACGAAAAAAAGGACGCGCTCGAAGAGAAGCACCCCGTGCTGCGGCCGATCGAAGGGACGATCGCCGATCAAGACCGCACCGCGGAAATCGCGGCGCCGACCAACCCGATCCCGTATCACTCGGCGTCGATCGCCTACTTCAAGACCATCACGGTCTGGAACGACGCCAACGAGCGCGCCGAGGAGCGCCTCAAGCGTCCGCGCTAGCTAGTCGGCGCGGCGGAGCGAGGTCACGCGCGCTCCTGGCTTGACGTCGCCGTCCCAACGGCGGCCGAACCGGTTGTCGATTCCGAACTGATCGAGCACGCGGGCGACGAAGTGGTTGACGAGATCGTCGATCGTCGTCGGCGCCCCGTAAAACGCCGGCATCGGCGGCATAATGACGACCCCAAGCTGCGCGAGCTTGGCCATGTTCTCGAGTTGGATCGCGGTGAGCGGCGTTTCGCGCGGCGCCAACACCAGCTTGCGGCGCTCTTTCAGCGCGACCTCCGCGGCGCGGTGGACGAGGTTGTCGGACAGGCCATACGCGAGCTGCGCCACCGTCCGCATCGAGCACGGGACGATCGCCATGCCGGCGGTCAGAAACGAGCCGGAGGAAATCGCTGCGCCGAAATCGCCGGGTTGGTACCAGACGTGCGCGCGAGCGCGAACGTCGTCGATAGCGCGGCCGGTCTCGTGCTCGAGCGTTTGCTGGCCCCATTTGCTGACCACCAGATGCGTCTCGACCCCGGCCGTCGCCAGCGCGTCCAGCAGGCGGATGCCGTAGATCGAGCCCGTCGCTCCGGTAATCGCAACCACGAGGCGCATGCGTTCCCTCCCCGATTAAGGGCTCGTCGGCGCGTGCTTCTTGATCGCGCGTTGCAGCACGCGCTGCAGCTCACGTCCGGTATCGCCACCGTCGCCCGCGATCTGGCCGACGATCACGGCTTTGATCGCGTCGACGTGGGCGCGCACGAGTTCGAGGTAGCGTCGGTATGCGGCGCATCGACCCCGGTGAACTTATAGAGCGAATCGGCGAAAGTCGTGATCAGCGGATAGCCGAACGTACCGCCCTGGCCCTTGAATTCGTGCGCGGCCTGGTTGATTTGGCGGAAATGCCCGTCGCGCTGGTCGGGCGAGAGGCCGGCGGCATCGGCGCACAGCTTGACCAGATGCTCGACCGTTCCCTGGACGTATTTGGGATAGTCCTTACCGGCACGTTGAAACGTCGCCTCGGCCCGCGCAATCACCTCGGGCAGGATGATCACCGACTGGTTGGCGGCACCGCCCGCCTTGTCGCGGAGACGGTTGCGGAACCGGTAGAACCGGACCCGCTTATGACCTTCGGGCGGGTGCTCGTCCCAATCGGGATTGTCGCTGTCGCTCATCGCGTCAATTCTGGTCGTAGACGACGTCGGCGTCCTTGTCCTTCACTACCCGGCGCTCCATGCCCTCGACTTCGAGCGCGCCGCCGGCGATCGGGGCCGAAGAACTTGGGTGACGAGACGAACTGGCGTGGGCGTTCGATGACGGCAAGAACCCGGTTGCAGAGCGTCGCGATCGAATACGGCTTGACCATGAACTCGGTCACGCCGGCGTCGCGCGCCTGGCGGAGCCGCGGCATGTCGGCGAATGCGGTCACCATCACGAACGGCACGCAGCGATCGGGCGAGTCCTTGGCGCGCCGGACCCAACGCAGAAGCTCGAGTCCGTCGATCGGTTCCATCTGCCAGTTCGAAACGATCATGTCGATCGACATCAGACCGCCGCGCGACGGGCTCTTGCCGATCGCCCGCAGGAAGTCGATCGCCTCGCCACCGTGCGAGGCGGCATCGACCCGGCCGAAGCCGAGGTTCTTGAGCACCGACGTCATGAGATGCCGCATAAACCCATTGTCCTCGACCACCAGGATGGCGAAGCGTTCGAAATCGTAGGAGGCAACCGCGGACATGGCAGGGTGGGCGTGGCGTCGGAGGGAAGGCTTTACTCCGAGTGCTCAGCCGAAGCAATAGGGCGCGCCCCGGGCAAGCCGGGGTGCGTCGAAGAAGTTTCGGTAAAATAGGGTTCTTTCGACGGTCAGCTCACCGTCCACGTCGCGCCGCGCGCCAGCATCCGCGTCAACGCCGCCCGCCGATCCGGGCTCACCCGCTTCTTGATCCGCCTGTCGACCTCGGCGTCGTAGGAGGACGCAGCCGGATTGCAGTAGAGCACGCCAAGCGCGACCGGAAAATCGGCTCCTTCCATCGTCGCCAGCATAGTGGCGAGGATGCGGTTGGTCTCGTCGTGCACCAGAACCTCGCCAACGCCGACGCCGCCCTCGCCGACATTGACGACCTCGAGCGCCAAGCTGCCCGGCTTGACGCGCAAGCCTTTGCGGCCACCGGCAAACAGGAGCGGCTTACCGTGTTCGAGGTGAATTTGGCGCTCGGCGGCGACATCCTTGGCGGCGAAATCGTCGAACACCGCGTCGTTGTAGACGATGCAGTTCTGGAAGATTTCGACGAACGAGGCACCGATGTGGTCGTGCGCGCGTTTGAGCACGATCGGGAGGTGCTTTTGCAGGGTGTCGATCGAGCGGGCGACGAAGCGCGCCCCGGCGCCGAGCGCGAAGGCCGCAGCGATCACCGGCGGATCGAACGACCCGTATGGAGTCGAGGGCGAGCGCGTGCCGGGCCGCGAGGTCGGCGAGTATTGGCCCTTGGTCAGACCGTAAATCTCGTTGTTGAAGAGCAGAATCTGCATGTTGACGTTGCGACGCAATACATGAAGCAGGTGATTGCCGCCGATCGAGAGCCCATCGCCGTCGCCCGTCACCAGCCAGACGTCGAGCTCGGGATTGGCGAGCTTGATGCCGGTGGCGATCGCCGGGGCGCGGCCGTGGATGGTGTGGAAGCCGTAGGTCGAGACGTAATACGGAAAGCGCGACGAGCAGCCGATGCCGGACACGAACACGGTCTTGTCGCGCGGCACCCCGAAATCGGGCAGCACGCCCAGTACCGACTTCAAGATCGCATAGTCGCCGCAGCCCGGGCACCAACGCACCTCCTGATCGGTCGCGAAGTCCTTGGGCGTCAGCTTGATCGGCGCGTTCATATCACTGCTCCAGTAGACGGTTAATCGCCGCTTCTATTTCCGCGATTTTGAACGGCTGGCCGTTGACTTTGGACAGGCTCTCTGCCGGCACCAGATATTGCGCGCGCAAGATGGTAGCGAGTTGACCCTTGTTCATCTCCGCGACCAGCACTTTATCGTAGCCGGCGAGCAGCGTGCCCAAGTTGCGCGGCATCGGCCACATGTGGCGAAGGTGGATGTGCGCGACTGCGCCGCCGCGGGCACGAACATTGTCGACCGCCCGGCTGATCGGCCCGTAGGTAGAGCCCCACCCCACCACCGCGATCCGGCCCGAGGTCGCGCCGGAATCGACGGTCTGCAGCGGAATATCGTCGGCGATGCCGGCGATCTTGGCCACACGCACGTCGGTCATGCGCTGGTGGTTGGCGGGCTCATAGGAAATGTGGCCGCTGTCGTAAGCTTTCTCGATGCCGCCGATCCGATGTTCGAGGCCCGGCGTGCCCGGCACCGCCCACACCCGGGCCAGCGTGCCGGGGTCGCGCAGGAACGGATGGAAGCCTTCGGGCGCGGTTCGGAACTTGACCGGGAACGGGGCCAGCGTGTCGATCTTGGGAAGCGGCCACGGTTCGGCGGCGTTGGCGATATAGCCATCGGTCAGGAGAATGACCGGCGTCATGTACTTGGTCGCGAGCCGCACCGCTTCGATCGCGACCTCGAAGCAATCGGCCGGCGAGCGGGCCGAGAGAACCACGACGTGGGTATCGGCGTTGCGCCCGAATACCGCCTGATAGAGATCGGATTGTTCGGTCTTGGTCGGCATGCCGGTCGAGGGCCCGGCGCGCTGCGAGTTGACCACGATCAAGGGCAGCTCGGTCGCGACCGCGAGCCCGATCGCTTCCGTCTTGAGCGCGACCCCGGGGCCCGAGCTCGAGGTTACGCCGATCGAGCCGGAATAAGAGGCGCCGATTGCCGCGCACGCGGCCGCGATCTCGTCCTCGGCTTGGAACGTGGTCACGCCGAGCTCGGCCATCGTCGCCAACGCATGGAGCAAGGTCGAAGCCGGGGTGATCGGGTACGAGCTGAAGAACAGCGGCAGCTCCGCCAACTGCGCGCCGGCGGCGAGGCCGAAGGCAATGGCCTCGTAGCCGGTGATGTTGCGATAAGTCCCCGGCGCGATCGCAGCCGGCGGGATCACATAGGCCTCGATGCCCTCCGGCAGTTCGGCGGTCTCGCCGTAGGCGTGACCGGCATCGAGCGCCGCGGTATTGGCGGCGCCGAGATCGGGGCGGTCTTTGAACTTCTGCGCGAGCCAGGAATGGGTCGGTTTGCGGTCACGCCCGAACATCCAGTAAACGAGACCGAGTGCCCAGAAGTTCTTGCAGCGGAGCGCCTCGCGCTTGTTGAGGCCGCTCGTCTTCAAGGCGTCGAGCGTGCGCTGCGAAATATCGACCGCCATGAGGCGGTAGCTCGCGAGCGAGCCGTCGGTCAGCGGGTTGTCGCCAAAGCCGGCCTTTTCGAGGTTGCGATCAGTAAAGGTGCCGCTGTCGGCGATGACGACGCCGCCAGGCTTCAGGCTTTTGAGCTCGACCTTGAGCGCAGCCGGGTTGAACGCGACCAGGACGTCGGGGGCATCACCGACGGTCTTGATGTCGCGCGCACCGAAATTGATCTGGAACGCCGAGACCCCGAACGTGGTGCCGGTCGGCGCACGAATCTCGGCCGGAAAATCGGGGAAGGTAGCGAGGTCGTTCCCGGCCAGCGCGGTCGTTTGCGTGAATTGCGCGCCGGTTACCTGCACGCCATCGCCGGAATCGCCGGCGAAACGAACGACGACCGATTCTAGCTCGCGCCGGTCGAGACGTTCGGGTTCGTAGGCAACGGCTGTGCTCACGGGGGCCCTCCTAGATCGCCCGCCCAGTATACAGCCGGGCGGTCTCGCTCTAACTAACTTTCGTCGACCAGCGCCAGCATGTCCGCAACCGTTGCGAACTTGCGTCGCGGCGCGCCGGGTGGCGCGGCGGCGATCTCCGCTGCCTCGATCTTTTTCCACTCCGCGAACGAGATCGCCTGCACACGGCGGCTCGCGAGCAACGCCTCGAGCTGCGGTCGGCCCGGCTTGCGGCCGTGTACGAAGTCGGCGGCGATGAAAGCAGCAGCCGCGACCCCGTCCGGCCGGTTGGTCGCGATTACACCGGTAGGACCGCGGCGAATCCAGCCGACTGCGTAAAGGCCGTCGGCGACGCGGCCGTCGCGGTTTGCGACGATCCCGGCCTTGGCATCGAACGGCGCGCCTTCGAGCGGCGCCCCGCGATAGCCGATCGAGGGCAGCACCAGCCCGCACGGCACTTCGAAGAACTCGCCGGTGCCCCTGGCTTGACCGGCGACGACCTGCGTCCGCTCGAGGCGAAGGGCCTCGACCCGCTCGCCGCCCAGGATCGCGACCGGCGCCGCGTAGAAACAAAAATGAACCCGCTTGGGTTTCTCGTCCGCGCGGCGTTTGGTGAATTCCCAAAGCGTCGCCAGGTTCTTCTCTTTCAGCCGGCGGTCGCGGTCGGAGGCTTCGCCCTCGACCGTTTTCGGGAGCTGCGCCGCGTCGAGTTGCGGCACGCAGTTGTCGAGCTCGCCCATCTCGCGGAGCTCGACGTTCGTGAACTTGGCGTCGTTCGGCCCGCGCCGGCCGAACATGTAGACGTCGGTGAGCGGCGAAGCCTGGATCGCGCGGGCTGCATAGTCCGGGAGATCCGCCTTGGTCATCTCGGTCGGGGTCTTGACCAGGACCCGCGCGACGTCGATCGCGACGTTGCCGACGCCAATCACGGCGGCGGCGTGAACGTCGAGCGCGGGGTCGAGGTTCCGGAAGTCGGGATGAGCGTTGTACCAGCCGACGAACGCGGCGGCGCCGTAAACGCCCTTCTTGTCCTCGCCGGGAATACCGAGCGGCCGGTCGAACGGCGAGCCGATCGCGAGAACCACCGCATCGTAGGCGTCACGTAGCTCGTCCAGGCTGACGTCGCGCCCGACCTCGACGTTACCGAAATAGCGGACGGCCGGATCGAGGGCGACCTCCTCGTACTTACGGGTCACGTTCTTGGTGGTCTGGTGATCGGGAGCGACGCCGCCGCGAATCAGACCGTAGGGCGTCGGCAAACGCTCGACGATATCGACCGCGACCGCGCGCCCGGAGCGCAGCAGCGCTTCGGCCGTATAGAACCCTGCCGGCCCCGAGCCGACGATCGCAACGGTGATCGGGTCGCTCATGTCAACCCCGCACGCAATTTTAGGGCGCGATCATAGCGCACCCGGGGGCTTGATCGAATTTAGTTCGAGCGAACGTCAGAGCAGGTTGAAACGCGTATGCTCGCGCGCGACCACCGTGCCCTGCCAGGTCATGCGCGCCAGGCGTTCGACCTGCTCCATGAACAAGTCTTCATGGTCGGGGTCGTGGTGGAAAATCGCCAGCGTCTTTACGTTGGCAGCCTGGCTCAGACGCACGCCCTCCTGCCAGGTCGAATGGCCCCAACCGACGCGATTAGCGAACTCCTTGTCGGTGTAGGTCGAGTCGTAAATGACCAGATCCGCGCCTTCGATCAGCGCGAGGACGTTTTCGTCCGGCTTGCCGACCACATGTTCGGTATCGGTGATGTAGCACATCGACTTGCCGCGATACTCGATGCGATAGCCGGTGGCGCCGTCGGGATGGTTGAGCGGCTTGGTGATGACGCGGATGCCCTTGCCCAGGCTGAACGAATCGCCGAACCGGAAATCCTCAAATTCGAGCTTCGAGCCCATCATGTCGATCGGGACCGGGAAGGTCGGCTGCGACATCTGGCCGGCCAAGATGCGCTGAATCCCGCCCTTCTCGTTGAGATGACCGGCCATGATCGTGAAGTTGCGGTCCTTGCGGAACGCCGGCGAGAAGAACGGGAACCCGTTGATGTGGTCCCAATGGGTGTGGGTCAGCAGGATCGAGGCGCGGCGGACGTTCTTCTTGAGGAACCAGTGCCCGAGTTCGCGTAGGCCGGTACCGCAATCGAGGATGACGCGCTCGCCCCCCATCGCCACCTCGATGCAACTGGTGTTGCCGCCGAAGGCGATGTGGCGCGGAGTCGGGCACGCGATACTGCCGCGGACTCCCCAGAACTTGATTTTGAAAGCCATGTCCCAAGCTGCCTAAGCGCAGCCAATTCTTAGCGTTTTTGATCGGCCCCACCGAGTGGTCGAGATGGAATGTTAGTTCAGAGTTGGCCTTTTCGCTAGTTGGAGCGCGGATAGCGAAGCCGGTCGGCGTAGCGCAGCCGGCCACGCGGCTGATGCAGGCATGAACACTT
>VGEO01000087.1 GCA_016869275.1 Alphaproteobacteria bacterium | reverse complement strand
CGGTCGCCTGACCGGCCTGGCCGATATCGTGACTGCCCGCGGCGACCACCTGGGTGGTATGGACCGAGCCGTTACCCGGCTCGAACGTCACGTTGACGCCTTCCTCCTTGTACCAGCCCTTCGCTTCGGCCAGGAAATACCAAGTGTGGATGACGATCGGCGACCACTCGAGCCGCATTTTGAGGTCGGCCTGCGCCGGCGTCGCGAGGAGCGCGTTCGCGCCCACGACCGCCCCGGCAAGACCGAGAACGAGCTTCCGAACAACCATATGAAAACCTCCCTTAGTGAAGCCGGCTTAGGCTACTGGGAATCGGACCGCCCGACAATGCCGCCTCCCTTTGCTCCCGGTTATGCCGCACAATAGATGGTGGAGAACGGCCCATGGCGACGGGCCGCTGCCGATCCGTGAGCATGAGCCTGACATGATCGAGGTAATCGTCGACCGCTGGAGTAAGGCCGGGAAAACCGACTTTCCGTGGTCGGTTTGGCGGGACGGCAAGCGCATCTACCAGGGCAATGCGCAAGCGAGCGCCGCGGAAGCCGAGCGCGTCGCGCGAAGCTATTGCAAGCTCGAACTCAAGTGCGAGCCCGACCGCGTCACGCATTTGTGACGATGACGGCGTTCCGCTGCTCACGATGACCACGCTCCGCTACCTGGCGCTCGGCATCGCCGCGGTCCTCGGATCGGCGGCCACGGCGCCCGCCGGCCCGGCCGGGTACCAGCTCCAGGGGCTCTACCTCGATCACGGCGTTGCGCGGGTGTTCAGCGACCGCAAATGGGGTGTCCTGGTCGAAGACCGCCGCGGCGGCCTCCACCGGGTCTTGGGCTGGCCGCTGATGGTGCTGCCGCTCGGCGCTACCCGCTACACGCCGCCGGCCCCGGCGCTCGAGCCCGACCTCGTGCCCGGGGCGCGCGTTGCCCGCGGTCATCGCAATATCCGAGCGGCGTATCTGGCGCGCCCGACCGAGCGCTACCGCCACGGCGTGTTCGGGTCGACGGTCGAGGCCGGCGCCCTGGTCGCGGTCGATGCCGTCGGTACGGTCCACACGCTCGAACTCGCGGCCGATGCGGTGTTCGAGGATCGCGACGCGCGTATCGTCGATGTCGATGGCGATCGCCGCGACGAAATCGTCGTGGTCAAGGCGTATGCTGACCGCGGCGCGGCGCTCGCGGTCTACCGGCTCGATCGCGCCGGGCTGGCGCTCGCCGCCGAGACCCCGCCGATCGGGCGGCCGCAGCGCTGGCTCAATCCGATCGGGGTCGCCGATCTCGACGGCGACGGCAGGCCTGGGCTCGCGCTCGTCGAAACGCCGCACATCGGCGGGAGCATCGTCGTTTACCGCTACGAGCGCGGCGTTCTTCGCGAGCTCGCGCGCCGGCCCGGCTATTCAAACCACGCCATGGGCAGCCCATACCAGGGGCTCGCCACCATCGCCCATTTCGACGGCGACGGCGTCGCTGATCTGGTGGTCCCGACCGCCGACCGGCGCGCGCTCGAAGTGCTGTCGTTCAAGGGCGGCGCGTTCCGCACGCTTTACAAGACCGACTACACCCTGGGCGAGGTCGTGACCGACGTCATCGCCGCCGACATCGATCGCGACGAGCGGCTCGATCTCGCATTCGGGCTTTCGAACCGCGCCGTCATGGTCGTGTTCAACCGGATCGCGGCCGAATGAACGCGATTGCCGCCCGGCTGGCTTGGACCCTCACCGCGCTCGCGCTGTGGGCGGCGCCGGCCCAGGCTTCGCCCAAGGCCGAGCTGTGGCCGCGGTGGACGGCCCACGACGCGGCCGCGACGACCGCGATCGACCATCGCGCCTGGGATGCGTGGCTCGCGCGCTACCTTGTCCGCGATGCCGACGGGGTCAACCGCGTCGGCTACGGCACGGTGAGCGCGGACGATCGCGCCGTGCTCGATCGCTACGTCGCGGCGCTCGCCGCCGAGCGGATCGGCGGCTACGCCCGGCCCGAGCAGATGGCCTACTGGATCAACCTCTACAACGCGCTCACCGTCCAGGTCGTGCTCGCCCGCTTTCCGGTTGCGAGCATCATGGACATCAAGATTTCGCCCGGCCTGTTCGCGGCGGGGCCGTGGGGCAAGAAGTTGGTCGCGGTCGAAGGCGAGATGCTCTCGCTCGACGACATCGAGCACCGCATCCTGCGGCCGATCTGGCGCGATCCGCGCATCCATTACGTCGTCAATTGCGCGTCGATCGGCTGCCCGAACCTGGCACCGCGCGCCTACACCGCGGCCCGGCTCGAGGCGATGCTCGACGAGGCTGCCCGCGACTACGTCAATCACCCGCGCGGCGCCGCGATCGTCGAGGGCAAGCTCGTGCTGTCCCGGATTTACGACTGGTATCGCGATGACTTCGGCACGACAGACGCCGCGGTGATCCAACATCTCGCGGGCTACGCGAGCGGCGGGCTCGCGGCCAAACTTCGCAGTTTCAAACGGATTAGCGACTACCGCTACGATTGGGGGTTGAACGTCGCACGGTAACGGCTACGCGGCCAACTGATCGTCGCTCGTCTCGCAGGCGCGCGCCGACACGACGAATCGCTCGCCCAACGGGACAGTACGGCCCTTAAGAGGAGGCCGTCTGCTTGCCCTACGCCGCCCCCTTGCCGAGATAGGCCTCGCGCACGCGCGGATCGTTGCGGATCGCGTCGGGCGGCCCTTCGGCGATCTTGGTGCCGGCGTCGATCACGATGATGCGCTGGCAGAGCCCCATCACCACCCGCATGTTGTGCTCGATGATGAGGATGGTCATGCCGCGCGCGTGCAGTGACTGCACCAGTTCCATCAGCGCCACCGCCTCGCGCGGGTTGAGCCCGGCTGCCGGCTCGTCGAGCATCAGGATTTCCGGATTCATACTGAGCGCGCGGGCGATCTCGAGCCGCTTGATCGCGCCGTAGGGCATGTTGCGGGCGATTTCGTCGGCGCGGCCGGCGAGCCCGACCGTTTCCAGGTGCGCGAGCGCTGCCGTCCGCGCCGCTTCCTCGCGCCGCCGCGCCTCGCGCGTGCCGACGATTACTTGCAAGAGCGGCAGCTCGGCATGGATATGGCTGCCGACCAGGACGTTCTCGAGCGCCGAGGCGTTGGCGAATACGCGGGTGTTCTGAAAGGTGCGCGCGATTCCGCGCGCCGCGACCCGGTGCGCCGCCCAGTCGGTGATCGGCTCCCCGCGGTGACGCACTTCGCCGGCCGAAACCGGATAGACGCCGTTGACGACGTTGAAGAACGTGGTCTTGCCCGAGCCGTTCGGGCCGATCAGCCCGAGCACTTCACGCGCGCGGAGCGCTACATCTAGTCCGTTGACGGCGGTCAGCCCGGCGAACCGCTTGGTGACGCCGCGGGCCTCGAACACGATCGCGCCTTCGCTCATGCCCGCGCTCCCGGCGGTGGCGCCGCGCCTGCGCGTGCTTTGAGCCAGGCGAGCCCGGGCAGCCCGCCCGAAAACAGCCCTTGCGGCCGCAAGATCGGGATCAGAATCATGATCAGGCCGATCAACATGTCGCGCGCTTGCGGCACCGGACGCAGCAGCTCAACGGCGCCCACCATGATCGTCGCCCCGACCAGCGATCCCCACAGGTTCCCGAGCCCGCCGAGAACCAGCATGATGATCACCAGGATCGACAAGTCGGCGCCGAACGTCGGCGGCGCAATGTAGCGGAAGAACGGCGCCATATAGGCGCCGGCGACGCCGCCCAGGAAACACGCGAGCCCAAACGCGATTATCTTGTAACGCGCGGTGTTGATGCCCATCGCCTCGGCCGCCGTCTCGTCCTCGTAGATCGCCTTCCAGGCGCGGCCGGCGAACGAGCGGGTGACGCGGTAGCAAAGGAGGTACGACAGCACGAGCAGAACGAGGCCGAGATAGTAGAACTTGACGTTGTCGTCGATCGCATAGCCGAAGATCTCAGGCTGCGGGATGCCGGGAATACCGCGTGGGCCGCGGCTGAACTCGGAATTCTGGACGAACAAGCGCACGATCTCGCCGAAGGCGAACGTCACCAGCGCGAGATAGTCGCTGCGGACCCGGATCGCCGGGATGCCGATCAGAATCCCGAACACGAACGCGAGCGCACCCGAGACCGCGAGGGCAGCCAGGAACGAAACGTCGAAATCGAGCGTCAAGATCGCGGTGGTGTAAGCGCCGATCGCGACGAACCCCGCTTGCCCGAAATGGAACTGGCCGCAGTAACCGAGCACGATGTTCATGCCGAGCACGGCAATACCGTAGATCATGATCAGGTTGGCGATCCGAAGCAGGTAGGGATTGCTCATTACCTGAGGGAGCAGCACGAGCGCCGCGACCACCGCCAACCACAGCGCCGCGCGCGGCACTTCGACGCCGAGGATCATCACGGTCTTCCGGGCCGCGGCCGAGTAGCCCATGCTCGCGGCGGCGCCGACATCGGTGGTAGCGACCCGCGTACCCATGAGCCCGGTCGGTTTGAACAACAGGAAGATCACGAGCAACACGAACGAGACGCCATCGCGGTATCCCGGCGGCATGCCCAGCCAGTCGGCGCCGTAGACCACGACCAGCGTCTCGATCACGCCGAGGAATAACCCGGCATAAAGCGCGCCCGTCAGATTGCCGATACCGCCGATGATCGCGGCGATGAACGCCTTCATCGTCCCGGGAAAGCCCATCGCCGGGAAGGCGACGCCGTAGATCGAGCCGTAGAGGATGCCGCCCAACGCGCCGAGCGCCCCGCCCAACGCATAAACCAGGACCACTGTCCGATTGATCGGGATGCCCATCAGGCTCGAGGTCGGGATGTCCTGCGCGACCAGGAGGATCCCCTGGCCGAGCCGCGAACGGCGGAGAAACAGATTGAAGGCCGCGATCGAAGCCAGCGTGATCGCCAAGACGATGAAGCCGGTCAGTGGAAAATTGACTCCGCCGACCGCGATCTGGACCTGACCCAAGAGCAATGGAAAGGGCGACGGCCGCACGCCAAACAGGAGCTCGGCGCCGCTCCGTAGGATTACGGCGGCGCCGAGCGCCGAGATCATCGACACCGAGCGGTCGACGAAGCGGAGCGGCCGGTAGCACGTGCGCTCGATCACCGCCGCGATCAGGCCGCCGGCCGCCACGCCGACCGCCAAAGCAATCGGGATCGGCCAGAGATCGGCGAGCATGGCGGCGATGAAGATCGTGGTGAAGGCGTAAAGGTCGCCATGCGCGAAGTTCATCATCCGTAAGATGCCGTAAATCATGGAGAAGCCGATCGCGAGGAGCGCGTAGACGCTCCCCAGCGCCAAGCCGTTCACGACCTGCTGGAGAAAGAAAAGCAGCGTTTCCATGGGCGACGGTCAAGCGCGTCGACGAACGGCCCGGCTGCCGCCGACAGCCGGGCCGTTCAAATCAAACGCTTAGCGACTACGGCTTGTAGTCGACGAACTTGCCACCCTTCACGGTCTTCAAGAAGTAGTACTGATCCATCTTGTCGAGCGGCACGATGAGCGTGCCTTCGGGCGAGAGCTTGAGGTCATAGTTCAAGCCCTTGATCGACACGGCCCGCATCGACGCGTTGACGTCTTCGTGCGACTTGCTCTTCGCCCCCTCGAGCCCGGCGGCGACGAAGTTCATCACGTCGTAGCCGTTGCGGTGATAGAGATTGAGTTGCTCTTTGAAGCCGTCCTTGACCCGCTTCTCGAGTTCCTGGAGCTTGGGCGAGTTCATCGACTCCTGCATGAAGTCCATGACGATCACGCCTTCGACGTCCTTGCCGCCGAGTTTGATGAACTCCGGGCTGACGACGCCGGGCCCGGCGAAGAAGGGCACGTTGAGGCCGACTTCCTTGGCCTGGCGGGCCTGAAGTGCGGCTTCGGTGTAGAAACCCAAGTGCGTTATCTGATCGACGCCGGCCGCCTTAAAGCGGTTCAAGATGGCTTTGAAGTCGGTCTCTTTCTCGTTGTAGGGTTCGGCCACGAACTGGATGTTGTTCTTCTTGGCGTGCGCCGACGCGATCTCGAATAGGCCCTTGCCGAAGTCCTGATTGGCCCATAGGAACCCGAGCTTTTTGCCCTTGAGCGACTTGGTCGCGAGTTCGACCTGCGCCACGCCATTCGCGTTTTCGTCCTGCGTGACGCGCGCGACATACTTGAAGCCCGACTGCGTCACTTTCGGGTTCGAGCAGATCGGCGTAGCCATCGTCACCTTGGCCTTCTCGTAGATCGGCAACGCCGAGAGGCAGTTGCCGCTGAAGATGTGGCCGATCAACACGGTTAAATCTTTGTTGAGGATGAGCTTCTGCGCGATGTTGGCCGACTCTTGGGGATCGCCGCGATCGTCGTACTGCTCGATCTTGATCTGAACGCCCTTCCACGGACCCGCCTTCAAGCCGCCGGCCTTGTTGATATCCTCGGCCGCGAGCATCGCGCCATGCAGCGGTTCGAGGCCGTAGGTCGCGATCGGTCCGGTGAGCGGCCCGGCGAACGGCACGACCAAGGTCTGCTGCGCCTGCGCACTCGCGAACGCCGCCGCCAGAACGAGCGCGACGGCAGTGCCGCCGGCTCCCTTCAGTAACGCCCGTAGTGTCATGATAACCTCCCTGTTGGTCTGTCCCGCCGTCCACGGACGGCGGCGCGGGCGCACAGCCCGCCTCCACGCGGGAGAGTAGCGAGCCGGCGAGCCGGCGACAACCGCAGGGAATCGCCTAACCTCGAGCGGGTGTCCCGAGAAAGTCGAAGATTAGCCGGTGGAACGCGTCGGGATGCTCGAGGTGCGGAAAGTGGCCGCAGCCGTCGATGGTTACGGCCCGGCCGTGCGGTACCTTGGCCATCGCCGCCGCTTCCCAGGTCGGGTTGGTGCGCGGATCCTCGCGCCCGGCAATCGCGAGCATCGGCGCGTGAACGTCGGATAGCCGGTGCGATACCCAGGCGGTCGGATTGCCGTCAAGTGAGGCGATCAGCCCCTGCAGCCGGCGCTCGTAGGCTTCGCGCGCGCCGGGGAGCGCATAGGCGCAAAGCTGCATCATTAGCACCGCTTCGGGGAGGCTCGCCGGATCGACCACGATATTGGTTAAACGCTGGCGGTTGGTGGCGAGCGAGTTGTCGGCAAAGGCGCGGATGCCGTTCCGGTAGGAAGCCTCGAATACCGCGCGGAGCTCCGCTGGCGGTGCCGCCAAGAGCGCGGCCGAGCCGACCACTGCGAGCGCGCGAACCCGTTCGGGCATCGCGAAATAGAGGAGCGTTGCGATCAGGCCGCCCAACGAGCTCCCGACGACGGCAAAGCGCTCGATCGCGAGCCGGTCGATCAGCTTGGTGAGATGTTTGACGATCGCGCGTTGGGGCGCCTCGGGGCCGGCCGGCCCAGCGCCGGTGAAGCCGCTCCCCAAGAGATCGGGGGCGAAGACCGCATACCGTTCGGCCAACGCCGGGATATTCTTGACCCACGAATCGGCTGCCATGCCGACGCCATGCAGGAGGAGGATCGGAAACCCCGCCCCGGCATGGAAATAGCGGGTCGGAATGCCGTCGATCTCGATGAAAGTCGCTCGCAATGCCCCCTCCCCCGCGGACCGCCGCCGATTAGAAGCGGTTGTCGCACCCGAAAGCTAGCCATACTGTTGAGCCCGACGCGAGCACGAAACGAGGAATTCCACCGATGAGCCGACGACGCTTTCTAGCCGAGCCCTACGGCGCCTATCGCCAGGCGGTGCTGCCGCCGCCCGACGACTATCTGACCCGGGTCGGACCGGGAACGCCGGCGGGCGAGTATTTGCGGCGGTTCTGGCATCCGGTCGCGCAGAGCGCCATGCTGAAAGACCTCCCGGTCGCGATCCGCATTTTGGGCGAGGACCTGGTCATTTTCCGCGACCGCTCGGCCCGCATCGGCCTCCTACACCGCCACTGTGCCCACCGCGGCACCTCGCTCGAGTTCGGCAAGATCGAGGAGCGCGGTATCCGTTGCTGCTATCACGGCTGGCAATTCGACGTCGACGGCGCGCTGATCGATACGCCAGCCGAGCCCGAAGGCAACCCTTACAAGGGCAAGCTCTACCACGGCGCCTACCCGACCGTCGAAGACAGCGGCCTGATCTTCGCCTACTTCGGCCCGCCTGAAAAAAAGCCGCCGTTCCGGCGTTTCGCGAGTTACGAAGCCCCCGGCGCGCGCTTGGGCCTGGCCGAGCACATTGGCGGCAACGTCAAGCCATGCAACTGGTTACAGATCATGGATAACGTCGCCGACCCGGTGCACGAGGCGTACCTGCACGCGCAGATTTCCGGGCCGCAGTTCCTGAACGACGACGGCGAGCCGCTGGTCGCGCTCGGCATTTCCGGCAAGGACGACTATTGGGAATCGCCGAACGGCATCCTCTGCAACGAGGCCCGCCGGGTTGGCGGCTTCGTCTGGGTGCGCTCGCTCGAGTACATGTGCCCGAACGTGATCCAACTCTGCAAAGCGCCGCACTTCCCGCTCGAGGAATCGAACAGCGACGAGTGGGAAACGCCGACCGTGCTGACGCGCTGGCGGGTGCCGATCGATGACGAGCACACGATCGAGTTCGGCTATATCTACGCTTACGCCAGCGATACCCGACCCTATTTCAACAAAGTGTGGCCGGCCGATCTCTCGAACGCCGGCGGCCGACCCTACGAAACGATGCAGCGCGACCCCGGCGACTACGAGGCGCAAGTAAGTCAGGGTCCGATCACCCGCCATGCGACCGAACACCTCGCCACCAGCGATCGCGGCCTCGCCTTGATGCGGCGGATGGTGCGCGAGGGGATCGAGGCGGTCGCGCGCGGCGAAGACCCGCGCGCCCTGGCCCGCGACGGCCAGCCGCTCAAAGTCGCGGCGCGCGAGACGGTGTGGCGGATTCCGGAAGGGCCAACGCCGCAGGACGACGAGGCGTTGCTCCGCAAGCTCTCACGCACCGTCGCGGAGCGTTCGCTGGGGAAGCTGCCGGCCTAACGCGGCCTCCGGCCCCCAGCCATGACGCTCTCGCGTCAGTCGAACTTGCGCGGGCCGGCGTCGCGCCAGATTTGCATCGTCGCACTCGCGAGACCCGCACTGAGGGCGCCGCATTCGATGGGAATCACCTCGACGCCCGCTTTTCGTACCGCAGCGATCGTACCTTTGGCCGCCGCGTTGATCGCAACGAGACCCGGTTCGATGATAACGGCGTTGCACGGGCGGTCGCGGATCTGTTCCTCATGGGGAACCTCGACGATCTTATAGCCGTTGCTCCACAGCCACCAATTCGAGTCCTTATCGAGTCCGGCCGGATAGACCAGCACCTTGTCGACATCGAGCGGTGCAATGAGGTTGTTGGCATAGGCGCTGACGCCGGACTCGGCATCGAACCCGGACCAGCCGGGCGTCAGGATGCGGAGCACGCGAACGCCCTCGCTCACAACGCTCTTGATCTTGGGAAGCACCTGGTTGAGCCCGTCCTCGTTGGTGCCGACACCCACCGCCTGGCAGTAGACATCCTCAGCCAGGAACACACCCGGGGCCCAGACGCCCTTGCCGTTGATCGTCACGAGCGGCGGCATGCCGAGATTCCAGAAAACCCAACGCGCGAGGTACTCGGGCCGACCGAAGCCCGCAATTGACGCGAGCGCCGATCCGTACTTGGGCACGATGGTGCCGCCGGGCAGGAACAGGAGGTCGCCGGCGGAATGGGCGTCACCCATCGGCCCGTAGGCGCCGCGGAACCCATCTGGAAAATCGATCCAATAGACCTTAACGCCGTGTTGCTGCAAGTTCTCCGCGTATGCCGCCTGCTGATCGCGCAACCGCGCACGATCGACTTTCCTGAGGCCCTCGCGCCGAGCAAAGTCGGGGTCTTCCTTGAGGAAGGGGTGTTCCACGGCGGCGCCCTCTTTCACCCGAACCAGACCGACATCCTTGAGCTTGCCGATACCGGCGGCGCCGCATTGCCGGCCATACACTTGGTCGTAGTACTTCAGGAAATCGTGATGGTGCCAATTGAACGGGTTGTGCTCGGCGTGGTGCCCCTTGCCCTTGTAAAACGGCACTTGGTCAAGGGTCCAATTGCGCCCGCGCTGCCGCTCCTGCCAAGCGTCGTACTCGTTAAGAACGAATTCGTGGCTCCTCCGCTCGGGTGGCAACGCAGCCTTCCTCCGCCCGCTGACCCGAGGTTTTTGTTGCTGCTTCTTCCGCGCCATCGAAGAACTCCTAAAAAAGGCTTTCTCGGCTACGAAAACTTCCGGGGCCCCGGGTCGCGATCCAGGAGCATCGTCGCGCAGGTGATGGCCGCGCCGTACTTGTTGTACTCGTCGTAGTCGATCGCCACGACCTCTACGCCGGCCTTGCGCACCGCCGCGATGGTTTTCCTGGCGCGTGCATGCATCATGACGATGCCGGGCCCCAGCGAGACGATCGCCGCTGCCGAGTGCTTGATCTGCTCTTCGAGATCGGCCTCGATAATCCGGTAGCCGTTCTTCTTCAGCCACGCGAGCGTGTTGAAATCGACGCCGGGTGTATGGACCAGCACTTTGTTTAGGTCGAGGCCGCTCACCACCATGCCGGCGTGGGTATTGGCGCCCGTGTGTTTGTCGAAATATTTCCAGCTCGGTGCCACGCAGGAGATGATTTGCAACTCTTCGCCGCAGGCCCGCTTGAGCACCGGCGCGACCTGTTCGAGGCCGCGCCAGTCGCCTTCGATTCCTATTCCGTTGATGAACACATCGTCGGCGAGCCAGTTGCCCATCACCCAGCACGCTTCGCCGGTGACGGTGTAGAGCACCGGAATGCCGAGGTTCCACAACGCCCAGCGGGCGAAGTACTCGGTACGCCCGTAGCCCGCGGTCGGCGAAAGCGCGTAGCTCTTCTTGCCGATGATGCCGCCACCCGGAACGACCATCAGCTCCGCCGCCGAATGCATGTTCATCATCGGTCCATACGCTGCCATCGGCTTCTCCGGGAAACGGAGCCAGTGGACCTTGACACCATTCTCTTCAAACTTCGCCCCGAACGCGGCCGCTTCGTCCTTGAGCTTCTCGATGTCGAGCTTGTCCGACAGCAGGAAAAAGCCGTCGCGATTCATGTATTCCTTGTCCTGGTGGAAATACGGATGATTGGAGTATTCATCGTCCGGGCCCGGCACCACGATGGCGACTTCGCGCAGTTTGCCGATGCCAGCGGAGCCGCAGCGCCGGCCATACACCTTCTGGTAGACGTCGAGATAGTCGAAGTCGTGCCATGCCAACGGGTCCTGCGGCTTGCCCTTGCCGCGATAGAACGGAACGTCCTTGAGCGACCAGTTGGATTTCTTCCGCAGGTTCTCCTGGTGCTCGTCGTACTCGGTAATCGGATAGCTCTGACTGCGCCGATTTTCGGGTAGGGCTGGCCCCTCGTCGCCAAAGATCTCGGTCATCGTCTTCACTCCTTTCGGCCGGTCAGTCGCGGTAACGTCAACCTGATCGCGTCATCCTTCAGTCGAACTTGCGCGGTCCGGGGTCGCGCAGGATCTGCATCGTCGCGCAGTGAATGCCGCCGCCGAAGCGGTTGTACTCGTCGTAGTCGACCTCGATCACCTCGACGCCGGCCTTGCGCACCGCCTTGATCGTCTCCTTGGCGCCGCGGTGCATGATGACGAGGCCGGGTTCGACCGTGACCAGGTTGCAGGCACAGGCGTTGACCTGCTCCTCG
Organism: Alphaproteobacteria bacterium; assembly: GCA_016869275.1. Taxonomy (GTDB): domain Bacteria; phylum Pseudomonadota; class Alphaproteobacteria; order SHVV01; family SHVV01; genus SHVV01. The sequence goes on along the minus strand of VGEO01000087.1, from coordinate 2,892 downwards.
ACCGGCGCTTCGATGATCTTCCAGCCGTTGCTCCACAGGAAGTTGCAGGTATCGACGTCGAGCCCGGCGGGATAGGCCACTACCTTATCGACGTCGACCGGAGCGATGATCATGTCGGTGTGGGCGCTGATCCCGGCCTTGTGGTCGAAATAGCCGGCGCCCGGCGTATAAATCCGCTGCACCCGTACATTGTCGCCGCACTGGCGGCGCAGCACCGGCAGGAACTGCTGCATGCCCTCTTCGTTGGTCTCGACGCTCATGGCGTGGACATAGACGTCGTCGGCCAAGAAGATGCCCTGGATCCATACGCCCTTGCCGGTAATGGTGAGGAGCACCGGAATCGACAGGTTCCAGAACGCCCACCGCGCCAGGTACTCGGTCCGGCCGAAGCCCGAGAGCGGCGCCAGCGCGTAGCCCTTCTTCGGGATGATCGAGCCGCCGGGAAGGATCGTGAGCTCGCTCGCCGAGTGCTGGTTGGTCATCGGCCCGTACGCCGCCATCGGCTTCTCCGGGTAGTCGAGCCAATAGACCTTGACCCCGCACTGCTCGAGCGCGGCGGCGTAGGACTGCTGCTGGTCGCGAAGCTTGCCGACATCGAACTTGCGCTCGGTCAGGAGGCCGTCGCGGACGATGTAGTCCGGGTCCTCCTTCATGTAAGGGTGGTTGGCGTAGTCGTCGTCGGCCGAAACCGCGGTAACGGCCGCCTCGCGCAAGCGGCCGATCCCGGCCGAGCCGCATTTGCGCCCGTACACCTGGTCGTAATAGTTCAGGTAGTCGTAGTTGTGCCAGTCGAACGGGTTCTGTTCGAGACTGTTGCCCTTGCCCTTGTAGAAGGGAACGTCGTTCAAGGTCCAATTACGGCCGCGCTGGCGCTCCTGCCAGGCGTCGTATTCGGTGAGGGTGAACTCCTGGCTCCGCCGTGGTCCGGGTAGCGGCTTGCCTTCGCGTCCGTCGATCTGCGCCATTTCCGCCTCCTTACGAGAATTTCCGCGGCCCGGGGTCGCGATCGATCAGCATGGTCGCGCAGGTGATAGCGGCGCCGTACTTGTTGTACTCGTCGTAATCGATCGGTGTGACCTGGACGCCGGCGCGCTCGACCGCCGCGATCGTCTTCTTGGCGCGGGCGTGCATCATCACGTGACCGGGCTCGAGGTTCACGATCGCTGCCGCCGAATGCTTGATCTGCTCTTCGAGATCGGCCTCGACGATGGTGTAGCCGCTCTTGCGCAGCCACACGTGGGTGTCGATGTCGATGCCGGCGGTGTGGACCAGGACTTTGTTGGTGTCGAGCCCGCCGATCACCATCCCGGCGTGGGTATTGGCGCCGGTGTATTTGTCGAAGTACTTCCAGCCCGGCGTCCGGATCGGTTGAATGTGGAGATTCTCGCCGCAGACGCGCTTCAGGACCGGCGCCACCTGGTTGAGCCCCTCCCAATTGGTCTCGACGCCCATGCCCTGGCAATAGACGTCGTCGGCGATGAAGACGCCGGTGACCCATACGCCCTTGCCGGTAACGGTGAGAAGCGGCGGGATCCCCAAATTCCAAAACGCCCACCGCGCCAGGTATTCGGCGCGGCCCAAGCCCGCCGTCGGCGCAAGCGCGTAGCCTTTCTTCGGAATGATCGAGCCGCCCGGCAGCACCAGGAGCTCGGCCGCCGAGTGCATGTTCATCATCGGCCCGAACGCCGCGATTGGCTTTTCCGGGTACTCGACCCAGTAAACCTTGACGCCGTTCTTCTCGAAGGCATCGGCGAACGCGGCCGCCTCGTCGGCAAGCTTGGCGATGTCGACCTTGTCCGAGAGCAGGAAAAACCCGTCGCGGTTCATATACGCCTTGTCTTCGTGGAAGTACGGGTGGTTCGAGTACTCATCGTCGGGCGAAGGCCGGACGATTCCGACTTCGCGGAGCTTGCCGATCCCGCCCGAGCCGCAGCGGCGGCCGTAAACCTGCTGGTAGGCATCGAGATAATCGAGGTTGGCCCAGTCGAACGGATCGTGCTGTTTGCCCTTACCTTTGTAGAAGGGGACGTCCTTGAGCTTCCAGTCGCGCTGGCGCAGCACCTCCTGGTGGCGGTCGTACTCGGTAACCGCGAAGCTATGGCTACGCCGCTTTTCGGAAAGCGCTTCGCCTTCGGTGCCTTTGATCTGAGCCATCGGGGTCCCTCCTCCGCCACGCTTGTTCGCGAATAGTAGGCACCGGCGCAAAGCCGACGCAAGGACGGGTGCCAACCCGCGCGGCGCGGTCGACAGCGGCGGACGAATGCGTCACCTTTACCGGCGACGCATTTCACACCATCGAGCATGACGTTGTCACACGGTCGGACATGACGCTGCGCGAGCCGCCCGGCGCCGCCGCGAAACTCAATTACGCGATCGGACTCCACAAGCAGGGCCGCCTGGTCGAGGCGGTCGAGGCTTATCGCGCAACGCTCGCGGCGGCGCCGGGGCTCCCGCCCGCGCACTACAATTTCGCCCTCCTGTTGCGCGCGCTCGGCCGCGGGCCGGAGGCGTTGCGAAACGCTGCGGCCGCGCTCAAAGCCGATCCCGGCTACGTTCGCGCCGCGGTCCTCATCGCCGACCTCCATGCCGATGCCGGCGATTCAGTCGCGGCGGTCGGCGCGCTCCTCGCCGCTCGCCGCCGCCTTGGTGCCGACCCCACGTTCGGCCGCCGGCTCGAGCGTGCGTTCGGCGCGGCGACCTTCACTGCGCCCGATCGCGCCGCCGAGACCGCGATCGGCGAGCTGCTGGCCAGCGACCGCGTCGATCACCAGGCGCTCGCCAACGCCGGTCTAAGCCTGCTTCGCACCAAACCGCTATTCGCGCGACTCGCCGCCGCCGTCGCGGACGGCGGTATATTGACGGACAAGGACGTCGATCGTCTCGCCGGCTTGC
>VGEO01000086.1 GCA_016869275.1 Alphaproteobacteria bacterium | reverse complement strand
CGTGTGCACACCCTCAATGCTCCCTCCCCCGCGGAGGCGGAGCGGGGGAGGGAGTATCGAGGACGGCTCCGCTCTGGGGTGGCTCAGTGGCGATAGCCGCGGTCGGAGCGGTCGAGCATCCGCATCCACGCCGCGAACTCGAGCTGGCCGACATCGTCGCGGGTGTCGAGGCTCATGTCGTCGTAGGAGACGCGCGCGACCGCATCCGGCATCGGCGCGAGCGTCCCGGCGGCGCCGGTGTCGACCTGCACGCGGCACGCCTGTTCGAGCAGATAGAGCCGCATGAACGCCTCCGGCACCGAGCGCCCGAGCGTCAGCAGCCCGTGATTCTTGAGGATCATCTGGCGGTTGCCGCCCAAGCTCGCGACCAGGCGCTCGCGCTCGTCGAGGCGCAGGCTGATGCCCTCGTAGTCGTGGTACGAGATGCGGCCGAAGAACGCGGTCGCCGCCTGCGAGAGTTGCTGCAGGCCTTCCGCGGTCGCCGCCACCGCCATGCCGGCCCGCGTGTGGGTGTGCATGACGCAGATGTTGCTGTCCTCGTCGATCATGTGGACGGCGGAGTGGATGACGAAGCCGGCGCGGTTGATCGGGTAGTTGCTCGAGCCCACGATGTTGCCGTCGCAGTCGATCTTGACCAGGTTCGACGCCGTCACCTCGTCGTAGGCGAGGCCGAACGGGTTGATCAGGAAATGACGCTCCGGCCCCGGCACGCGGACGGTGAGATGGCCGTAGATCGAATCGGTCCAGCCGAACCGGTCGACCAGCCGGTAGGCGGCGGCGAGCTGGATGCGGAGTTCGCGCTCGACCGCGGCCGGCGCCAGTTCGCGCGTTGCAATCGCTGCTTGGGCTGTCATGCCGTCCTCCGTGTGCGGGGCTGATCGATCGCGCACAACAGCTTACATCAGGCGCGCCGGCCGCGCCTGGGCGGCGGCGACCTCGCTCGCCTCGAGGGTCAGGTCCCAGTCGGTCTTGTGCACGACCTGAAGCAGCAGGTGCGTCAGCGAATGCAGGTACTGGGTGTTGAGCGTGATGTTGACCTGATTGCCCTGCTCCGGCGCGAACGACAGCTGGTAGTGGCCGTTCGCCTGCGGCGTCGCCTTGAGGCGGGTCACCAGCACCGGCTCGACGCCCAGCGGCAGCTTGGGCTCGGCCTTCTCTTCGTAGGTCTTGCTGAAGTCGGTCTGCGCCACCGCGGTCTCGCGTTGAAACGCGACCACCGAGCGCTTGGCGACCGGGTCGGTCTGCGTCACCACGGTCGGGGCGCGCTCGGTCAGCTTGCCGAGAACGCCCCAGAACCGCTTGATGAAGCGGCGGGTGAACCACAGCCGGATCTCGGTGTCGTCGGTCGTGCTCATGTGGAACAGGATGCGATCCTGCTCGGCCGAGTACTCCATCTTGAACTGGTGTAGCGAAGACATGGTGGCGAAGCGAAGACCTGTCGGCGTGGCGAAGCGAAGACCCGTCGGCGAAGCGAACACTGCGGGCGCGGCGCGGCCATCGGCGCGGCCCGCTCGTCCGCTCTTTGATAGCGAGGCCGGTCCCGCGGTGCAAGCCGGCGGCGCGTTCGCGCGAATGCCCGGCGGCGCGTTCGCGCGAATGCCCGGCGGCGATTGCCAGGGCCGCGCCCCGCTCCTATGGTCGTCGCCGCCCGCAAGCGAGGTTTCCGATGGCCGGCGACAAGATCGAAGCGACGTTCCTGATCAATCCCGACATGCAGCGCATGCTCGAGCGCGCGGCGACGAAATACGAGCTGCCCGACGTGTCGAAGGCGCTCCGCGTCATCCTCGACTACGTGATCTACGAGGGCGACGCCGACCGCATCTTCACCAAGATCCGCTGCAAGCGCTGCTCGTCCCGGTTCTGATCCGACCCGGCGCATCGCATGGCGCACGCACCGCGATCGGCGGCCCCGGCCCTCACTATCGGCGTCCTCGACCAGTCGCCGGTCCGGAGCGGCGGCACCCCGGCCGAGGCGATCGCCGAGACCGTGCGCCTCGCGCAGGCGTGCGAGCGGCTCGGCTACCGCCGCTACTGGCTGGCCGAGCATCACGGCACCGACGGCTTCGCCGGCTCGGCGCCCGAAATTCTGATCCCGCACGTCGCCCACGCGACCGCGACGATCCGGGTCGGCTCGGGCGGCGTCATGCTCTCGCACTACAGCCCGTTCAAGGTGGCCGAGGTCTTCCGCCTGCTGGAAACCATGTTCCCCGGGCGGATCGATCTCGGCATCGGCCGCGCGCCGGGGAGCGACCAGCTGACCGCGGCCGCCCTCGCCTACGGCAACCAGTTGGGGCTCGAATACTTCCCGACCAAGATCGCCGACCTGGTGGCGTTCCTCTCCGACACCCCGCCGCCGACGCGGGCGCTCGCGCGGGTGCGGGCGACGCCCAAGGCGCCCGGCATGCCCGAAATCTGGGTGCTGGGGTCGAGCGGCGACAGCGCGAGCTATGCCGCCCTGTTCGGGCTCCCCTACGCTTATGCCCACTTCATCGCCGGCGGCGGCGGCGAGGAAGCGGTCGGCCGCTACCGGGCCGCGTTCAGCCCCTCCGATCGGCTCGCCACGCCGCGCACGAGCCTCGCGGTGTTCGCGCTCTGCGCCGACACCGAGGCGGAGGCCGAGCGCCTCGCCCGGAGCCGCGACTTGTGGCGCCTGCGCCTCGAACGCGGCGAACTCGGGCCCTATCCATCGGTCGAAGAAGCCGAGGCCTACCCCTATAGCGACGTCGAGCTGGCGGCGATCGCCCGCACCCGTGCCCGCACGATCCTCGGCACGCCCGCCCAGGTGAAAGCCAGGCTCGAGGCGATGGCGGCGGCGCACGGCGCCGATGAACTCGTGATCGTCACCATCACCCACGATTTCGCGGCGCGCCTGCGCTCCTACGAGCTGATCGCCCAGGCGTTCGGATTGGCCGGGCGGTGAGCGCCGCTACCGCCGGTAGCGGTCGCTGGCGGTGTCCGGCAGATATGCACCGGATATCCACCGCACTGTCCACAACTTTTTGATTTTAAACGATATTTTGTCTTGCGCCGACAGCCGCCCCAGGCTTCTAATGGCGGTGTCGGTGAACGTGTTCGGTGGACGCTTTGGAGCCGAGCGACGGCGCCGTCGGGTGGGAAGCCTGCAGCGACGGGGACCTGCGTCGAGGACCCCGGCCGACAACGGCTCTGAGCACGACCGGTGGGCGGTCGCGTTCGCTGAAGCGGCACGGCGATGAGCTGTGCCGCTTCGTGCGTTTTGACGGCGCCCGCCCGCGTGGGCTCAGAACAGCTGGACCAAGATCACCGCCATCGCGACCACGCCGACGTTGAAGGCGATCGTGCGCAGGCCGGTCACGCCGGCGACGTAACAGCCGGCGTGGATCACGCGGGCGGCGAAGAACACGATCGCGCTCCACGCGGTCGCCGCGTTGGCTTGGCCCGACACGTGCGCCGCCAGCACCAGGACCGCGAACACGATCAGGTTGTCGGAGTGGTTGCGGACCGCGCGATCGATCCGCCCGCGCCACCCGGTCATCGGCGGCATGTGCTCGCGATTGCCGGCCGCCGCTTTGGCGCCGATCGTCTTGATGACGGCGAAGCCCTGCCCGTAATAGAGGACGAAGAACAGGACCGCCGCGGCGACCAGCATCCAGAGGTCGGTGGTCATGCGCACTCCCCTCGCAGACCCGCAAAAAAGGCGCGGCCGGCCGGGGCCGGCCCCGCGGTCCCGCGCCGCGGTCTAGCGCCGCTTGCGCTTGGCGCGACGGCGCGCTGCCGGCCGCCGCGCCCGGCCGGCGCTACGCTTGACGCCGCCCGCGGCCTTGCCGAGATAAGCGTTGGCCTCGATTTCAAGCTCCATTTCCGGATGCAGCAACACGCCTTCGTAGCCGTGGGCGATGAAGCCCTTCTCGGGCCAGCGCTGCTTCAGGATGCGGTCGACCACCGCGAAGTACTCGCGCTTCCGGACGATCATGCGCACTTCGTAGACCTGAGCGGGACGCGCGCCGGCGTCCTTCAGCACCTTCTCGATGTTGTCGAGCGTGGTGTGGGTCTGGGCTTCGATCCCTTGCACCAACCGGCGCTCGTTCATCGGCCCGCTGACCCCGGTCAGCGCCGAGGTCCCGGAAATGAACAGCCAGTCGCCGAGCTGGACGGCGCGGTCGAAATGGCCGACCGGCGGCGCCAGCGTCTTGGGGTTGAAGATTTTCTTCGGCATAGGTCCTCCTCCAAACGTTGTTTGTTCGGCCGCTCCGATCGGCACGCGCCCGGATGCTAGCCGCAACGACGGCGCATCGAAAGCGAATCCGACGATCGGCTACCCCGGCGCCGGCGCCGGCGCGGCGCAGACCGCGGCGAAGGGCTGAGCCTGGCCCTGCCCGAGCGAGGGCGGCGTGGCACGGTCGATCCACGCCAGGATATCGGCGAACACCGCTTCGCGGTCGCGGGCTTGCAGGAGGCGATGCGGCGCATCCCTGAAATAGAGCCCCGCCTTGGGTCCGGCGAAACGCGCGTAGGCGGCGCACGCCGACACCAGCGGCACCGCGCGGTCGCGGGCTCCGAGCAGGACCAGCGTCGGCAGCGTCACGCCGCCGGCGGCATCCGAGGCCTGACTGCTGAGCGCGATCAACCCGGCATAGGTATCGATCCGGACCTCGCGGATGACCCGCGGGTCGCCGCTCAAGCGCTCGGCCGCGCGCGGCGCGAGGCGCGGGTCGCGGTTGGCGTTGATGGTCGCGCGGTTGCCGGGGACGGTGCGCGCCGCGAGCGCGACCATCCCCTCGCCCACTTCGCGGAGCGGCATCGCCTCGCGCACCGCCGGCGCGGCCAAGATGAGGCCATCGACTTCCGGCGCCGGGCGGCGTGCGGCGGCCGCGATGATGACCGCGCCGCCCAAGCTCTCGCCGAGGAGATAAAGCGGCGTCCCCGCCGCTTGCGCCGCTCGCACCGCCGCGACCGCGTCCACGAGGTCGTCGACCATGGCCTCGGCGCCCGCCCACAGGCTCGGGTGCGGGCCTTCGCCGAACCCGCGCTGATCGAAGGCGTAGGTGGCGACGCCGCGCTGGGCGAGCCACGGCCCGAGCTCGTCGAACGCGAGCCGGAAGTCGCCGAACGAGTGGAGCGCGATCACGCTCGCGCGCGCGGTCCCGGCCGGCCGCCACGCCGCGAGCGGAAGCGTGGCGCCGTCGCGGACGCGGAGGTGGTCCGCGGCAAGCCGCGGGGCATCGGTCGCCGGCCCGGCCCGCATCACGACCGGCGCGCAGGCACCGGCGCCGAGCAGCGCCGCCACGCCGGCGAGCGCGACGGCGACGTTACGCGACCGGCGTCGCACGACGCTCGGTCGCCGCGTAGATCCACGCGCCCACGCCCGCCATGACCGCGACCAGAATCGCGACCCAGCCGAAGAACGGGACCGCGCCCGCGGCTTTGAGGACGATCAGCACGACGATCAGGCCAAGCAGGCGGAGGCCGCGGTGCGCGGTGCCGCTCTTCCCGACCAGCCAGAGACAGCGATCGCCGAGCCAGAACGCGGCGGTGAGGTAGCCGCGAAACAGCGCGGCGGCGAAGGCAGCGCCGGCGAACAGCGCCAACGGAATACCAATCACCGTGACGAACAGGAACAGGATCGCCGGCGGCGTCGCGAACAGGGCGAGCGCGCCGAAGCCGAGCGCGGGGCCGAAAGCGCGGTGAAAGGCGCCGGTCGCGCGCGTCAGCGCCGACGGAACGATCACGAGGATGAATCCTCCCACCAGCGCCAGTCCGGCGAGCCAGGCGACCCCGAGGCCGTACCAGACCGCTCCCGCCAGCGAGCGGACCGCTTCCGTCTCGAGCGGCGAGCGCGCCACCCGGTGGACGGTCCGGCCGCGAATCACGACCCCGGGCGCGATCTCGGCCGGGGCGGCGCTGACATAGGTGAAGTCGCCGCCGATCACCGTACCCGGAAACAGGCGAATCCGGCGCCCGGCGGCCTCGACGCTGCCGCCGATCCGGCTCGCGATATCGACATTCTCGCCGGCAACGGCCAGGTCCCCGGCGATATCGCCCGCGACGACGACACGGCCGCCGCCCACCATCGCCGACCCGCCGATCCGAGCGGTCGGCAGCAACTCGACCGTACCGCCTGCGGCGAACAAGTCGTCGCCGACGATGGCCTCGATCTCGATCTGGCCGCCGGTCACGCGGACATCGTCGCCGATCTCGCCGATCGCGACGACGAGACGGCGGCTACGCATGCGCCGCCGGCTCGGGCTTACCCGCGCACGCGCTGGACCAGCCGCCAGGCGAGCGGCAGCGCGATAACGGCGATCGCGAGCTTGAGCGCATCGCCGTAGAGGAACGGCAGGACGCCCAGGGTGATCGCCTTGTCGGCACTGTCGAGGACCGTCCCCAGCCAAACGGCGCCGGGGATGTAGATGACGATGTTGCCGATCATCATCGCGACCGCGGTCCGGAAGGCGCTGCGATCCCAGCCGCGCTCGGCGAGATAGCCGCCGACCCCGGCGGCGAGGACGAAGCCGACGAGGTAGCCGCCGGTCGGCCCCAGCATGTAGGGAAGGCCGATGCCGCGCTCGGGCGTGCCGGTGAACACCGGCAGGCCGGCCGCGCCCTCGACCAAATAGAGCAGCACGGTCGCGGCGCCGAGCCGCGCGCCGTAGGCCATGCCGAGAATCAGCACTACCAAGGTCTGCATGGTGATCGGTACCGGGTAGTACGGCACCTTGATCTTGGCGGCGAGCGTCAGGAGCGCGGTCCCGATCAGGGCCAAGACCACGAGACGAACGACCCGATTGCCGGCGGCCGGCCAAATCGTGTCGATCAAGGTCGCGTGTCCGGTGGCGGCAGGGGCGGTCGTCATGACGAAACTCTCCGTCTCAATTTTCGGGAAGCTCGCCGATCATCGCCGAAGCCCTCGCGGCAAGCAACCTCGGGCTGGGGGAAAATGGGAGAAACCTGTTGCCTTCGCGGCCCGCTCGGGCACGATCCGGCGATGGCGACACCGGTCCCCGTCAATCGCGCGCTCGACTTCGTCTACGGGCGGGTCGACCGGCTGACGCCGCTCGTCCGCCGCGTGATCGCGGAGAACCCGAGCCCGTTCACGTTCCACGGCACCGGCACCTATATCGTCGGCCGCGGCAAGGTCGCGGTGATCGACCCCGGGCCAGCGATCGCGGCCCACGTCGAAGCGATCCTCGATGCGATCGCCGACGAGACCGTGACCCACATTCTGGTGACCCACACCCACCGCGATCATTCGCCGGCGGCCGCGCTTCTGCACGACGCGACCGGCGCGCCGACCTACGGCTTCGGACCGCACGGCTCGGGCCGGCCCGAGGCCGGCGGCGAAGTCGAGGAAGGCGGCGACCATGCGTTCGTGCCGCAGCGCAAGGTGCGGAGCGGCACGACCATCAAGGGCAAGGGCTGGACCTTCACCGCGCTCCACACCCCCGGCCACACCTCGAACCACATCTGCTACGCGCTGAAAGAGGAGGCGGCGCTGTTCTCGGGCGATCACGTCATGGGCTGGTCGACGACCGTGATCTCGCCGCCCGATGGCGACATGCAGGCGTATTTCCGAAGCCTGCGCTCGTGTCTCGCGCGCGCCGGCACCGCCGATCGCACCTACTACCCGACCCACGGCGCGCCGATCGCCGACCCCAGGCGTTACGTTGCCGCGTTGATCGCGCACCGCGAGGATCGCGAGGCCGAAATCGCGCGCTGCTTGGCCGAAGGCATCGGAACGATTCCGGCGATGGTCGCGCGGATGTACGCCGACATTCCGGCCGTGCTGCATCCGGCCGCGGCGCGTTCGGTGCTCGCGCACCTCGTCCACATGGTCGAGACCGGCCGCGCCGCCTGCGACGGCCCGCCCGGCGAGGCAACGGTTTACCGGCGGCGATAGGACACTTGGGGCGCTACCGCCCGATCAAACAGGGTGAGACGTCTCGCGGAACCACTGGGCGAGCTCGGTCTCGGAAAGCGACCCGGACGCGAGCGCCACCATCATGGTCACCACGTCGGGTTCGGGAGGTTCGTGGATCATGCCGTTGTTCTCGAGGAACACCGCGGCGATCGCATGGCCGGCGCGTTTGTTGCCGTCGAGGAAAACGTGGCCTTTGACGATCCCGAAACAGTACGCCGCGGCGAGTGCGCACAAGTCCGGCCGCGTCTCCTCGTAGAACCACTTGTTCAAGGGACGCGCGAGCGCCGCTTGAAACAAATTCTCGTCGCGGACTCCGCCCTCGAGGCCGCCGAACAAAGCGACCAGTCGCTCGTTGATCGCCGCGGCGGCGCGGTCGGAAATCCAGGCCGGCTCGCTCACCGGTTCGCGAGTTCCTTGTAGGCGTTCTTGAAGCGCGACAGGACCCGGTCGGCGTTGTCCATGGTTTGCTCGAACTGCGGGTCGTAGGGCGTCACCAAAACGCCATGCTTGGTCTCGACCGCGTACAGGCGATCGCCCTCCTTGACGTTGAGGCGCGCGAGCAGGTCTTTCGGCCACGTCGTGCTCAGCGAATTGCCGGTGCGTCGCAGCTTGAGTTGGACGGACATGGACCTCACCTCGTCGTGGATACGATAATATTACCTCTCGTATACACGGATGTACTAAATCATTCAACCGGCCGTCGGCAGCACGTAGTCTTTGTATTCCTCGCGGAGCTTGGCTTTGAGCAGTTTGCCGGTCGCCGTATGCGGCAGCTCCTTGACGAGGACCACGTCGTCCGGGAGCCACCATTTGACGACCTTGTCGCGCAAATAGTCGACCAGTTCGTCCCTGGTCGGCGCCGCGCCTTCGACCGGCACCACCAGGAGGAGCGGCCGTTCGTCCCACTTCGGGTGGCGCACGCCGATCACGCACGCCTCCTTGACCTTGGGGTGGCCGACGGCGGCGTTTTCGAGATCGATCGAGCTGATCCACTCGCCGCCCGACTTGATCACGTCCTTCGAACGGTCGGTGATCTGCATGTAGCCGTCGGCATCGAGGGTGGCGACGTCGCCGGTCGCGAACCAGCCGTCGGCATCGACCGCCGGCTTGTTCTCCCTGAAGTAGGCGCTGCAGATCCAGGGGCCGCGCACCAACAGATCGCCGAAGGCCTTGCCGTCGTGCGGCAGCTCGTTCTTGTCGTCGCCGACGATCTTCATCTCGACTCCGAACACGCCGCGGCCCTGCTTGACCTGAATGTCGATCTGGCGGTCCTTGGCGAGCCCCGCGTGCTTGGCCTTGAGCGTGCCGAGCGTGCCCAACGGGCTCATCTCGGTCATGCCCCAGGCGTGGATCGAGCGCACGTCGTACTTCGTCTCGAACGTCTCGATCATCGCCCGCGGCATCGCCGAGCCGCCGCAGACCAGCCGCTCGAGATGCGGCAAGGCCGCGCCGGTCTTGGCCAGATGCTCGAGCAGCATCAACCACACCGTCGGCACGCCGGCCGTGAACGTGACCTTCTCGGCTTCGAGCAGTTCGTGGACGCTCTGGCCGTCGAGCTTGTAGCCGGGGAAGACGAGCTTGGCGCCGGCGAGCGGCGCCGCGTAGGGCAACCCCCACGCGTTGGCGTGAAAGAGCGGCACGATCACCAGCACCGAGTCGCGCGCCGACAGTCCCAGCACGTCGGTCATGCACGCGGCATAGGAATGAAGCAGCGTCGAGCGGTGCGCGTAGAGCACGCCCTTCGGGTTTCCGGTCGTACCCGAGGTGTAACAGAGCGAGGACGCCGTCATCTCATCGAACAGCGGCCACGCGAAAGCATCCGATTCGCCGGCGATCAGGTCCTCGTAGCACAGCGCGCCTTCGAGCGCGGTCTTCGGCATGTGCGCACGATCGGTCATGATCACGAAGCGCTCGACCGACGCCAACGCCGGGGCCAGTTTCTCGACCAGGTCGACGAAGGTGAGGTCGAGAAACAGGATGCGATCGGCGGCGTGATTGACGATGTAGTCGATCTGGGGTGGAAACAGGCGCGGGTTGACGGTGTGGCAGACCGCGCCCATGCCGGAGACGGCGTAGTAGATCTCGAAATGGCGGTAGGTATTCCACGCCAGCGTCGCGACGCGATCGCCCGGCTTGACGCCGAGCCGCCCGAGCGCGTTGGCGAGCTGGCGCGCGCGGCGGTGCGCCGCGCGGTAGGTGGTGCGATGGATCGGCCCCTCGACCGTTCGCGTCACGATCTCGGTGTCGCCGTGATAAGCGTCGGCATACTCGATCAACGACGAGATCAGCAGCGGCCGCCCTTGCATCAACCCGCGCAGCATTGAACGCCTCCCACCGGCGCTGCGTCAGGCGCGCCGTGCGGCCCGATTAAAGCCTCGCCCCTTGCCGCCGTAAAGCGTCGGTCGCACCGCCATAGAGGAACGATCCGCGCTTGGGCCGCGGCGCCGGCCCGCATAGACTGAGGGTCACCGCAACGAAATTTTAGGAGCGCCGCATGGCCGCCCCCCTGTCCGCCCTCGCCCGCCGCGACGTCGAGTCGGTGCTTCACCCCTACACCAACCTCAAGGTCCACGGCGAACAGGGGCCGCTCGTCATCGTCCGCGGCAAGGGCATCTACGTCTATGACGAGCACGGGCGCGAATACATCGAGGCGATGTCGGGCTTGTGGTGCGCCTCGCTCGGGTTCGGCGAGGAGGAGCTGGCCGATGCCGCCGCCAAGCAGATGCGCGAGCTTCCGTTCTACCATTCGTTCAATCACAAGGCGGCGGCGCCGGTGATCGAGTTGGCCGACAAGCTGAAGCGGATGGTACCGGTGCCGATGGCCAAGGTGCTTTTCGCCAACTCCGGCTCCGAGGCCAACGATTCGCTGGTCAAGCTGGTGTGGTACTACAACAACGCCCGCGGCAAGCCCAAGAAGAAGAAGATCATCTCGCGGCTGCGCGCCTACCACGGCGTCACCCTGGTGACCGCGAGCCTGACCGGGCTTCCCAACAACCATCGCTCGTTCGACCTGCCGCTCGCAGGGGTCCTCCACACCGACTGCCCGCACTATTATCGCGGCGGGCGCCAGGGCGAGACCGAGGCCGAATTCGTCGATCGCCTGGCCAAGAGTCTCGAGGCGCTGATCGTCAAGGAAGACCCCGAGACCGTTGCCGCTTTCATCGCCGAGCCGGTGATGGGCGGGGGCGGCGTCGTGGTGCCGCCGGCGGGCTACTTCGCGCGGGTGCAGGAGATCCTCGCCCGCCACGACATCCTGTTCCTCGACGACGAAGTCATCTGCGGCTTCGGCCGCACCGGCAACATGTTCGGCGCCGAGACCTTCGGCCTCGCGCCCGACACCATGACCCTCGCCAAGGCGCTGTCCGCGGCGTATCTGCCGATCTCGGCCGCGTTGATCAACGAGCGGATCGCCGGCGCCGTCATCGAGGAGAGCAACAAGATCGGCGTGTTCGCGCACGGCTTCACCTATTCGGGCCACCCGGTGCCGGCGGCGGTGGCGCTGAAAACGCTCGAGATCTACGAGCGGCGCGACATTTTGGGTCATGTCCGCCGGATCGCGCCGCACTTCCAGCGCCGGCTGCGGGCGCTGGCCGACCACCCGCTGGTCGGCGAAGTGCGCGGCGTCGGCCTGATCGGCGCGCTCGAACTCGTGGCCGACAAGACCACCAAGCGCGCGTTCGCTCCGCCCGGCCGGATCGGCACCTACGCCGCCAAGCACGCCGAGGCCAACGGCATGATCGTCCGCGCCCTGGTCGACAGCATCGCGCTGTGCCCGCCGCTCATCATCACCGAAGCCGAGATCGACGCCATGTTCGAGCGCCTGACGCGCTCGCTCGATGCCACCGAGGCGTGGGTCGCCAAGGAGCGCTTGCGCGATGCTGCATGAGCGACTTCCCTTGTTGATTGCGTTGCAATCAACGATTACAATGCGATCAACTCGAGGTTCCGCATGGCCAGCATCACGATCCGCAATCTGGATGACCGTTTGAAAACGCGGCTCCGCGTGCGCGCGGCGAGTCACGGGCACTCGATGGAAGAAGAGGCGCGCTCGATCTTGCGTGCGGCCCTCGCGAACGAGCGAACGGCGCCCGATGACCTCGCCGCAGCCATTCACCGGCGTTTCGCACCGCTCGGGGGCGTCGAACTGCCGAAGACACCGCGGGGTCCGATGCGGCGAGTGCCTGATCTCGATCGATGATCATCCTCGACACGGATGTCCTCTCGGAGCTGATAAAGAACGAACCGGAGCGACGTGTGCAGGCATGGGTGTCGGCGCGGCCGGCAGCCCGGCTCTTTACGACGGCGATCAGTCAGGCCGAAGTTCTTTACGGCGTGGCGTTGCTTCCTGACGGGCGACGCCGCGAAGCATTGGCCAGCGCCGCTGATACCATGTTCGAAGAGGACTTTCGTGGCCGCGTCCTTGCGTTCGATACACCGGCGGCTCGCGCGTTCGCCGAAATTACCGTAGCTCGAAAGCGAGCGGGGCGGCCGATCGCCCAGTTCGATGCACAGATTGCCGCCATCGCTCGCTCCACCGGTGCGACCCTCGCCACGCACAATGTCGCGGATTTCGTGGATTGTGGAATAGCGATCGTCGACCCGTGGCGGGACTGACGAGTCGATAGGATCGAGCGAGACCGGCAACGATGTTCCACTACTGGTCGGACGGCTCGGCCGAGGCGCGCGATTTCTCGACCATTCTGGTCGGACTTTTCTCTGAAGCGACCCAGGGCGCGGCCGATCCCAACGAACTCCTGCGGATCGCCCGCGACATCCGCGCCGGCAACCGCGAGGACTGGACCCGGTCCTTCCAGGCGATGGCCGAGCGCATCGCCGCGATCGCCGAGGATGCCGAACGCCGCGGCCATCGCCCGACCGCGTCCGAGTCCTGTTTCCGCGCCTTCACTTATTTTCGCGCCGCCGAACTCATGCGGCCCCACGACGACCCGCGCAAGCTCCCGCTCTACCGCCGCGCGATCGGGTGCTTCGAGCGCGGCCTCGCGCTGTCGCCGCACGCGGCCGAGCCGGTCGCGATTCCGTTCGACGGCCGCACCTTGGCCGGCACCTACTTCAAGCCGCGCGGGCCGGTGCGCGAACGGGCGCCATGCGTGATCTTTCTTTCCGGCGCCGACGCGCTGCCCGAGCAGAACTTCTTCCGCGGCGTGCAGTGGCTGACCGCGCGGGGCTTGGGCTGCCTGATCTTCAACGGTCCCGGCCAAGGCGGCTCGATCCGTCTTCACAAGCTGCCGACGATTCCCGATTTCGAGCGGCCGGTCGCCGCCGCCATCGATTGCCTCGAGCGGCGCACCGACGTCGACCCCGATCGGATCGGCCTCCTCGGCGTCAGCATGGGCGGCTACTACGCGATGCGCGCGGCCGCGTTCGAGCCCCGGCTCGAGGCGGTGGTCGCGTGGGGCGCGATGTATTCGGTCTATGAGGACCTCTGGGTCCACTACCCGCCGCTCCGGCGTCAGCTCGTCTGGATCACCGGCGCGGCCTCCGAGGCCGAGGCCGAA
The DNA here is from genome assembly GCA_016869275.1 of Alphaproteobacteria bacterium. Lineage (GTDB taxonomy): Bacteria > Pseudomonadota > Alphaproteobacteria > SHVV01 > SHVV01 > SHVV01. The sequence goes on along the minus strand of VGEO01000086.1, from coordinate 1,312 downwards.
GCGAGGCTCCGCGCCTTCACGCTCGCCGGAATCCTCGATCGCGTGCGCTGCCCGGCCCTCATCACCCACGGCGTCAACGACGAAATGGTGCCGGTCGCTTCGGCCGAGCGGACCTTCGCCGAGCTGGGCTCGGCCGACAAGACGCTCGAACTCTATCGCCCCGAAGACGGCGGCGACACCCACATCAACATCGACAACTGGTCGCAGGTGGTACCGTTCATGGCGGACTGGCTGGTCGAGCGGCTGCGCTGACGCGCCGGCGCAGCGCTCGCACCGGACGCGACCAAAAAAAGCGCGGCGGCAGACGTTCAGGGCGCGGTGGTCTAGAGTGCTCCGCTTGACAGCCGTCGCCACGCGAGCACGCCCGTGACCGAGGACCATGTTTCGCATTTCCGCACCTACGGATACGCGGTCGTGCGCGGCGTCTTCGACGCGAGCGAAGTCGCGGCCCTCGCCCAAGCGTTCGACCGCATTTACGCCGAGGCGATCCGGCGCGGGCGTAACTGGCGCGACCGCAACACGTTCTTCTGTCTCGCGGATGATGCCGCGGCCGGGCGTATCGTCCGTTACGTGCAATGGCCCGGCTGGATCGACGCGACGCTGGAGCGGACGCGTCGCGATCCGCGCCTGCTCGAAATCCTCGCGCCCCTGATCGGCCGCGACCTCAAGCAGATCATCAACCAGATGCACTGGAAGCCGCCCGGCGCGGCGATGGCCGAGTTCGGTTTTCACCAGGATTCGCGCTCGCGCCGCCCGCGCGAGGCGTTTCGCGACCTCGCCACCTCCTATGTGCAGACCGGCATCGCCATCGACCCGCACGCGGCCGAGAACGGCGCAATGGTGGTCTGCCCCGAAAGCCACCGTTTGGGCGAGCTGCCGTTCGACCCCAAGCGCCGGTCGATGGACGTCGCGCTCGATCCGGCCGACCTCGAGCGCCTCGGCGTCGATGCGACGAAGACCGTCGTGCTCTCACTCGCACCCGGCGACGTCGCGCTGTGGCACGTCCACCTGCTGCATGGCTCCGGACCCAACCGCTCGCCGATCGACCGGCGGTTCTATATCAACGGCTACGTGGTCGCCGCCAACTGCGACCGCGGCGAATGGGCGTTCCGCGCCGGCGCGCCGTGCCCGCTCGTCGGCGAACCCGCCCTCGTCCACTACGAAGAACTGCAAGTCGAGTCGCGGTCCCGGTCACGATCCTGAGTCGGGCGACGCCCACCGCTACGAGACCCGACCCGCACCGCCATTGGTCGTCGCGCCCCCTCATATGGGGGACGGTTCCGGCGGCACGACGAGATCGACGGCGGTGATC
>VGEO01000085.1 GCA_016869275.1 Alphaproteobacteria bacterium | reverse complement strand
GAGGTGCCGCCGGTATCGACCGAGACCAGCTTGGCGCGATCCGTGCGCCGGCCGTAGAAGGCGGCGGCGACCACGCCTCCCGCCGGGCCGGAGTTCACCGTCGTCACCGCTTTTTCGCGCGCGGTCGCGACCGCGGTCGAGCCGCCATTGGCCTGGATCACGAACAGGCGCGCGGCGCCGAGTTCGGCCGCGATCCGGCGCGCAAGGTCGTCGAGGTAGGCCGCCATTACCGGTGCCAGATAAGCGTTGATGACCGCGGTCGAGGCGCGCTCGTACTCGCGGTACTCCGGGCTCAAGCGGTTGGAGACGCTGATCGGGACGCCCGGCAACAGGACGGCGAGAATTTTCGCCGCCGCTTCCTCGTGGGCCGGGTTGAGGAACGAGAACAAGAAACAGACCGCGATCGCTTCGACCGCCTCCGCCTTGAAAACCTCCGCCGCGCGCTCGATCGACGCCGGGTCGAGCGCGGTCAGCACGCGGCCCTGCGCGTCGATCCGCTCGCGCGCGGTCAAGCACAGGCGGCGCGGCACCAGCGGCGGCGGCCGGTCGACGTTGATGTCGTAGAGCCCGGCCATCGGCCGCTGGATGCGGCCGATCTCGAGCACGTCGCGGAATCCTTCGGTGGTGAGAAACCCGACCTTGGCGCCCTTGCGCTCGATCAGCGCATTGGTGCCGGTGGTGGACCCATGGATGACTTCGCGCACCGCGCCCGGCGCCGCGCCGTAGTCGGCGAGCGCGGCCCGGATTCCGTCCATCACACCGACCGCGCGATTGGCGGGGGTGGTCAGCACCTTGGTCGAAACGACGCGGCCGTTCCTGGGGTCGTGCAGCGTCACGTCGGTGAACGTGCCGCCGACGTCGACGGCGAGGCGAAGCCGCCGCTTGTTTCCCCCCTCCGTTTGACGGAGGGGGGTTGGGGGGATGGGTGGCATGTCGTGAGCTTACCCTCCACCCTTCCCTCTCGCGCAAGGGGGAGGCGGTCTAAATCAGCGGATGCCGCGGACGATGAAGGCACGCGCTTCGAGCGTGAACGGGCCGTCCGCGCCCTGCCCGAGAACGATCGCACGGGCGCGATCGCGGACCGCACGGCGGCGGTCGGGCGTGAGCGCCGCGATCCGTGCCGCGCTCGGAGTCGGTCCGCCGAGCACTGGGAGCCAGAGTTCGTCGAAGTCGGCGAAACGAAGCGCGACGGCGAGCGTCGCCGCCTCGACCCGCTCGAGCCCGGCGGCGCGGAAAAGGTCGCCGAGTTCGGTTTCGCTTTCCGCGCGCGCGGTGACCGGACGCGGCGCTTCCGGCACGACCGCGCGGTACGCCTCGGCGAACGCCGCGAGCATCGGCATGCCGCGGGCGAAATCCCATTGGCACGCCGCGACCGTACCGCCCGGCCGCGTCACCCGCTGCATTTCCCGAACCGCGCGCGCGCGATCGGCGAAGTCCTGGATGACGAGGAGCGAGAGCACGCCACCGAAACTCGCGTCCGCGAACGGTAGGGCTTCGGCGACGCCGAGCACGTAAGCAGCGGCGGGGGCCGCGCGCGCCCGCGCCCGTTCGACGTAGCCGAGGAGCGGATCGCAGCCGACGACCTCGGCGCGCTGGCTGAGCGGCGCGGTCAAGCTCCCGGCGCCGCAGCCGAGGTCGAGAACCCGCTCGCCGGCTGCGATGCCGGCGAAGCCGACGAACGCCGGCGCGAGTGCCGCGCTCCAGCGCCCCATGAAGCGGTCGTAATCCGCTGGATTGGTGTACATCGCCCATTGGCCCCCTCCCCCTGTTGTTTTACAGGGGGGGCAGGGAGGGGGTCATTCCTGCTCGCGCCAACGCGGCCACGGCACCACTTCGAAGATGGTGCCGTCGGCCTTCCGCTCCTGCTCGCGATAGATGCCGAGCTTCTGGTGGAGCGGGAGATCGGATACCGAGTAGAGGCACGCGTCGCGCCGGTCGCTCTTGTTGAGATGGCGATGCCAGGTCCAGCCCGGCACGACGAAGAGGTCGTTCTCGTCCCACGCGAAGGCGCGCCCGTCGATCTCGGTGGTGCCGCTGCCTTCGATCGCGCAGTAGACGGTGTTGGTCGGATGGCGATGGAGCCGCGTTTCCTCGCCCGGGCGCAGGAGCTGGGCCCGGAACGACATCGTCGGCACCACCGATTGCCCGCTCAAGGGATCGGTGTACTCGACGACGATGCCGTCATAGGGGCTGCCGGCCTCGCCGCGGAGCAGGTTCAGGGTCTCGCGCGTCTTGGCCCACCGGTAGATGAACATCGGCGAGTGGTGGCCGTGGCCGCGGGTCTCGGGTCCGAACCGCGGCACCACCCCGCCGGCCGCGAACATGTGCGCCGAGTGGTCGGCCGGTGCCAGCACGCTTTGGGTGCGGCGGTCGACGCGCGCGCCCGGCGGTCCTTCGCGGTAGTCCCACTCGGTCATCACCGCGTTCAGGTGATCGACCAGCGCCACGTCGAGCACGTTCACCCACACGATCGGGGTCGCGCCGTCGTTGCCGTGGTCGTGCCACTGGCCGTTCGGCGTGATGACGAGATCGCCCCGCCCCATCACCAGCTTCTCGCCGGCGACGTTGGTGAACCCGCCCGAGCCTTCGAGCAGGAACCGGCTCGCGTTGGCGGTGTGGCGATGAACCCCGGCTTCATCGCCCGGGAAGTACATCGAGATCGACATGAACAGCGTCGTGGTCGCGACCGGGCGGCCGCCGAAGCCCGGGTTGGCCAGCGCGAGGGTGCGGCGGTGGACCTCCGCGAGCGACATGCCCGCGTAGGTCTTGCCGAGCCAGGGCTTCAGGTCCTGCCACTTCCACAGGCACGGCACCGCCTTGGGCCGCGGCTCGGCGACCTCGAGTTCGTTCTGCACCAGCGCGAAGTCGACCAGGTTCGCGGCCTTGAGGCCGTCCTTGACGGCGTCGAGCCGGGCGCGGGTTGCGGGGGAAAGCGTCATCGTTTCATCCTCCCCCTCCCCTTGCCCTCCCCCTCGACGAGGAGGGTCGGGTGAGGGCTGGAAGGGGGCGGTCCGTCAGTTCCCGGTCAGTTTTCGGAGCTTCGCGGTTTCGTCCTTGCCGAGCTTGCTTTCGAGCCACGCCCATTCGACGTTGTAGGCGGTGTCGAGATACTGCTTGTTCTCGGCCTCCGAGAACTTGACCCGTTTCATGCCGGCCTTCTCGAGCTCGCCCCACTCTTTCTCGTTCTCGGCCGTGTAGTACGCGACCATCTTCGGCTCGAACGCCGCCGTCACGTCGACCAGTTTCTTCTGCACGTCGGGTTTCAACTTGTTCCACTCGGCGTGGCTGAGCATGGCGATGATGTTGCTCTGGCCGTAGAACGGCAGATCGACCACGAACTTGACGTGCTTGTTCCAGCCCTGCTGGCGCATGCCCGAAACCGGCCAGCCGAGCCCGTCGACCACGCCGCCCTCGAGCGCGGTGAAGGTCTCGGGCGCGTTGATGTTGACCGGCGTCATGCCGAGCGCTTTCATGAATTTGTCGTAGAGCGAGCCGGTCCGCATCTTGAGGCCTTTCAAGTCGGCCAACGCCTTCGGCTCCTTCTTGAGCCAGAAGTAGAACGGCGACATCTGGACGCGGCCCAGATAGCGGGCGTTGTACTTCTTCGCCACCTCGCCGACCATGTAGTCGTAAAAGCCGCTCTTGCGCTCCTCCGACGGCGAGAGCTTCGACAGCGTATAGGCGAGCGTCTGCGGCATCTCGTCCTGCAAATCGCCGCCGGCCGGGAAGATGATCGGCACGATGTTGTTGCGGACCGCGTCGGCCAACTGGTAGCGCGGGACCACCTCGGGCCCGCCGACATAGTTGATCTGGAACTCGCCCTTCAACGCGGCGTTGACTTCGGCGACCCAGGCGTTGGCCTGGTTCATGACCGGGTTGTTCTTGGGGATGAACGAAACGGCGCGCACCGTGGTCTCGGCGTGGGCGGGCGCGAACGCCGCCAGCGCCAGCACGGCGCCGGCGGCGGCAAGGAATGCACTTCGAAGCATGGCGGACTCTCCCTGGTGGTGGGCCGCAAGGCCCATCGGTTGTTGGCGGTTAGCCTAGCAACCAACCACGACCGCGTCGATTGCGCGACCTCAGCGTTCCATTTGGCTCGGCAGCCACAGCACGATGTCGGGGAAGGCGATCATCAGCGCCATCGCCAAGCCGTGGCAGAGGAAGAACGGGGTCGCCGCGCGGTAGACGTCGCCCATGGTGGTGCCGGGCGGCGCCACTCCCTTCATGACGAACAGCGACAGGCCGAACGGCGGCGAAATCGTCGCCATCTCCATGTTGAGCAGCATGATCGCGCCGAACCAGATCGGGTTGAAGCCGAACTGCTCGATCACCGGGAAGTAGATTGGCACCGTCAACATCATGATCGACAGGGGCTCCATGAAACAGCCCAAGACCAGGAGGATGACCTGCATCGCGATCACGACCCAGATCGGCGAGATCTCGTAGGACGTGGCCAAGCTGGCGAGGCCGCCGGTCGCGCCGGTGAACGCCATCAGCTGCGAGAACGCCGTCGACCCGGTCAGGATCATCAACATCATGACCGAGGTCGCGAGCGTCGATTTCAAGGTCTCGGCGACCACCGACCAATTGAGGCCCTTGTAGAGATAGGCGAGCACGAACGAGCCGAGCGCGCCGAGCGCCGCGGCCTCGGTCGCGGTGGCGATGCCGAGGAACACCAGGCCGACGACCAGGAACACGATCACGAACATCGGAAACACGTAGATCGCCGTGTTCTTGAGCTTGCGCCCGAGCGGCTGCGGCGGCACGTCGTAGACCGGCGCCAGTCCGGGCTGGATCGTGCAGCGGATGATGACGTAGGCCGCGATGATCACCGCCATCAGGAGCCCGGGCACGACGATCGCGACCAGGAAGTCGCCGATCGAGAAATTGGCGAGCGCGGCCAGCAGCACGCCGAGCGCCGTCGGCGGGATCATGATGGCGAGGCCGCCCGAGCCGAGAATCGGCCCCAACGACATCGGCTTCTGGTAGCCGCGCTTCTCCATCTCCGGCACCAGAATTTTTCCTAGCATGGCAGTTCCTGCCATTCCTGAGCCGGTCAAGGTCGCGAACAGGGTGCCGCCGCCGACCGCCATCAGCGACAGACGCCCCGGCACGCGGCCGATCCACGCCGACAGCACATCCATCAATTTCGACGCGATGCCGGAACGGAACATGATCTCGCCCATCATGATGAAGAGCGGCACCGGCAAGAGGCCGAAGTGGGTGACCGACTCCATCACCGACAGCACGAGCTGGTTCAGCCCGGCGGCACCGTTCCAGAACACGTAGGCGCCGACGACGTTGATGATCAGGAACGCGAACGCGACCGGCATGCCGATCGCAAAGCACGCGAGCAGGATGCCGAAACCGATCAGGACCAGATCGACCCACCCCACGCGCGATCTCCGACCCGTCAGTACTGCTGGACGTCGCGGCGGCCGCCGCGAAGGTAGTGGACGAGCTGGATGAGGTAGCGCAGCGCGAGCGGCAGCGCCCCGATCGGGATCACTATCAGGATCACCCAGTTGTGGATTTCGAGCAGGGTCGGCTTGAACGACCCGCGCAGATAGTGCGACCACGTCGCCATCGCGCCGAACGCGAACAGCACGATCGAGATCGTCAGGCCGAACAGCGAACCCAACACGTCCATCCGCGTCCGCCATGCCGCCGGCAAGAACTGGTAGATGAGCTCGATCCGGACGTGGTGGTCGCGCCGGAGCGCCCACGCGGTGCCGAGAAACGTGATGTAGAGCAGCCCGATCTCCGAGATCTGGATCATCCCCATCAACGGCGCGTTGAAGCCGTAGCGCAAGCACCACTTCGGCGCAGACCAGGCCGGTGATGAAGACGAGGATGGCGATCGCCGCCCACGCGAACAGGTCTTCGACGTTGCGTAGCGCTCGATCGAGGCGGTCCATGGGCGGATTCCGCGCCCCCTCCCCTCCTTCCCCCTGCGCGCAGAGGGAGGGTGCGGTGCGCGAGCGCCGCGGAAGGGGGTTCGGCTAGTTGCCGCTGATCTGCTTGAGCTTGGCGACGATATCGGGCGGGAGCTTGGCCGAGAGCGCCTTCCACTCGACGTCGTAAGCGGTATCGAGGTACTTTTTGTTCTCGGCGTCCGAGAACTTGACGCGCTTCACGCCCTCGGCGGCGAGAGCCTTCCACTCGTCCTCGATCTGGTCGCGGAAGTACTTGACCATCTTCGGCTCGAACGCCGCGGTCAACTCGGAAAGCTCCTTGCGCGTCGGCTCGGGCAGGGTGTTCCACTTGGGCAGGTTGACCAGCGCGACCGTGTTGCTCCATTCGAAGAACGGCAGGTCGATCGCGTACTTGACGTGCTTGCTCCAGCCCTGCGCCTTGACGCCTTGCGGCGGCCAGCCCAAGCCGTCAACGACGCCGCCCTCGAGCGCGGTGAAGGTTTCGGGCGCGTTGATGTTGACCGGGGTCATGCCGAGCTCGCGCATGAAGCGGTCGTAGAGCGAAGCGGTCCGCATCTTGAGCCCTTTCAAGTCGGCGAGCGACTTCGGCTCCTTCTTGACCCACAGATAGAACGGCGACATCTGCAGGCGGCCGACCAGCTGGACGTTGAGCTTCTTGTGCTCGTCGACCATGTAGTTGAAGAACCCGCTCTTGCGCTCTTCGCTGGGTGAGAGGCGCGACAGCCAATAGGCCGGAGCCGGCAGGAACTGATCCTGATAGTCGGCGGTCACCGTGATCGCGATGTCGAGCACGCCGGTGCGCACCGCTTCGAGCAGCTGGTTGCGCGGAATCACTTCGGAGCCGCCGACCCAGTTGATCTGCAGCTTGCCCTTCATCGCCTGGTTGACCTCGGCCACCCAGTTGTTGGCGGGGACCAGGATCGGGTTGTTCTTCGGAATGAACGACACCGCCCGCAGGGTTATTTCCTGCGCCGAGACGGTGGTCGCGAGGCCGGCCGCGAGCGCGATACCGGCTGTGAATGCCAACAGCTTCTTCATCTGTCTCTCCCTGGTTGGACGTTTCTGCCGCGCCGATACCCAGGCACGGCCTCCCATGGACGGCGAGACTAGCAATCGAACGCGCCCAAGTCGAGGCGCGAGCCGGTGATGAGCGCCGAAAACATCATCCGCGGCGGCGGCGCAGCGCCTCGTTCATCAGCGTCAGGATGGTGGCGATCATATAAGGACGCCCGCTCGCGAGCGAATCAGCCACCGCCCGCGCTTCACGCTCGCCCAGGGCGGCGGCGTTGGCAAGAAACTTCTGCCGCACTCGCTCGGCCGCCGCCGGCGCTGCCGAAACCAACGCCTCGAGCGTCCGGCCGCTGCGCAGGCCGAGCGCGATCCGGCCGTCGAAGGCGTGGCCGAGCGTCGGATCGGCGACGCACGCGACTTTGGCGGCGAGCGCCCGCACCGCGGGCCGGGCGCGCGATGCCGGCGTCAAGGTCGCGAGATCGACCCGCCCGTCGGTGAGCGCGGCTGCGACCTGGAACGGCAGGCTCGCGATCGCATCGAGCTCGGTCGCGGGTGCGAGCTTGGGCGCGCGCGGCTCGGCGACGATCGGGATCGCCCACGGCGCCAGCCAACAGGTGACGGCTTCGATCGCGTCGACCGCCAACCCGTGTTCGGCTGCCAGCGCGAGCGCGGCATCGAGATAGGGTTGGATCACGTGCGCGCACGGGTAGTGCTTGAAATGCGCGGCGCCGCCCTTCCACTGCCGCCCGAGACCATCGCCGATCGCGACGGTGTCGGCTTCGCCGCGGCCGAGAAAGGCCGCGAACAAGCCGTGGTCGCCCTCGATCACGCTGGCCGGGCCGCGAAACCCGCGCTTGGCCAGATCGACGGCGAGAATGCCGCCATGCGCCGCCCACCCCGGGTGGAGCCACTTGGACCAGGTGCCGTCGCGCAAGAACTCCATGAGCCCGCCCGCCATGCTGCCGGCCAATCCCCAAGCATCGACGAGCGCGGCGGCATCGAGGCCCTGAAGCTTGGCCGCGGTCGCCGCGGCGGCGAACGGACCGACGGTGCCGGTCGCGTGGAAGCCGTTAGCGTGGAACTTGCGCCCCGCCGCCGCGCCCAAACGTCCGGCGACTTCGTAGCCGACCGCGATCGCCGCTTCGAGCGCCGGCGCGGGGGCCGCAACCGCTTCGCCGACCGCGAGCGCGACCGGCACCACCACGCTTCCCGGATGCACGACCGAGTCGGTGAAGGTGTCGTCGAAGTCGCGGCAATGCGCGGCGATGCCGTGGGCGAAGGCGGCCCAGCCCGGGGCGATCCGGGCCGTGCCCCCGAGCAACGTCGCGGCGCCGGCGGCGGCGTTGGCGAACGCGACCTCGCGGCCGATGCGGGCGGCGTCGGTAGCGTGCGCGACGACGACGAGCCCGAGCGTGTCGAGAAGCCCGAGCCGCGCGCGTTCGGTTTCGGCCGGAGGAACGTCGCGGGGCTCCAGTCCGGCAACCCACGCCGCCAAACGCTCGGCGAGCGTCGCCACGCCTACCACGCCGCCGCGATCAGGGCGCCGACGTCCTCGGCATCGAGCCGGGTTGGCGCGAACGCCATCATGTAGTCGCCCATGGTATCCGCGGTCAGCTGATCGATATTGGCGCGCTCGATCCCGACCTCGCGGAGCCGCTGCGGCAGCGGTAAGCGGCCGAGAAGCGCGGTCATCGCCGCCGCCGCCGCGGCGGCGCTCGCCTCGGCGGAGCCGGCGCCGTGCGCCCGGTCGGACCCCAACGCTTCGAGCACGAAACCGGCATCCGCGCCGATCGCCGGCAGCACGCGCCTGAGCGCCGGTGCCAGCAGCATCGCGTGCCCGATCCCGTGCTGCAGCCCGAAGCGGCCGCCCAACGGGTGGCAGATCGCGTGCACGACCGAGGCCATCGCGTTGATCGCGGCGATCCCCGACATGCCGGAGGCGAGCAGGCAGTCGGCCCGCGCCGCTAGATCGTTGGGATCGGCGATCGTCTTGGGCAACGCCGCGTTCAAGAGCCGGGCGCCATGGAGCGCGAGCGCGGTCGAGATCGGGTTGCGGTCGCGCGAATAAAGCGCCTCGATGCAGCGCGCCATCGCCGTCATGCCCGAGGCCGCGGTCAGATGGGCGTTGCAATGGACCGTCATCTCGGGATCGTAGATGACGGCGTCGGGAACGATGCGCGCGTCCCAGAACAGGAGCTTTTTCTTGGCGGCGACGTCGCGCACCCCCGCGGTCGGCATGACTTCGCTCGCCGACCCCGTGGTGGTCGGGATCGCGACGTGGACCAGCCCGCCCGCCGGCAACGCCAGCCGCTCGAACCCCTTGCGGCCATAATCGACGGCATAAGGCGCGAGATCGCCGGCCGAGGCGTGCAGGATCGCGATCCCTTTGCCGCAGTCGGTGGCGCTGCCGCCGCCGACCGAGACGATCGCGTCGGCCCCGATCCGCCGCACCGCCTCGACCCCGCGCTTGACCGAGGCCAGCGGCGTATGGTTCTGGACGTCCTCGAACACGCCGGCGCAGGCACCGCCCAACGCGTTCCGTACTTTGGCCAGCATCGGCCCGCGCGCCACGGTCTTGCCGCATACGACCAGCGCGCGGTTGACGCGGAGATCGGCCAGCACATGGCGCGCTTGAGCGACGCCGCCGACCGCGAAGTAGACGCGGTTCGGCCACCAGCGGATATCGATCGGAGCGGACGGCAGCATGCTAGGGTGGCGGAAGCGTTACCCCGCCTGTTCCCGCGACGCAATGGTCAAGGATCGCTCCGACTTCTTCGCCCTCGACCTGGTCGGCGTCGCGGCGGCGCTCCGCCGCGGCGCCGTTTCGGCCGCGGACCTGACCGCGGCGGCGCTGGCACGGATCGCCGCGGACGATCCGACCTTCAACGCGTTCTTTCGGGTCGACGCCGAAGCCGCGCGTGCGCGAGCGCGCGCCGCCGACAGGGCCCGGGCGCGGGGCCGGCGTGCGCCGCTCCAGGGCGTTCCGCTGGCGCACAAGGACCTGTTCTTCCGCGAAGGGAACGTGACAAGCGCCGGGTCGCGCACGCGCCAGAGCAAGGCCGTGTTCACGGCAACGCTGCTGAGGCGGCTCGACCGCGCCGGCGCGATCGACTTGGGCACGCTCAACATGTCCGAGTTCGCGTTCCACCCGTGGGGCGCCAACCGCCTGCGCCCGCCGCCCGCCAATCCGTGGGACGCGACGCGCTTCGCCGGCGCCTCCTCCGGCGGCTCGGCCGCCGCGATCGCCGGGCGCCTCGTGTTCGGCTCGCTCGGCTCCGACAGCGGCGGCTCGATCCGCTTTCCGGCGGCGCTCAGCGGGATCGTCGGGCTGTTGCCGACGCCTGGGCTTTTGAGCCGCCACGGCATGGCGTTGACCTCGCCCACGCTCGACCGGCCGGGGCCGATGGCGCGCTCGGTCCGCGACATCGCCCGCCTCTTGAACGTGCTCGTCGGCCGCGACCCGGCCGATCCGGCCACCGTGCGGCGGAAAGTCGCCAACTACGAGCGCGGCCTCGGTCGCGGCCTGCGCGGCCGCCGCGTCGCCTTCGCGCCGCAGACCCTGGCCGAGGTCGACCCGCCGCTCCGTCCGGTGCTCGCCCGCGCCCTCGATGCGCTCCGCACTGCCGGCGTCCGTATCGTCGAGATCGCGCTGCCGTCGGCCTTCGCCGCGGCGCACGCCGATGCCGGCACCGTATTCCTATTCGAGGCGGCCCGAACCCACGCCAGGGTCCTCCGCCGCCACGCCCGACAACTCCACCCTGAGATTCGCGTCCGGCTCGAACGCGGCGGCGCGATTTCGCGCGCGCACTACCGGGACGCACTCGGACGGCGCGACGCGACCGCCGCCGCCTTCGCCGACCACGTCTTTGGCCGCGCGCCGGTGCTGCTGCTCCCGGCCGCGCCGATCGCGGCGCCAACCTTGGCCGCGCTGACCGGTCCCGATCCCGCGCTCGCCGTCGCCGACCCCGGCCGCTTCACCCGCGCGTTCAATTATTTGGGCCTGCCCGCGCTCGCGCTCCCCGCCGGCCTCACCGCCGACGGCCTCCCGGTCGGGCTGCAGCTGATCGGCTTGCCGTTCGCCGAAGCGACGCTGCTTCGGATCGGCGCCGCGTTCGAGCGCGCGAACCCACTCCCTACCTTCCTTCTGCAAGCGCAGCGAGCGGGGGCTTCTCATTTCTTCCCCTCCCGCTCTGAAGCTGGGGGAGGTTAGGGTAGGACTCATGTTGGCGAGTCCCACCTACCGCGTCGGTGTCGACACCGGCGGCACCTTCACCGACCTCGTGCTCGAACGGGACGACGGCCGCACCTTCGTCCGCAAAGTGCTGACGACGCCCGACGACTACGGCCGCGGCGTGGTCGCCGCGCTCCAAGGCGCGCTCGCGCAAGCCGGCGCCACCGCGGCGCAAGTCGAGCGCGTCGTCCACGCCACCACGGTCGCGACCAACATCGTCCTCGAGCACAAGGGCGCCAAGACCGCGCTGCTCACGACCCGGGGCTTTCGCGACGTCCTCGAGATGCGGCGGCTGCGTATCCCCGAGATGTACACGCTCGATTATCAGGCGCCGCCGCCGCTGGTGCCGCGCCGGCTCCGGCTCGAAATCGCCGAGCGCTTGGGCGCCCGCGGCGAAGTGCGGATTCCGCTCGACCCGGCGAACGTCGAAGCCGCGTTCGATCGCATCGCCGCCGAGGGCGGGGTCGAGGCGATCGCGATCGCCTTTCTCCATTCCTATGCCAACCCGGCGCACGAGGCGGCCGCCGCCGCGCTCGCCCGCGCCCGTTTCCCGGACGCGTTCGTCACGCTCTCGTCCGAGATCCTGCCCGAGATCCGCGAGTACGAGCGCACCTCGACCACGGTGATCAACGCTTACCTGGGGCCGGCGCTCCGGCGTTACTTCGCTTCGCTGGCGTGGCACCTCGCGGGGATCGGCGTCGACGCGCCGCTGCATGTGATGAAATCGGACGGCGCCGTCATGACGGTGGCCGCGGCCGCCGACCGGCCGGCCTACTTGGTCGAATCGGGCCCCGCCGCCGGCGTGATCGGCGCGGCGCGGGCGCGGCCCGGCGACTTGATTTCGCTCGACATCGGCGGCACCACCGCCAAGGCCGCGATCATCGAAGGCGGCAGCGTCGCCAAGACCGGCGACTACGAGGTCGGCGCCGGCATCAACCTCTCGTCCAAACTGGTCATGGGCGGCGGCTATGCCTTGAAGCTCCCGGTCGTCGACTTGTCCGAGATCGGCGCCGGCGGCGGCAGCCTGGTCGCGATCGACGCGAGCGGCTTGATCCGGGTCGGGCCGGAGAGCGCCGGCGCCGCGCCCGGTCCGGTCGCCTACGACCAGGGCGGCAGCGTGCCGACCTTGACCGATGCGCTCGTCGTCCTGGGCTACCTCAACCCCGACTATCTCGTCGGCGGCGGATTGAAGGTCAACGCCGCCAAGGCCCGCGCCGCCATCGCCGAGCGGATCGCCGAGCCCTTGGGCCAAAGCGCGCTCGCCGCCGCGCACGGCATTTTCGAGCTGGCGGCCGGCACCATGGTGCGCGCGGTCAAGGCGGTCTCGACCTACCGCGGCCGCGACCCGCGCGATTTCACCTTGTTCGCATTCGGCGGCAATGGCGGCGTGGTCGCGACCGCGATCGCCGATCTGCTCGAGATGACGCGGGTGGTGATCCCGGCCCACCCCGGCGTCTTCAGCGCGCACGGACTGCTGCGCGCCGACTTGGAGCACGAGTTGTCGCGCGCCTATTTGAGGCGCCTCGCCACGATCGACCTGGACGAGATGGCGGCGATCGTGGCCGCGCTCGAAGCCGACGTGCGCGCGCTGATGGCGGCCGAAGGCTACGCGGGCGAGGGCGTCGCGATCGCGCGCGCCGCCGACCTCCGCTACGCCGAGCAGGCGCACGAGCTCCGCGTGCCGCTGCCGGCGGCGCCGTTCTCGATTTCGGCACTCGCCGACGCCTTCAACGCCGAGCACCAACGTACCTACGGCCACGCCGCCGATGCCGCCGCCGTCGAAAGCGTGGCCCTCCGCGTCACCGCGACCCTCGCCCTCTCCCGCCGCCCTCTCCGTCCCGGCGCTCGTGCGCCGGGCCCCTCCCTCTCCCGCGTTGCGGGAGAGGGGCCTAAGCGGAGCGAGGCGGGAGAGGGCCTGAGGGCCGCCTACTTCGGCGACGCTTCCGGCCCACGGCCGACGCCGGTGCTCGGGCGCGCCGATCTCACCGACGCCTGGCGGGTCGGCCCGCTGATCGTCGAGGAATACGATGCCACCTGCGTCGTGCCGCCCGGCTGGCGCGCGCGGCGCGATTCGAGCGGCAACATCGAGCTGACATCGAGCTGACGCCGACATGACCTAACCCCCTCCCCAGCCCCTCCCCCTGCTTCGCAACTGCTTCGCAGGGGGAGGGTGGCGAGCGCAGCGAGCGGGAGGGGGTGTGTTAGGATCGCGCTATGCCCGCCAGCATCGACCCGATCACCAAGGAAGTCGTCAAGAACGCGCTCGCCTCGATCGGCGACGAGATGGCGCTCGTCATCATGCGGACCGCGTACTCGCCGATCGTCCGCGACTCGGGCGACTATTCGACCGGCTTGTGCGACGCCGAAGGCCGCATGATCGCCTCCGGCCTCACCATGGCGCTGCATTTGGGCTCGTTCCCGGATGCGATGCGCGCCCTCTTGGCCGAGTGGGGCGGGCGCATGGCCGAAGGCGACGTCTTCATCTGGAACGATCCCTATGGCGGCGGCGGCATGCACCTCCCCGACGTCTATATCGTGAAGCCGATCTTCGCCGCCGGCACACTCGAAGGCTTCGCCTGCACGCTCGTGCACCAGATCGACCTGGGCGGGATCGCGCCGGGGTCGAACGCGGTGTTCTCGACCGAGATTTACCAGGAGGGCTTGCGCATCCCGATCGTCAAGCTCTACGACCGCGGCCAGCCCAACGACACCGTCTTCAAGCTGATCGCCAAGAACACGCGGCTTCCCGACAAGGTCGCGGGCGACATGCGGGCCCAGGTCGCGGCGTGCGCGACCGCCGAGCGCGCGTTCCGGAAGCTCATTGAGAAGTACGGCGCCGCCACCTTCCGCCAGCTGGTCGAGGAGATGCACGACCACGCCGAAGCGCTGATGCGGGCCGAGATCGCGGCACTCCCCGACGGCACCTGGTCGTTCACCGACTATTTGGACGGGTTCGGCGAGAACCCGGAATCGATCCCGCTCAACGTCACGGTCACGATAAGGGCTGAGCGCTGCACGATCGATTGGGCCGGCAGTTCGCCCGAGGTCAAGGCGGCGATCAACTGCCCGATCCCGTTCACCAAGGCCGCCTGCTACGTCGTCTTGAAGTGCCTGGCCAAGGCCGAGATCCCGAATTTCGAGGGCTTCATGCGCCCGATCGAGATCCGGGCGCCCGAGGGCACGATCGTCAACCCCAAGCCCCCTGCGCCCTGTGCCGCGCGCGCGATCATCGGCTGGCGGGCGTTGGACGCCCTCTTCGGCGCATTCGCGCAAATCGTGCCCGACCGCATTCCCGCCGGCGGCGAGGGCGGCGTCTCGTTCCCGGTGATCGCCGGAACGCACGCGGGCCGGCCCTACATCTGCAGCGAGACGCTCGCCGGCGCCTGGGGCGCGCTCCCCTATCGCGACGGCGCGCACGGCATTCCCAACCCGGGCGGCAACTTGACCAACCAGCCGGTCGAGATGATCGAGGCGCAGTTCCCGATCGAGGTGACGCAATACGGGCTCGTTTCGGATTCGGGCGGGGCCGGCAAGTACCGGGGCGGGCTCGCCTTCGTGCGCGAGTATCGGCTGTTGGGCGACGAAGCGCGGCTCGTCATGCGCTCGGACCGGCGCAAACACCTGCCCTACGGCCTGGCCGGCGGGAGACCGGGCTCGCCGTCATGGAACATCTTGAACCCGGGCACGCCCACCGAGCGCATCCTGCCGGTAATGCCGATGGAAGCGGTGCAACTCAAGAAAGGTGACGTCTTCCGGCACGTCTCGGCCGGCGGCGGCGGGTATGGCGATCCCAAGGAGCGCGATCCGGCGCTC
>VGEO01000084.1 GCA_016869275.1 Alphaproteobacteria bacterium | reverse complement strand
TGCGCCATTACGATCTCAGCCTCGCGCAGCTTGCCGATGATCTCCTCAGGCCCGTGCTTCTTGCCCATGTTCCGTCTCCTTCAGGGTCCACTCTAAGTTAACTTTTGGACCACTCTGAAGGGGGCAGGTCAGGCTGCTGCTGATTTTCCTGCAACTGGTCTAAGACTCATGCCGGGAGCGGGTCCGACACGATCCGGGCGCCTTCGGGTTCGACCGCGAGCCCGAGGCGCCGGCGGTGGAAGCGGACGATGCCGGGGCGATGACCGATCGAAACGACGGTGAGGCCGGGTAGCCGCTCCTTGATCAGGGTGTAGAGCCGCTCTTCGAGCTGGGTGTCGAGCGAAGCGGTCGCTTCGTCGAGGAACACCCAGTTCGGCCGCTTCAGAAGCGCGCGCGCGAAGGCGACCCGCTGTTGCTCGCCTGGCGAGAGTGCCTGGCCCCAATTCTGGATTTCATTCAGGCGCTCGACGAAACCGGCCAAGCCGACGTCGGTCAGCGCCTGGCGCTTCTCCGCGTCGCTGGTTTCCGCGGCCGGTTCGGGATAGGCGAGCGCTTCGGCCAGGGTGCCCAGGGGCATGTAGGGTTTCTGCGGTAAGAACATGACGCGCGCGTCCTCCGGCACGCGCACCGTTCCGGTGCCGAACGGCCAGATGCCGGCGAAGGCGCGAAAAAGGGTGCTCTTACCGCTCCCGGACGGGCCGGCGACCAGCACCGACTCGCCGGGCTCGATCGCGAACGAGGCTGGCTTCAACAGGGTCTTGCCGGTCGGGAGCGCGAGGCCCAGGCCTTCGGCCGCGAGAGCGGACCCGGCGTGCGGCGCGACCGCGATCGCCGGGCGTGCGGCGGCCGCCGCCGCCTCGGCCAGCGCGTCCTCGAACGTCGCCAACCGCTCGATCACCGCGCGCCACTCGGCGATGGTGGTGTAGGCGTTGACGATGAACGAGAGCGAGGATTGCACCTGGCCGAAGGCAGAGGCGATCTGCATCAGGTCGCCCAGCTTGATCGCTCCGCTGAAGTAGCGCGGCGCCGCGACCACGAACGGGAAGATGATCGCGATCTGATTGTAGCCCGAGCTGAAGAAGCCCAGGAGCTTGGTCCGCATCATCAGCGCCCACCAGTTGGTGACCACGAACGCGAAACGGCGGCGAAAGCCCTCGTGCTCGCGCGCCTCGCCGCCATAGAGCGCGATCGCCTCGACGTTCTCGCGCAGCCGCACCAGGCTGAAGCGGAAGTCGGCTTCGTAGCGCTGCTGGTTGAAGTTGAGGCCGACCAGGGCGCGGCCGATGCGGTCGATCACCCAGGTGCCGGCGACGGCGTAGACCAGCGCCGCCCACATCATGTAGCCGGGGATCTCGATCTCGATCCCGAAGGCGGTGAACGCGATCGGGCCCGACAGCGTCCACAGGATCGCGATGAAGGAGAGGAACGTCACCACCGCCGAAAGCAGGCCGAGCCCGAGGCCCAGCGTCAATCCGACGAATTGGCGGATGTCCTCGGCGATGCGCTGATCGGGGTTGTCGGTCTCGCCGCCGACGAGCTGCAGCCGGTAGTAATTGCGGTGCGCGAGCCAGCGGGCGAGGAACTGCTCGGTCATCCAGCGGCGCCAACGGATCTGCAGCATCGAATTGAAGAAGACGCGATAGACGCCGACGACGATGAAGGCGGCGGCGAGCCAGGCGAAGCGTCCGAGCTGATGCATGTACTGGGCGTAGTCGCGCGCTTCGAGGGCGTTGTAGAAGAAGCGGTTCCATTCGTTGAACACGACCTCGAGGTAGACCATCCCCAACGCCAACGCGACGATCAGCGCGAGCAGCGCGAGCCCGCCCCAGCGCTCTTCCGACTTGAAATAGGGAACCGTGAGCCGCCAGAGCGCGCGCCAGGGGAAACGGGTACGAACGGTCATCGGGAACTCCGATACTGCGATTGGCCGGGTTCGCAGTATCGGGGCGTCCGGCGCCGGCGACAACCGGCGCTGCGGTCGTCATGCGGTCAGCGCGAGCGCTCACGCGCCGTAGTGCCGGCTCTTTTCCATGTAGGTCGAGAGATCGACCAGTTCGTCGCGCTCGGCCGGGCTCGACATCCGGTTCTTGAGCGCGCCCGAGTGGCCGTCGCGCAGGATCGCGGCGAAGACGTCGGCCATGGCGCGGATCGCGACCCGCTGGGCGTCGGCCGGATAGATGATCAGGCGATAGCCGAGGGCGCCGAGACGGGTGAGGGGGAGCGGCGGCGGCTCGCCGGGCGCGGCCATGTTGAAGAGCTTGGGCCCGGGGAAGCGCTGGCCGACCGCCTCGATCTCGGCCGCGGTGTGGACGCCCTCGATGAAGAGCATGTCGGCCCCGGCATCGAGATAGGCTTGGCAGCGGTCGAGCGCCGGCGCCATGCCCTCGGCCTTTACCGCGTCGCTGCGCGCGATCACGACGAAATCGGGATCATGCCGGGCATCGACCGCGGCCCGAATCTTCCCGGCCATTTCGGGCGTCGGGATCACCTTGATCCCGTCATAGAGCCCGCACCGCTTGGGGAAGTCTTGGTCTTCGAGGTGGAGCCCGGCGACGCCGGCCTTCTCGAAGGTGCGGACCGTGCGCTGGACATTGAGCGCATTGCCGTAACCGGTGTCGGCGTCGGCGACGAGCGGGGCGTGGGTGGTTTCGAGGATCGTGTCGATCCGCCGCGCCATCTCCTCGAGGCCGATCAGGCCGAGGTCCGGGAACCCTTCGGCACGGGCGATCGCGCCGCCGCTGGCATGCAGGCACGGGAAGCCCGCGTTTTCGGCGAGGCGGGCCGAGGTTGCATCGAAGACGCCCGCCGCAACCACCGGGCTCGATCCGGCCAGCAGGGCGCGGAGACGGCGGGCGGGACGGTCGGCGGCGGCGGGCGGGGTGGGTGCGGGCATGGCTCGGGGTCCGTGGCGAGGTCCGGTGAAAGCGAGGGGTCATTATGCCGGGTCGGGCGCGGGTTGACGCGCCTTTCCCGTGGGAGAACCGAGCCCGCCCTAGGCGATCCTTAAACCTTGCATAAGATAGATTGAGAGGTGGCGAGGGGCAGGTGATCGACGGCGCATCGGACGAACTCAACGCGGCCTTGGCGGCGGTCGGCGAGACCACGACCGCCGATGGCGCGGCCAAGTACGACGCTCAGACCCGCGCCAAACTCGGGGCGATCGTGGTCCGCCGGGCTTACGGCAAGGCCGTGCACGAACTCTGCCACCTGGTCGCGGCCGCCGACGTACTGGCGCGCGCGCCCGAAGGCTATATCCGCTTTTTCTTCGAGCCCAAGCGCGCCTCGTCGTCGAGCTTCCGAACCCGCGTCACCGCGAGCCTGGCGCGGAGCGGGAATCACGGCGCGGTCGCCCCGGCGCCGGGCGCGATCACGGTCCGCTACAGCGACGGCGAGTTTACGATCGCCTACGCCCGCATGCCGGTGCTGGCGGCGCTGCTCGAATTTCTGGTGACGGCGTTGGGCTTCGTCGCGGTCGATGCCGCGCTGGCGCCGGTCCGACAGGGCCGCCGCCGGGTTGAGTCGGTCCACGGGGCCGCGCGCGAGCTGTCGCGGCAGATCTATCGCTATTTGGGCGATCACCTGCCGAGCGTCCACGCGCGGCGGAAGTTCGACGTCATTCTCGCCTATCTTCGCCGTCACGCCGGAACCGGGCCGCTCGCCTTCGACGATGCCACCATCCTCGCCTTCTGGCGGGCGCGCGGCGATCACGGCGACGCCGACTTCAAGGCCTTCCGTACCGTCCTGCTTGCCTTCGTCGACGTCGCGCGCGCGCTCGACGCCGCGCTCTTTCGCGCCGGGCGCGATGCCGCGCGGTCCCTCGGGTACGATCATGCCGCCGGCGAGGTCGATCCCGACACCGTGATCGAGGCGATCGACGGCGTGCTCGAACTGTGGGTCTCGCCGCTCGATCGTCTGGACGAAGAGCCGGTCGCGCGGATCAAGTTCTTGACCGGCGAGGAGCGCGCCCTGATCGATCTCGCGTTCGCGCTCGGACCCAAGGCGGTCGACCTGCCGCTCTCGGTGTTGCGGGCCGATGTGTTCGGCGCGGTTCAAAACATCTTGACCGCCGCGCGCCGTCGTCGCGATCGGGCGCGGCTCGCAGCGGCAGTGAGCTGCGCCGATGCCGAACCGTACCCGGCCCGTGCCGCCCGCTTGGCGACGCTCGAGCAGGTCTGCGAGCAAACCCTCAAGGCGGCGGCGTTCGCGGTCCTGCAGCGCGAACCGCGGCCGACCAACGTGATCCGCTTTCCCCGGAGCGGGGTCGCCGAGCCGGCAGCCGACCCGTTCGCCGAACGGCTGGCCGAAGGCGAGCGCGCGTTCGACGCGATCCGGCGCGATGGCTTTGCGCGAGAGGCGCTCGCCGACCCCGACGCCGTCGAAGGCTTCAAGTTGGGGGGCGAGGCGCTGCTCGCGTTCCGCCGCCACTTGGGTCAGTTTCGCACTGCGCTCGATGCGCAAGCGGCGCGTGCCGCGGGCAGCCTGGCGCGGCTGTTCGACGACGACCGCGCCGCATTCAGCGCGGAATTGACCGACCTCTATGTCAAGGCGACCCGGCGATGACCGTTACGCTCCCGCAACCCGATCCCGACACCGAGGCGCGCGCCGCCGCGATCTTCGAAGCGCTCGACCAGGCGCGCGTGCTGGCCGAGCCCGCGGCGGCCGCGACGCCACCGGCGATCGCGCCGACCCGTCTCTATGCCTTCGCGCTCGCCGCCGATGCCGCCGCCGACCCTGCACTCGCGGCGCGGCTCGCGCGCGATGAAGCGGTGGGTCGCGCGTTCGCGGCGCTGCTGGCACGGCTCGCCTACGTCCGGTTTCCGGCGCTTGCCGCGGCGGCGGCCGGGGCGCTGCGCGTACGCACCGCCGGGCCGCACCGCATCCGCTTCGAGCCCTCGCGCGCGGAACCCACGCAAACCTACGTCGTGATCGAACTCGCGCCCGGCACCGAGGCGCCGCAGTCGCTGTTCGTGTGCTCCGAGGGCTGGCGCACGCACAAGGCGGCACTGCCGCCGGCGCCGCGGCAGGTCATCCAACTCTTGTACGCGAACGACGATCCGTTGCTGGTCGCGCTCCTCGACCCTGCCGCCGAGGTGTTCCTGCGCTAACGCTAGAAGTGCAGGACGAGGTCGAAATAGACCCACCAGTCGAGCAGGTCGTCGCGATCGGCCACGGCGTGCTCGTAGGCGGCGCCGAGGATCAGGTTGGGCAGCAGCCGGTAGCGGGCGCCGGCGGCGGCGGTGGCGACGGTGCCGGAGCGGGTCGAGCCGAAGTTCAAGACGTCGACGCCTTCGAAGTTGACGCCGGCGGTGCGGTTGCCGCTCTTCAAGGTCGAGAACCCGTTGAACTCGAGGAGTGGGAAGAACGCCGGCGTCAGCGCGTAGTCGACGTGTCCCGAATAATGCAGCATCGAGGTGTCGTGGCCGCCGTCGATCGCGCGGTTGAAGCCGATATTGCCTTGGAACCCCCACAAGCCGCGGGTGGTCGCACCCGAGGCGAACAGGTCGACGAAACCCTTGCCGCCGCCATGCATGTTGATGTTGTTGGTTTCGAGATCGCCGATCGCCGGCTCGTACTCGACGCCCACGGTGACGATGGTTTCGTTGGCGGGGTCGTTGAGCAGCGCGTACTTGAAGCCCAACGAGATATTGGCGAAGCCGTTCTCGTCGGCGAGCGTGCGCTTGAAGTTGGCGTCGGCGTAGCCGTCCTTCGAGGCTATGAATCCCAGCCGTTCGGTGAGCGCGATCCGGATTTCGGCGGCGATCACGTCGATGTGGCCGCCGCCCGACAGAAAGTCGCCCGGGATCTTGTTGTAGAAATAGAGCGGACGGATTTCGGTCGTGATGTAGGGCGTCTCGTTGAAGAGCGGGTTGGTGACCGGCGGCACGTAGCGGGTGAAGCGCCCGGGCGCGAGCGAGCCCTTGTAGTCCAACTCGAACGCCGCCGCCGTGCCGGCGATCGCAGCAATCGCCGTCAGCACCGCCGCCGCGGCGCCCGCCTTGGTCCAGAGCTTCATCACGTCCCCCGTCTTGTGCCGCCGCCTTAGGCGGTCGTTTCGGGTTGAACGGTGGCACTGGCGACGCGAGCGAAGACTGATCTAGGTTAACCGGCATGAATCCAAAGCGTTTCAACACCGTGAGCGTCGGCTTTTCGAGCCATCACGCGATCGCCGATCTGCGCGACTACGCCGCGCTCGCCGAGAGCTTGGGCTACGACGCGTTCTGGCTGGGCGAGCGCTACTACGCGCGCGGCCTATTCACACTGGCGGCTGCGGTCGCGCAGGCGACGACCCGGATCGCGCTGGGGTTGGGGATCGTCAGCCCCTTCACCCGCCATCCCTCGCTGATCGCGATGGAGACGGCCGCGCTCGATGAACTCTCGGGCGGGCGCGCGATCCTGGGCTTGGGCGTCGCGCAAATATCGGCCGAGCGCCAGGGCCAGCCGGCGACGCGGCCTGTGGTCTCGCTCGGCGAGGCGGTCGAGATCGTCCGCACCATGCTCGCGGCGCGAACGGCGGAGGCGCAGGGCGCGTTCTTCACGCTTCATCCGCCCGGCGCCAAGCTCGTCATGCCGCTCGCGCGCCCGCACGTCCCGATCTACCTGGGCGCGATGGGACCGAAGTCGCTCGAACTCGCCGGGCGCATCGCCGACGGCGTGGTGTTGGGCATGTTCGCCTCGCCCGGTTTCGTCCGTTTCGCGAAGGCAGCGATCGCGCGGGGCGAAGCCCAGGCCGGGCGCCCGCCCGGTACCTGCCGGCTCGTCTCCTACGTCACGTTCGCGGTCGATCGCGACCGCGCCCTGGCCCGCGCGGCGATCCGGCCGCAGATGGTGGGCTATTTGTCCGAGCGGAACTCGCGCACCGCCGCGCAACCGGGGAGCCCGCGTCTCGTCCATTCCGGGATCGAGGCCGCGGCCTTTGCCGCCGCCAAGGCCGAGGTGACCCGGTACGTCGACGCCGGCCGGTCCGATTTGGCGGCGCAGGCGATTCCGGACGATCTGGTCGACCGGCTGGTGGTCGCGGGCGACCCGGACGAATGCCGCGCCCGTCTGACCGCTTACCGCGAAGCCGGGCTCGAACACGTCGTGCTTTACCAAGTGATCGGGCCGGACACCCGGGAAGGCTTGGGGCTTGCGGCACGAGAAATCGTTACCCACATGAGAGCGTGATCCGCTTCGTGCGACGGGCGGAAAGTGCTTTTGACGTGTATGCTTAGACGATGGCTCTCACTTCGAAATCGAAGCGTTTTCTGGTCGCCGGCGTGGTCGTCGCGACCTTCGTCGCCGCCGGCGCCCTCGGCTTCCGCTCGGACGGGCAAGGGCCGGCCCCGAGCTTCCGCACCGCCAAGGTCGACCGCGGCGATATCACCGCGGCGGTCGCGGCCTCGGGCACGCTCGCCGCGGTCGTCACCGTCCAGGTCGGCTCGCAGCTTTCCGGCCAGGTCAGCGAGCTCATGGTCGACTTCAACAGCGAGGTCAAGGCCGGGCAGCTGATCGCCCGCCTCGACCCCCAGACCTTCTTCGCCAAAGTCCAGCAATCGGAAGCCGAACTCGCGGTGGCCAAGGCCGCGGTGATCACCCAAAAGGCGACCGTCGAGCGGATGCGGGCCGAGGCCGAGAACGCGCGCGCCATGCTCGCCGCCAACGAATCGCAGATCCGCCGCGCCGAGTCGCAGGCGTCCGACGCCGAACGCGAAAAAGCGCGCAAGACCTCGGTCCAAGGCCGCAACGTCTTCACCCAGCGCGACATCGACCAGGCGACGTCGAGCGCGGATCAAGCCGACGCCGCGCTCCGCACCACCCGCAGCCAGAAAGACGCGCAGCGCGCGATGGTGCTCTCGTCCGAAGCCCAGCTCCGCGCCGCCGAGGCCGGGGTCGAGAACGCGATCGCGCAAGTGAAGCAGCGCGAGGCCGCGCTCCGCCAGGCGGTGATCGATCTCGACCGCACGCAGATCCGCGCGCCGATCGACGGCACCGTGATCTTGCGCAACATCGATATCGGGCAGACCGTGGCGGCCAGCCTGCAGGCCCCGATCCTGTTTCAGATCGCGCAGGATTTGCGCGAGATGCAGGTCTTGGCCAACGTCGATGAGGCCGACATCGGCCGGGTCGCGATCGGCCAGAAGGTGAGCTTCACGGTCGATGCGTTTCCGGCCCGCAACTTCGCCGGCGAGGTCGTGCAGATCCGGAAAGCGCCCCAAGTCGTCAACAATGTCGTGAGCTACGTGGTCGTGATCTCGGCCGTCAACCAGGACTTGAAACTCCTGCCCGGGATGACCGCGAACGTCCGCATCGTCGCCGATGAGCGAAAGAACGTGCTGCGCGTTCCCAACGCCGCGCTCCGCTTCCGCCCGCCGGGCGTCGCGGCGGAATCGGGCGAGACGGCGGCGGCCAATCCGTCCGGCGGCGCCGCGAGCGGCGAGGCCGGCGGACAAGGCCGCTTCCCGAGCCCGCAGGAACTGGCCGATCGGGTCGCGGCCGGACTCTCGCTCAGCCCCGAGCAAAAGGATCAGGCCAAGCGCATCTTCGAGGAGCAGCGCGCCAAGATCATCGCCGCACGGCAGAGCGGGAACGAGGAAGAGTTCGCCAAAGCCCGCGCCCGATCGCGCGCCGAAACCCAGCAGAAGATCGCGGCGATTTTGAATCCCGAGCAGCGCACTGCTTACGAGCGCTTCATCGCCCGCACCCAGGCGACCGACTCGCGTCCCGGCCGCGTCTGGGTGGTCGGCGCCGGCGGTAAGCCCGAGGCGGTCCAGCTCACGGTCGGGAGCGGCGATGCGCAGACCACCGAAGTCCTCACCGGCGATCTCAAGCTCGGCCAAGAGGTCATCATCGGCCAGGTCGCGCCGCCCAAGGCCGGCACGCCGGCCGGCCCGCGGCTCGGGTTCTGATCGTGCGCGCGCGCCTACCGGAAACCTTTTCCCCCGCTCCGCCTCCGCGGGGGAGGGAAGGGAGGGGGCGCCTTCCCTGCGGACCGGGGCAGCGAGTTCCTTCGTCGGGTTCCGTCGATCGGTTGCCGCGATGAACGAACAAGCTCCGCTCATGCCGCCGACGCCGGTGATCGCCGCGCATCATCTGGGGCGCGAATACAGCTTGGGCGGCCACGCGGTGAAGGCGCTCGAGGATGTGAGCTTCACCGTCATGCCGGGCGAGTTCGTCGCGATCATGGGTCCCTCGGGCTCGGGCAAGTCGACGCTCATGAATTTGCTGGGTTGTCTCGATCGTCCCAACGCCGGCGAGTATCGCTTGGGCGGCGAAGCGGTGTCGCTATTCTCGCCCGACGCGCTCGCACTCGTGCGCAACCGCCGGATCGGTTTCGTGTTCCAGCAGTTCAATCTCCTGGCGCGGCAGAGCGCGCTCGAGAACGTCGAGCTGCCGCTCGTCTATAGCGCCGTGCCCCGGGCCGAGCGCCGGCGCCTCGCGGCGGCGGCGCTCGCCGAGGTCGGCCTCGCCCATCGCGCCGATCACACCCCAGCGAAGCTCTCGGGCGGCGAGCAGCAGCGGGTCGCGATCGCGCGCGCGCTCGTCAACCGGCCGCTGCTGCTGTTGGCCGACGAGCCGACCGGTGCGCTCGATTCGCGCACCCAGGTCGAAATCCTGGCGGTACTGCAGCGCCTGAACGCGCAAGGACTGACGATCATCGTGGTAACGCACGAGCTGGATGTCGCCGAGCACGCCGGGCGCATCCTGGCGTTTCGCGACGGCCGTCTGCGCAAGGACGAGGTCAACCCGCGCCCGCGGATCGCGCAATCGGAGCGCGCGGCATGACTGCGCTCGACGCCCTCAAGACCGCGCCGGCTCCGCCGGCTGCGGCGGCGGCACCGCCGCAGATTCCGGCGGCGATCTCGTGGGACGTGATCCGGATCGCGGTCGACGTGCTCCGCGTCCATCCGCTCCGGAGCGGCCTTACCATGCTCGGTATCATCATCGGCGTCGCCGCGGTCATCACCATGGTCGCGGTCGGAGCCGGTGCGCACCGGCTGGTGTCGGAGCAGATCAAGAGCCTCGGCTCGAACCTGATCATCGTCTTCTCCGGTACCACGACCGCGGGTGGCGCCCGCATCGGCGCCGGCTCGCGGCCCTCGATCACTGAAGAAGACGCCGCCGCGCTCGCGCGCGAGGTGCCGGCGATCGAAGTGGCGGGGCCGACGGTGCGCGGCGGCGCTCAGGCGGTGTTGGGTAACCAGAACTGGGGCACGACCGTAATGGGCGTGACGCTCGACTATTTCACCGCGCGCGAGTGGAACCTGGCGAGCGGCCGGGTGTTCACGAGCGAGGAACTGAACGGCGCCGGCAAGGTGGCGGTGGTCGGGCAAACCATCGTCGAACGTCTATTCGACGGCGGTGACCCCTTGGGCCAGACGATCCGGGTGCGGAATTCGCCGGTGACCGTGATCGGCGTGCTCGAGCGCAAGGGCCAGACCACGCAAGGGCAGGATCAGGACGACGTCGTCCTGGTACCGCTCTCGACCGCCAAGAAGCGCATCCTCGGCTGGTCGGGGACGCGCGCGCGCTCGGTCGGCGGCATCTTGGTCAAGGTCCGCGACGGCTTCGACATGAAGGAAGCCGAGGCCGAAATGCGCGAGCTCCTGCGCCAGCGCCACCGCCTGACGGCACGCGACGAGGACGACTTCACGCTCCGCAACCTGACCGAGATCGCCGAGACGCGCGAGGCCTCGAGCCGGATTCTGGCGCTGCTGCTGGCGGCGGTCGCGTCGGTGTCGCTCCTGGTCGGCGGCATCGGCATCATGAACATCATGCTGGTGTCGGTGACCGAGCGGACCCGCGAGATCGGGCTGCGCATGGCGGTCGGCGCCCGCCGCCGCGACATTCTGGTGCAGTTCCTGATCGAAGCGGTGACGCTCGCGCTGGTCGGCGGGCTAATCGGGATCGGGCTCGGCATCGGCGCGTCGATGGCGATCGCGGCGTTCGCCGGTTGGCCGACCTTGATCGAGGTCGACGCGATCCTGCTCGCGTTCTTTTTCTCGGGCGCGGTCGGGGTGTTTTTCGGCTTCTATCCCGCCCGCAAAGCCTCGCGCCTCGATCCGATCGAAGCGCTCCGCTACGAGTAGGCGGGACCAAGTCTCTTTCTTGGGCGGCGCTACCGGCGGCGCTGGCGTCGTCGAAGGCACGGGCGCCGGGGTCGGCGCCTTGGTCCGCGCTGGCGGTCGCGCGTTTCTGACCATGCGGACGGTCCGGACCGGACGCGCCGGCGCGGCGTCGGCCGCAGGAGCGGCTGGTGGCTGCGGCGAGGGTGCAGGTACCGCCGCTTGTTGCGATGGCGCCGGTTGCGCTTGGATCGGCCGCGAGACGGCGGGGCGCGGTTGTGCCGGCCGAGCGACAGGCCGCGGCTGCGCTGGACGAGCGACCGGCCCTGGCTGCGCCGGTCGGATCGGCCGCACGCGGGCCGGTCGTACGCGCTCGCCGCGGCCGAAGCGCGTTTCGGCGGCGCGGTGCAGGAAGATCGAGAGCGCGCTGGCCAAGAGACAGACGATCGTCATCCGCCAGAAGTCGGGATCGATCATGGGCGCGCCGGTGCTGGCGTAGAGCGAGACGTCGCCGGTCAGGAATGCGCCGAACACGATGACCGCCGTGACCGCGCCAACGGCGAGAGCGGCCAGCGTGCGGCGGGCGCTCAATTGCGGCATGCCGCCGACGATCTGCTCCTCCCGCCACGGTATCACCAGCCGCGACAAGATCGCCGCCAGCGCGCCGAGCGCGCCCAGGCTGAGCGCGCGGAACGCGTAGAACCGGTTCAAGACTTCCATCGTTTCCTCGTCCGTGCGTTCGTGTGCCGGTCAGCTCGTAACCGGTGCCGCGATCCTGGCGCCGGGATCGGCGCCGTGACGATAACGCTGCCAGAGCCAGATTGCGAACGCGAGCCCCAGGCCGACCGCGTCGGTGACGCCCTCGGGTAAGATCAAGCACAGTGCGGCGGCGAACAGGATGATGCGGAGCGGCCAGATCAGCACCCCGTTCAACCAGCCCTCGGTCGCCGCAGCCAGGATGACGACGCCGAGCGCGGCCGAGCCGAACACCCACGCGACCTCGAGCCACGGCCCCTGGCCGAGGAGCAGCGGTGAATAGAAGAACATGAACGGGACGATCAAGGTGGCAAGGCCCAACCGCACCGCGATCCACGACGTCCGCCACGGATCGGCGCGGGCGAGGCCGGCGGCGGCGAACGAAGCGACCGCGACCGGCGGCGTGATCGCCGACAGGACCGCGTAATAAAAGATGAACATGTGGGCGACCAGCGGCGGCACGCCCATGCGCACGAGCCCCGGCGCCATTACCGCGGCGGCAATCGCGTAGGCGGCGGTGGTCGGCATGCCCATGCCGAGCACGATCGAAACCACCATCGCGAAGATCATCGCCAGCAGCTTGTTCTCGCCGGCGATCGCGAGCACGAGCGAGGAGAACCGCCCGCCGATCCCGGTCAGCGCGATGACGCCGACGATGATGCCGGCGGCGGCACAGATCGCGACTAGCGGGATACAGTCGCGCGCGGCGCTATCGAGCGCGCCGGCGATCGCCTTGGGGCCCATGCGGTGGGACTGCGTCAACCACGACACCAAGATACAGGCGAGCATGCCGAGTCCGGCGGCGCGAAAGCCCGACTTGCCGTCGAGAAATGCCCAAATCAGCACCGCGACCGGCGCCAGGAGATAGAGCTGGGCCAAGAGCGGGCGCAGCGCCGGCAATTCGCTCCGCGGCAGACCGCGCAAGCCGTTCCGGACCGCGTGCAGGTCGCAGTGCGCGTAGCAGGCGATATAGAAAAGGAGGCACGGAATGATCGCGGCCGCGGCGATATCGCCATAGGGAATGCCGGTTACCTCGGCCATGATGAAAGCGCCGGCCCCCATTACCGGCGGGGTCAGTTGCCCGCCGGTCGAGGACGTCGCTTCGACCGCGCCGGCGGTGGCACGGTCGTAGCCGCTCCGGCGCATCAGCGGGATCGTGATCGAGCCCGAGGCGACGACGTTGGCGACCGACGAGCCGCTGATCGAGCCGAACAAAATTCCGGACACGACCGCGCCTTTGGCCGGGCCGCCGCGCGCCCACCCGACCGCGGCCAGCGCCAGGTCGTTGAAATAGTCGCCGGCCTTCGAGCGCCCGAGGAATGCGGCGAAGGCCGTGAACATGACGATGAAGGTCGAAGATACTTCGAGCGTGCCGCCGAAAATGCCTTGATCGCTGAAGATGTAGGTAACCAGGAAACCGAGATCGAACCCCTTGTGGTAGAGCACGCCCGGCAGCCACGGCCCGACGAAGGCGTAGAGCAGGAACACGAGGCAAATGACGACCAGGGCGATGCCGGCGGTGCGGCGGGCGAATTCGAGTACCAGCAGCGTGCCGACAAGTCCGGTGATGAAATCGCCGGTCGTGTAGAGCGCGCCGGCGCGAAACTGGAGCTCGGCGAGAAAGATTCCGATGTAGACCGCGCAGGCGATCGCGGCCGCGATCAGGAGCCAGTCGAACCACGGAACGCGCGTGCGGTCGCGGCCGCGGCCGACCGCGAAGTAGGCGAAGCCTAATGTCGACCCCCACGCCAGGTGAATGGCGCGGAACAGTATCGAATCGATCGGCCACAGGTTGAGGACGGCGATGTGGAAGAGCATGAACGCGACGCCGACCCCGACCAGCGCCGTTGCCAGTCGGCCGTCGAGCGCGCGGATCGAGCCCTGGAACTCGAGCGCGTTGGCGTCGACGGCGCCGGGCGCGCCGTCGTCCGCCGACTGCCCGCTCACGTCGTCCGCGGTCTAGCGCAGGTTCGCCGGGACCTCGATGCCCTTTTCCTTGAGGTAGCGCGCCGCGCCGGGGTGGAACGGCAGGAACGTGTTCGCCTTCCAGTTGGCGAGGATCGTTTCCTTGGCCGCGGCGTGGCCCTTGACCATGGCGTCGTTGTTCTCGAGCACCGTCTTCACGACCTTGTAGGCGACGTCTTCGGCCATTTCCTGGTGCGCGATCGCGAAATTGTAGAGCCCGACCGTCTTATGGTCCTCGGTGAGCGTCTTGTAGGTGCCCTTCGGGATCATTGAGGCCGACAGCTCGGGCATTTTCGCCTGCATCGTCTTGATCTCGGCGTCGGTGAAGGTAAAGTACTTGACGGGGCGACTGGCCTCGATTTCCGAATAGGCCGCGATCGGCAGGCCGGCGGCGAAGGCAAAGCTGTGGATCAGCCCGTCGCCCAACTGGCTCGCCATGTCGTTGGCGCTGCCGTTGCGGACCGTGACCTTGAGGCCGAGCGCCTCGAACATCAGCGGAAAATAGGTGCCAGGCGTGCCGGCTTTGGGGCCGACGCCGACCGCCTTGCCGTTCAGATCGGCGACCTTGGTAATCCCCGACTTGTCGGTGGTGATGAAATGGAACGGCGTGTCGTACATCGGGAACAGCGCCCGGAAGCTCGTGTACTTCTTGCCCTGGGTCCACTCGGCGCCGTTCCGGGCCTGGAGCGCGATCCCCATCGTCGTCATGCCGAGTTCGATCTTCTTGTCCTCGACCAGGATGATGTTCTGGTTGGGGCCCTGGGTCTGCTGGGTCGAGGTATTGATCCCGCCTTTTTCGGTCAGGAGTTGAGCGACGACGCCGCCGTAGATGAAGTAGGTGCCGCCGAGCGAGGCGGTGCCGAGAGTCAGGGACTTAGGCTGCGCGGTCGCGGATACCGCCAAGGCCACGCCGGCCACGGCTGCGGCGAGCGCGATAAGCGATGAATGAAGCCTCATGGAAACCTCCGATAGTGTCGATGTCGTTCGACTTGCTTCGACTATAGACGGTGCCCGGGCGCGCCAGCAATGGCGACCCGGGGCCCCGCGTCAGCCTCGCGACGACAGCGCCGATTCGAGATCGATCAAGCGCGGCTTATGTCCGCACGCGGCAATGAAAGTGAGCAGGTCGCCCGACCGGATGGCCGTGGTTTGGGTGTTGTCGAGCGGGTGGTAGTTGAGGAGCGCGCACCCGAGCATGCCGCGATCGAGCCAAACGGCAACGCGATGGGCGCTATCGTTGATGAGCGCGAATGGCGTCACCGCGCCGGGCTTGACGCCCAAGACTTCCCACAGCAACTCGGGCCGGCCGAACGAAAGCCGGCCGCTCTCGATTTTCTTGTGCAAGGTTTTCAGGTCGATCGCTCGATCCTCAAACGCTACCAACAGGTAGAGCTGGTCCTTCTTG
>VGEO01000083.1 GCA_016869275.1 Alphaproteobacteria bacterium | reverse complement strand
GTCGGCCTGATCAAACGACAGCCCGGCGTCGCCCGCAGCATCCAGTTGCTCGTCGCGCCCGAAAACCTGCCGATCCTTCGCGCCGCTGAAAAACAACCCGTCATATCCTCGGTGCAGCGCTACTAGCGGGCATCGCACAAAGCGGGCTGACAGGTCGGCCGTTAGTTGGTTAACTAGCGCGTCGGCCGCCCCGGGGCCGGTGGGGGATTTCATGCACGGATTGCGCCGAACATTCGCCGTCGCGCTGGCGCTTGCGATCGCTGTCAGCGTGGGCGGTGCGTTCGGCCAGGGGCTCGCGCCCGACGTCCAGGCCCGACTGCAGGCAACCGTCGCCAGCAGCCAAATCCTGACGCAGAAGGCGCTGGCGCTGAGTCAGAGTTTGCAAAATCCGGCCCTCGCCCGTGTATTTGCCGAAAATGCGCGCCAGAACGCCGACACCGCCCTCGCCTCGGCGGTGATTGCCGAGATCACGCGCAGCCCGGCATCGGCCGATGCCGTGGTCGCGACGGCGGTAGCATTGGCGCCGGCGTCGCGGCCGGCGATCGTCGCCGCAACCGCGGCTGCGTTTCCCGCGCTCGCCACCCGCATCCAGGGTGGAACGCCCGGTATCTTCCTCGGCGTTCCGCCGGTCCAGATCGCGAGTGGCGCCCCGCCGCCCCCCTTCGTTCCTGGCGCACCGCGGCCGCAAACGGCACCGTCCACCGGGTTGACCGAGCCAGTCCTCCGCCGCACCGCGCCGCTTCCGACCGACACGGCGCTCGCTCCGGGCTCGGCGCCGCCCTCGACCATGCAACGCGGACCGCGTCGCGCACCGCGCGCCGGCGCCGCTAGTAGCGAGCCCCAAAGCGATCCGCTCGAGGGCTATAACCGGGCCATGTTCGCGGTCAACGATGTGATCGATACCTTCACGCTACGCCCGATCGCCGCCGCCTACGGCTACGTGACGCCGGAGGTCGCCAAGGAAGCGGTGCGGCGCGCGCTGTTGAACTTGAATAGCCCGGTGATCTTTGCCAACGATCTCTTGCAGTTGGATGCGGTTGGCGCCGGCATTACCGCCGGTCGGTTCGTCATCAACTCGACAGTCGGCGTGCTCGGCCTGATCGATGTCGCGCGTTTGATCGGGCTCGAGCCGCATCACGCCGACTTCGGCCAAACCATGTTCGGTTACGGTGTCGGCGCCGGTCCTTATCTGGTGCTGCCGATTCTCGGGCCGGCGACGCTACGCGACTGGACCGGGCGCGGCGTCGATGTGTTCTTCGACCCGCTCACCTATGTGCTCTCGACCGGCCAAAGCTTCGCCGTCGCCGGGACCAAGGGCCTGATCAAGCGCGAAGAGCTCCTGGTGCCGCTCGAGGAATTGCGGGCCGGGTCGGTCGACTATTACGCAGCCCTGCGCGCCGCTTATTACCAGAACCGCGCGGTCGAACTCGGGCTATCGACCCCCGGAACGGCCTCGAAGGCTGTCGACAAGTTGTTCGACGAAGCCGAGTAATCGATAGGCAGCATCAGCGAGGACCATGTGCCGATCCATGGACCGGATGTCGTGCTCGAAAATCCGGCGTACATCCACCCGACCGCTCAGATCTACGGCAAGGTCACCGTGCGCGAAGGCGCCTCGTTCTGGCCGAACTCGGTAGCGCGTGCCGAAAATTTCGAGATCGTGGTCGGCAAGCACACCAACATCCAGGATTTCGCCGTGCTCCATGTCGGTGCCGCGTCGCCTACCTACATCGGCGACTATTGCTCGATCACCCATCATTGCACGATCCACGGTGCGCGTGTCGGCGACAACTGCTTGATCGGCATCAACGCGACGTTGATGGATGGCGTCGTCGTCGGCGAAAACTCGACCGTCGCCGGCGGCGCGTTCCTGACCGAAGGCACGGTCATTCCGCCTAATTCGATCGTGATGGGCATCCCCGGCAAGGTCGTGCGCACGGTCAACAGCTGGGTCAAGAACCGCGTCAACGCGTGGTACTATATGCGGAACGCCGCCGCCTACGCGGCCGGAAACTATCGCGCCTGGGACGGTGATGCGTTCTGGCAAGCGCTCGCCGCCGAGCAGGCCCGTCTCGAACGGGAATTCGCCGCCCGCCCTTCCGCCTAACTGCACCGTTACATCGCCATGCGCCTACGAACGCTCGATCGCATCGACGTCGCCGGCAAGACCGTGCTGGTGCGAGCCGACCTTAACGTCCCGATAAAGAACGGACGCGTGATCGACGCCACCCGACTCGAACGGCTGCGACCGACGTTGGACGAGCTCGCCGGCCGCGGCGCTTGCATCGTGGTGATCTCGCACTTCGGGCGACCGAACGGCAAGCGCGATCCGGCGCTCAGCTTGCGGCCGGTAGCGGATGCGCTGCGATACCTGCTCGTCGGGCGCGTCGTCGTCTTCGCCGACGACTGCGTCGGGGCGGCGGCCGAGACCGCCGCCGCCGCCTTGCGCCCGGGTGAAGTGCTGGTGCTCGAGAACCTCCGCTTCCATGCCGGAGAAGAAGCAAACGATGCGGCATTCGCGGCTGCGCTCGGCCGGCTCGGCGACGTTTACATCGACGATGCGTTCAGCTGCGCGCATCGCGCCCACGCCTCGATCGAAGCCTTGGCCTGGCAGCTGCCGTCGGCGGCGGGTCGTTCGCTCGAAAAGGAGCTGACGATGCTCGGACGGGCGCTCGAGGCGCCGAAGCGGCCGGTCATGGCGATCGTGGGCGGCGCTAAAATCTCGACCAAGCTCGCGCTGCTCGAGAACCTGGTCGCCAAGGTCGATACGCTCGCGATCGGCGGCGGCATGGCGAATACGCTCCTATTTGCGCGCGGGATCGGGGTCGGCCGGAGCTTGTGCGAGGTCGATCAAGCGCCGGCAGCGCGCACCGTGCTCGCCCGCGCCGCCAAAGCCGAATGCGGGATCATCCTACCGACCGACGCCGTCGTCGCCAGCGAGCTCAAAGCCGGCGCGGCCAGCCGAACCGTGAGCCTCGAAGCGATCGGCGGCGAAGAGATGATTCTCGACCTCGGGCCGCAAACCGTGGCCGCGGTCCGATCGGCGCTGACCGCGAGTCGCACCCTCCTCTGGAACGGCCCGGTCGGCGCATTCGAGTATCCGCCCTTCGACGCCGCAACCGTGGCGATCGCCCGCACGGTCGCCGATCTGACGCGATCGGGCGCGTTGCTTTCGGTCGCGGGCGGCGGCGAGACCGTGGCCGCGGTCAACTCCGCCGGGGTCGGTGGCGCGTTCTCCTACCTTTCGACCGCCGGTGGCGCGTTCCTCGAGTGGATCGAAGGGCGCGTGTTGCCGGGAGTCGCGGTGTTGATGGACGGCTGACCGGCGCGGGCCGCTGACTGCCGAACGGCGCCGGAATTACTTGCCGAGGAAAGTCTCGTCGATGCCGGCAGCGAGCAAGAAGCGCTTCAGGTTGACGACTTTGCGCTGGCGGTCCTCGTTGGTCTTGGTATCGACCAGGTAGGACGGCAGGAAGTCGGGCTGCATGATGTAGTGCCCGACCAGTTTGCGCGCAGTGTCGAGGTGTTCGCCCGGAATGAACGCGCTCTCGCCGCAGAGCCGCATCAGGTAGAGCGCTTTCATCGCTGAATCCTTGATCTAGCGATCGATGCGGCCAAAGAAGTTTTCTTTGGTGATGTAAGCGCTCTGCATGTCTTGGCAGAGTTTGATGTATTTCTCGCGTTGCATGTCGGAGAGCCCGGACTCCGAGAACAGTTTATGGAGAGCTGCGGGACGTTTGACGAGGTCGCCCTGGTCGTCGGCGTGGCCGCTGAAAAGCTTGATCGGGAACTGGCGGTCTTCCATCACATATTCGAGGTAGTTGCGCACCAGGCGCTTGTTCTGCTGCCCGATCAGGACGTCGTGCACCACGACCAGCGTGCGGATTTGATCGACCTTCTCAGGAAGCTGGCACAGCTTCTCGCCTAGATTCTCGACCGATAGCATGCGCATGATGCGCCGCTCGATCAGGTCGAAGGTCCTGATGCCGCCGATGAATCCGCTCTCGTAGCGAAGCGCATCGACCAGACGGGCGATCGCCGACAGCTCGAGGACGACATCGCGGGCGACGATCGGGGTACGGCCCGATAGCGCGCCATAAACGTGATAGGCGAGGCCGGCGCGCGACGACGGCAGCTTGAGCGTGGGAAAAAGCTTGGCGACGCGTTCGGACAGTGCGCCATCGGGTACGGCATTGCGGCGGATAATCTCGCCGCGGTAAAGCCCGGCGATGTCGATCAGCCGCTGCTCGAGATTGTCGAAATCGCCGATGATGGTGTCGAGACCGGCTTTGCTGCGCAGCATCTCGCCCAGCAGTACGTCGCCGAACGCGATATTTTGCGACGCGTTCTTGCCCTCGGCAGCGATCGCCTGGAACATCGTGAGCAGGCGTTTGTACTTCTCGACTCAGCTCGGGCATTCTTCGAGCCATTTGCGCGCCAGACTGTAGACGCGGAAGTCCTTGGAACCGCTGTCAGGCGTCGGCAGCAACTGGCGGATCTGCTTGATCGCATCGTCGCGCGTGATCTCGTCGAGGCCGTAGCCGCGGCCCTCGCTGCGCACGCGCTTGGTTACGCGCTAGACCAGCCCGTGCAGCTCTTTGATGCGTTGGGTCGCGCGGACCTCGGTGTCCTTTACCTGCGCCAATGCGGCGCGCTGGACCGCAGATTCGAGCACATTGCCCGACGTCATCAGCTTGCGCTGGCTGGCGAGCGAATAAAGAACCTCGGTCGGGGTCAGTTTGAGGTTGTCGAGGAACGTCCTCAGCAGGCGGCCGATCAGGTCACGCGCGTGCGGGGTGTAAAAGCGGCTGACATCAGTGCAATACGCGGCCTTCGCAAGCGTTGCTTCTTGATCGTCTTGTTGCTGCGGAGGGGCGGAACTCATCGCTGCGGACACACCACCCCTAGCGGCTGCGCGTGGAAACGACGCATTTCACGATCTTGTGTGTAATCCAAAAACCGCTTCGACTCAATGTTGTGACGGTCATCACAGAACAAATATGCCACTCGTTATGCCTGAGCAGGACGCTCGGTCCTCGTAAAAGGAGTGTCGCCTACTCGACTTTCGATCTTCGGTTGTTACCGAGGCCGCGCGCTCCTCACCTGCAGCCTACTTGTCGGTCATCGTCCAGACGCCGTCCCAATCGTCGCCCAGTTGATTGTCCTGATAGTGGAGCGCGCGGTCGAGGTAGAGCTGCGAGACGGCATCGTCGGCGTTGTAGCCGAGCGCTTCTTGGAAACTGATGATCGCCGAGCGCCAGTTCCGTTCGCGGTAGTGCTAGACCCCACGCTGGAACGCGGACAGCGTCAGGTCGAGATTGGGAAACGACTCCGCCGAATGGTGCGCGAGCGCCTCGTAGATCGCGACCGGTTCGGTCTTGCCCTTGACGCGGATGAGATCGATCTCGCGGCACTTGATGTCGCACTTGAGTTTGCGGAACGTAAACTCGCTGAATAACGCCGGCGCCTTGTAGTACTTACACGCGCCCTCCAGCCGCGAGGCGAGGTTCACGCCGTCGCCGATCACCGTGTACTCCATGCGTTTGGACGAGCCGATGTTGCCGGCGATGACGTCGGCGGTGTTGATACCGAGCCCGATCCGGATCGGCTCCTTGCCGGCTTCTTCGCGCGCGCGATTGAAGCGGCGCAGCGCCTTCAGCATTTCGTTCGACACCGCGACCGCGTTGTCGGCGTCGAACTCGCCCATGAACGGAGCGCCGAAGATCGCCATGATCGCGTCGCCGATATACTTATCAAGGATACCGCGGTGGGCGAAGATAATCTCGACTATGTCCGAGAAGTAGCTGTTCAGCATCGAGACGGTCTCTTTCGCCCCGATGCATTCGGAGATGGAGGTGAAGCTGCGGATGTCGGAGAACAGGATCGATACTTCCTGATGGGGGCCGCCGAGCGCGTTCTCGCCGCCAGCCAGGAGCTTGTCGACGATGTCCTTGCTCATGTAGCGCGACATCGTGCTTTTGACGCGCTTCTCGGCGCTGATATCTTCGAACACGAGCATGTAGCCGATCGGCTCTTCCTTGATGTCGATCAGCGGCACCACGGAGAGGTTGATCGAGACCGTTCCCGAGGCGAGCTTGAGCTCGGTGTCGATCGAGATGTCGATCTCGCCGGTTTTGGAAACCTTTTCGACGGTCTTCGCGACCCACGCGTCCTCGCCGGCGAACACCTCGCCGATCGCTTTGGTCAGAAGATCAGCTTCCGGAACCTTGAGAATGCGTTCGGCGGCGGCGTTGGCCTTGATTACGCGCGAATGCGAATTCAAGGTGATGACACCGTTCGAGAGGCTCTTGAGGATGCTTTCGCTTTAGTTGCGGGCGTTGAGTAGGTCTTCGAACAGCTGGGCGTTTTCGAGCGCGATCGCGGCCTGGGCCGAGAACGCCTACAGCCGTTTTTCGTCGGCGATCGTGAACGGCCCAGTCCGCTTGTTGAGGACCTGGGTTACAGCGATGGTTTCGCCGGCCTTGTTGAACACCGGCATGCAAAGAATGGTGTTGGTCTTTTAGCCGGTGCGGCGGTCGACCTCGGGATTGAAACGGGTGTCGGCGTAGGCGTCCGGAATGTTCAGAATCTTGCGGCTCTTGAACACCGATCCGGCGATGTCGCGATCGGCGGGGAAACGGATTTCCTTGGTGTTGCCGCCCAAGCCTTCGGCGACCCGCGACCACAGCTGATCGTTCTTGCGGTCATACATGAATAGGGTCGAGCGGTCGGCGTCGAGCAGTTCGGTGATCGCCGACATGATCTTGGCCAGCAGCGGCTCGAGCTGCAGCTCGGTCGAGATCGCGTTCGCGACCTCGATCATTTTCTCTTCTTCGCGCCGCTGGCGCTCGACGCTTTCGTGGAGCTTGGCGTTTTCGAGCGCGCCCGAGGCGTGGAGCGTGATCGCCTCCAGCATCTGCCGGTCTTCGTTGTCGAACGGGGCACTGTGCTTGTTGAGAACCTGGGTCGCGCCGATAATGCGGCCTTCGCGATTCTTGAGCGGCACGCACAGGATGTTGCGGGTGAGATAGCCGGTGCGGCGGTCGACCTCGGGGTTGAAGCGCGGGTCGGCGTAGGCGTCGTCGATAATGATCGGCTTGCCGGTGGTGAACACCGACCCGGCGATGCCGCGATCGGACGGGAAGCGAATCTCGTTGGTTTGCGAGCCCTGGGCGACGCGGGAAAAGAGCTCGGCCGTCTCCTCGTCGTGGAGGAACAACGTCGAGCGGTCGGCGTCGAGCGCCTCGGTGATGATCTCGATCAGCCGCAGAAGCAGGACGTCTAGATCGAGCGCATCGGCGATCCGGTTGTAGACGCCGAGGAGCGACGCGACCCGGCGCAGGATATCGCCGATCTTGTTGACCAGCGTGTCGCGGTCGCTACGGTTGAGGACGGTCAGGATCTGATCGAGATCGGCCTGTTGGAGCCGGTGCTCGAAGATCTGGTTGACGATGTCGAGTTCGGCTGCCGCCGGTTCAGCCGTCGCGGACTCCGCCGGTACGCGCTCGGCGCTGGCCGCGGGCGCGCCGGGGCCGTCGGGGTCAATGGTTCCGGGCTCGACGTCATGCAATCGCTTTTTTCGTTATAGTCCAGCCCTTTAACGCGAGCGAGTTAAATCCCGCGTGACTGTCGGCAGCCACCGATATGCGACCGTAGCCGCCCCGCTTTAACAAATTACGAACCCTCGGCACGGCGCGCGGCACCCTACAGGAACAGCGAAAGAACGCCGGTATAGCCGTAAAGCCGGTCGTGCGAAATCTCGCCGTTGCAAAAGAACCCGACGATCGGGATGTCGCCGAACGCGTCGCGGATCGCGCGCGTTTCGCCCGAGTCGGCGCCGAACATGTTGGGCCCGCGCGCGACGCACGAGTAATAAACCGCGCCACGCGCCGGGCGCCGCGCCCGCCGTTTGATATCGGCCAGCATACGCCGCAGATCCTCGGTCGCGCTGGCCGCGTCGCGCCGGCAGAACATCAGTCGTTGACCGGGCTCGAGCCGGGCGGCGATGCCGACCAGACTGCGCGCGGGATCGATCCCAATCAGGTTGCGAACGACGTAATCGCCGCGGTCCGACCCGGCGACTGGGAAAGCGACGTAGATATAGCCGCCGATTCGCTTGAGATCGCGCGCCAAGAGCTCGCCGATATCCGCTTTGAGTACATCGAGCGCCGGGCGGTCATCGAGCGTTATAGCGACGTTGCCGCGGGCTTCGGTGACGGTATGCGCGGGCCCTAGCGGCGTGCAGCCTTGGGTGAGGCCGGTAACGACCTCGACGCCCTCGGCGAACAGAACGCCGGAAAACGGGCATTCGTCGGACACCGACTCGGCGATCTGCGGGTAGCTCCCGGACGACGACGTCAGGCCGCCTACCAGGAAGCTGGCCGTCGCTTCGACGAACCGGGGCAGCAGCGAATCGAGATTGGGCGTCCGCGGATCGGCGTGGACCACGCCGAAATGCGTGTTGCTCCGCTTGAGCCACGGCTCGTGCCGGCGCAGGAAGCCGTCGAAATCGCCGTGATCGGCCCGGAACAGGTGATAGGAATCGCGCGGGAATGCGCCCACCATGGCCGCGATCGCGGGCTCGTCATAGTATTCCTGCGTGCCACCGAGAACGCCGTGCCCGGAGGTGCCAACCCAATCGACGATCCCGGTCTCGGCTTTGAAGAACTCGACGATGGCGCGGGCGTCGCCGCCGAAGCGCTCGCTAAGGTAGAGAAACCCGAGGTTGGCATCGTCGGAGAGTGGCCCCAATTGGCGCGCGCACGCCGCGCCAACGGCGCGCCAGTCGTCCCCTCTGGCATGGCCGAGAGCAAACTTCTCCATAAACCCCTACCCGCCCGATTGAGCGCGTTCCCTGGGACTCCGACGACGTTTCTCGTTGTGATCGTTATCACTAGTTCTTAGCGCATAACCGTTGCGAGCGGTATCGCAAATCCGGGGATGCCCTGGACATGCCCCGCACATCCCCCATCTATACTTCTGCGGTATTGCTGTTGCGACTGGTCCAAG
This sequence comes from Alphaproteobacteria bacterium, assembly GCA_016869275.1. Taxonomy (GTDB): domain Bacteria; phylum Pseudomonadota; class Alphaproteobacteria; order SHVV01; family SHVV01; genus SHVV01. The sequence goes on along the minus strand of VGEO01000083.1, from coordinate 6,212 downwards.
CACGCAAAAGGAGTGCTGCCCCCTGCCACCCGCATCAACTCGCGAAATTCCCTCGCACATCGTCGCTCAAGAGTGGAGCAAGTACACGCCTGAGCAGCACGACCGGTGGCGGCTTCTGTTCGCCCGGCAGTCCCGGCTGCTCGAAGGACGCGCCGCCCCCGATTATCACGCCGGCATCGCCGCGCTCGGGATCGCGGCCGATGGCGGGATTCCCGACTTCGATCGCTTGAGCGCGATCCTGCGTCGCGCGACCCGCTGGGAGATCGTGCCGGTTCCCGGCTTGATCCCCGACGACGCCTTCTTCAATCACTTGGCGCACCGCCGATTTCCGGCGACCACGTTCATCCGAAGCCGCGAACAGCTCGACTACCTTCAGGAACCCGACATCTTTCACGACCTCTTCGGCCACGTGCCGATGCTGTTCCACCCGGTCTTTGCCGACTACCTGCAGGAGTTCGGCAAAGGCGGGCTCAAGGCGCTCGGCCTCAGCAGCCTTCCCTACTTGGCGAGGCTCTATTGGTACACGGTCGAATTCGGGTTGATCGCGACGCCGGACGGACTTCGCATCTATGGCTCGGGCATCGTCTCGTCCAAGGGCGAGAGTATTTATGCGCTCGAGGACCCGCGCCCGAAGCGCGTGGCCTTCGACCTGCTCCGGCTGATGCAGACGACTTATCGGATCGACGACTTCCAGGACATCTACTTCGTGATCGAGAGCTACGACCAACTGATCGAGGCGACGAAGCCCGATTTCGCCCCCCACTACGCAGCGCTTGCGCGCTTGCCGACGATCGCGCCGGGACAGGTCCGCATCGGCGAGCGGACGTTCGGCGCCAATCCACCGGCGCCGGCGGCGGGTTAGTCCGGCAGGTCGCGCTTGCGCAGTTCGGTCTTCAGCACTTTGCCATAGTTGTTCTTGGGCAGCGCGTCGATAAAAGCGTAGCGGCGCGGCCGCTTGAAGCGGGCGATGCGATCGAGGCAAAGGCGATCGAGGTCGGCACCGTCGACCGGCGCACCGGGCCGCGCGACCACGAACGCCAACACTTCCTCGCCCCACTCCGGGTGCGGTTTGCCGATGACTGCCGCCTCGAGAACGTCCGGATGCGTCAGCAGCACTTCTTCGACCTCACGGGGGTAGATGTTGGAGCCGCCCGAGATGATCATGTCGTTGGCGCGGTCCTTGAGCGTCAGGAAGCCTTCGCGGTCGAAGACGCCGATATCGCCGGTATGCAGCCAACCGCCGCGGAGCGAGCGCCGACTCGCCTCGGGGTTGGCCCAGTAACCCGTCATCACGACATCGCCCCGCACCACGACTTCGCCGATCTCGCCCGGCGGCAGCGTGCGGTCGTCGGCATCGACCACCCGCACTTCGACATCGGTGCGCGCGACCCCGGCCGAGCCTAGATGCTCGAGGTAACGGGGGTGCGAGGTGTTTTGGTGTTCGAGCTTGGAGAGCCCGGTGATGGTGCACGGGCTCTCGCCTTGGCCATAGATTTGAAACAGCCTTGGGCCGAACAGGTCGATCGCCTTGACGAGGTCGGCGACGTACATCGGTCCGCCGCCATAGTGGATCGTCTTGAGGTTGGCGAAGTCATGGTCGTGAAGCGCGGGCGCGTTGGTCAGGCGCATCAACATGGTCGGCGCGGCGAACAGCGTGACGTTGGCGTGGCTCCGGAACAGCGCTGCGAGCTCGTCGGGATCGAAATGGCCGCTCTCCGGGATCACGTGCGAGCCGCCGCGGGCGACGAACGGAAGGCCGTAGAGACCCGAGGCATGCGACATCGGCGCGGCGTGGACGATCGTGTCGCGCTGATCGAGCCAGTCGATGTCGGCAAAGTACGAGAGGATCATGACCAGGAGGTTGCGATGGCTGAGCATGGCACCCTTCGGCCGCCCGGTGGTGCCGGACGTGTAGAAGAGCCATGCGACCGCGGTCGGATCGACCTCGGCCAGCGCCAGGCGTTGGTCTCCGAACAAACGCCGATAGTCGGTGCCATCGACGTCGATCACCTCGCACCGGGCGGGGAGCGAGCCGGCCGCCGCGGACGCGGTTTCGGCGGTGGCCGGCGTTGCAAAGCACGCTCGCGCGCCGACGTTCTCGAGAATGTAGGCAACCTCGCGCGCATGGAGGCGGGCGTTGATCGGGACCGCGGCCAAGCCCGCCCACCAGATGCCGTACAGGACTTCGAGAAACGCAGGATGGTTGGTCATCACCAGCGCCACCCGATCGCCGACGGCGAGGCCCAAGCGTTCCCGAAGCGCGGCGGCCAACGCGCTGGCCCGGTCGGCGAGTTCGCCATAGGTGCGAACGAGCCGAATGCCGCAGATGACGGCTGGGCGATCGCCCAAGCTCAACGCGGTCTTCAGGAGATGCGCCGCCAGATTCATCGTTCGCCCCTCGCCCGGCTCTTTTACCGCACGCAGTCCTTGCTTGACAGGCTCATCCCCCGGGGCTTCGTTCGTCTTAGCGGGCGGTGTTCCCGTCCCAATAACGTGCAGGAAATTCCATGCTTACCGCCAGCAAGAACAAGTCGCTCCTCACCACCACTACCGGCGCGCTGCCGCGTCCGTCGTGGTACACCGCCAATCTCGACGGGCGACCGTTCTCGGTCGGCATGGCCGATCGCGTCTACCGCGAGCAATATCTCGACACCATCAAGTGCCATGTCACCGATCAGGCGCGGGCCGGTATCGACTTGCTGGTCGACGGCGATTCGCGCTTCGACGACGACGTCGCCGGGCGCGGCTGGTTCGCCTACGTGTTCGAACGCCTGACCGGTATGAGCCCCCCGGAAATGGCGAATGCGATGATCGCCTCGAACCGCGACAAGATGCCGGGCGACATCCTATATGAAGTGGTCGAAACCCGCCTGCCGCCGCGCGTCGTCGCCAAGGTCGGTGCCGGCGCCCTCGAGTACGACCGCAACTGGCGCGCCAGCCAGGCGATGACGTCGAAGCCGGTCAAGTTCGGCGGAATCTCGGCGCAGATCATCGAAGCCATTGTCAACAACGATTTCTACAAGGATCGCCGCGAACTGGTGAACGAACTCTCCGACATCTTCAACGCCGAATATCACCGCCTGGCCGATTCCGGCTGCCCGGTGATCCAGATCGAAGAGCCTTGCATCCACGAGACCGCGGGGATCATCGACGACCCGATCCTCACGCCCGACTTTTACGTCAAGGCCTTCAACCGCGAGGTCAAGGGCTTGCGTGCCAAGACCGAGGTCTGGTGCCACACCTGCTGGGGCAGCCCGTGGGCGCAGCGGGTGGAACACAAGCAGCTGAGCTACAAGATCGCGCTACCCTATCTCGCTCAGCTCGATGTCGATGTCCTGACCTTCGAGGGCAAGGAGAACGAAGGCGCCGATTTCGAAATCATCGGCAAGGGTGTGCCCAAGGACAAGAAGATTGCGATCGGCGTCTTGAGCCACCGCACCCTTCAAGTCGAGCGGCCCGAGGAGGTCGCGGCGTTGATCCGCAAGGCGCTCAAGTGGATCGAGCCCGAGCGCCTGATCCTCTCGACCGACTGCGGTTTCGGCCGGCAGGGCATGAGCCGGACCCACGCCTTCTACAAAATGGTGTCGATGGTCAAAGGCGCCAACATCGTCCGACGCGAGCTCAAGCTGCCGGAGGAACCGATATTGGCGGCCGACCCCAAGCTCGCCATGCTCCCGTTCCGGCTGCAGAGCTGACCGCCAGAATCGAGGGCACCGATGTTTGTCGCCACCAAGGGGATGGCGCTCGCCACAACGGTCACCGGATCGTTGCCGCGACCGTCGTGGTTCACCAAGAACCTCGCCGGGCGGCCGTTTTCCGTGGCGTTGGGTGAGCGCGCCTACCGCGAGCAGTACTTCGACGCATTGGCGAGCCAGATCGTCGATCAGACGCGGGCCGGGCTCGACATCTTGACCGACGGCGATAGCCGGTTCGATGACGACTTCGCGGGGCGGAGCTGGTTCGCCTACGTGCTCGAGCGGATCGGCGGCATGACCGAGCCGCACGTCTCCAAGCACTCGACCGCCGCGGCCCGCGACAAGCGCCCAGGCGACATCATGTACGAGGTCGTCGAAACCCGGCTGCCGCCCTATGTCGACGGGCCGGTCACGCGCGGGGCGCTGGAATACGCGCGCGCCTGGCGTTCGGCGCAGTCGCTCACGCAAAAGCCGGTCAAGATCGGCGGCATCTCGGCCGGGTTGGTCGAGGGGATGACCGTCAACCGCCACTACAAGGATCGGCGTGACCTCATCATGGATTTATCGGCCGTGCTCAACGCCGAGTACCACGAACTCGCCGATGCCGGCGCGCCGGTGATTCAGATCGAGGAACCGGCGATCCACGGGCGGGTCGGCATCGTCGACGACCCGATCCTGACGCCCGAGTTCTACGTCAAGGCTTTCAACGCCGAAGTCGAAGGTCTGCGCGCCAAGACCGAGGTTTGGTGCCACACCTGCTGGGGCAGCCCGGCGGCGCAGCGGGTCGAGCACGCCGATCTGTCGTACGCCAAGGCGATCCCGTATCTCAACCAGCTCGCCGTCGACGTCCTCACTTTCGAGGGCGCCGAGAACGACGGCACGGATTTCGAGGTGATCGGCAAGGGCGTCGCCAAGGACAAGAAAATCGCGATCGGCGTCGTCAACCACCGCACGCTCCAGGTCGAGCGCCCCGAAGAAGTAGCGGCGCTGGTGCGCAAGGCGATGAAGTGGATTGAGCCCGAGCGCCTGATTCTGTCGAGCGATTGCGGCTTCGGCCGCCAGGGTATGAGCCGGCTGCACGCGCTCTACAAGATGGTCTCGCTCGTCCGCGGCGCAAACCTCGTCCGGCGCGAACTCGGGCTGCCCGAGGCCGATGTATTGGTCGCGAATCCGAAGTTCGCGCTGATCGACTGAACCGCGCACCGAAGAAAAAGCCCGGTCGGTTGCCCGACCGGGCTTTGCGCTCGCTCCCTCCCCCTGCATGCAGGGGGAGGGTAGGGAGGGGGTAGCGGTCAGTTCATCCACGGGCCTTTCGAGATGAACTTGCCGGTCGCGATATCGGCCGGCCACACGATCTCGTTGATGCCGTTTTGGATCTGCGCCCAACCCGCCGGCAAGATCTCGTTGTAGCCGTCCTTGAACTTGGCCGGACCGAGAATGGTGTCGAAGGTGTCGGCAGCGAGCACCTGGCGAAGCTTGGCACGGTCGATGCCGGCCTTGGCAACCGCTTGTTCGAGCACTTCGGCCGACGCATAGCCGACGACGGTATCGACGACATCGGGCGCCTTCTTGTACTTGGCGACGTGGGCGTCGAAGAAACCCTTGGCGCGCGGCCACTTCGCGTTCTTGTGGCTGTACATGCCGAGCGAAATGATGCCCTCGGCGTTCTTACCGAACTTCTCGACGAAGAACGGATGCGACGGGCCCAACACGACGAGGTGGAATCCGGAACTCGCGGTCAAGCCCTGCTCGCGCGCCGCGGTCATGTAGAGAACCGAATCGCCGGGATAGGTCAACGCCACGATCGCCTCGGCGTTGGCTCGCTTCATGCCCGACACGATCGAGGTCATATCCTTGACGTCCGGCGGATACTCCTGGTCGAACGCGACCTTGATGTTGCGTTTGGCGAGCTCGGGCAGCAGGAACTTCTTCGCTTCGAGCGAGAAAGTGAGCTGCAACGCGATCATCGAGATCGATTTGACTTTCTGGTCGGCGAGGAAATTCGCGAGCGACACCGCCATCTGATCCGGCAGCGGGTAGACGAAGAACATGTTCTTGGCCTTGAGGTCGCGGACCTGAGCCGAGATCGACGTGTTGCCGACCACCGGAAAGCCGTGTTTTTCGAGGACCGGCACGATCGCGATATGGATGTAGGTCGCGCACGGCGCGAGCAGCAGGTCGACCTTGTCGTCGGAAATGAGCTTCTCGTAGATCTGCACGGCCTTGGCGGCGTCGGAAGCGTCGTCATACTCGACGAACTCGATCATTCGCTTGCCCTGGGCGCCGATCTGAAGGCCGCCCTTGGCGTTCACTTGGTCGCGCCAGAGTTCGTACGCTTCTTTCTGTACCGGGCAAGCCGCGGCCAGCAGGCCGGTCTTACCGACCGAGTAGCCGATCCGCACCTTCTGCTGAGCATCGGCCGCGGTCGAAAATGCTGCGATCGCCAAAATAGCGGTCGCAGCCGCGAATACGCGCTTCATCATCGGGAGTCCTCCCCTAAAGTTGGTACTGGGACCG
>VGEO01000082.1 GCA_016869275.1 Alphaproteobacteria bacterium | reverse complement strand
TCGCCGCCAGAACCGTCGACGCCCTATGGGCGGCTGTCGGCGAGTTCCTGCGCAGCGTCCAACCCACCGAATGCCGCAACTATCTCGCTCACGCCGGCTATCGCCACTCAATATGAAAGGGCTCTAGCGGCCCCGCTGAGCTAAGCCCGCGCGATCAACTCGATCCGATAACCGTCCGGATCCTCGACGAACGCGATCGCGCGGCCGCCGTGCTTCATCGGCCCCGGCGGGCGCGGCACCTTGACCCCGGCCGCCGCGAGCCGCGCACAAGTGCCATAGAGATCGTCGACCGCGATCGCGATGTGGCCGAAGCCGCTGCCGATCGCATAGGGCTCGGTTTGGTCCCAGTTGTGGGTGAGCTCGATCGCTGGATTCGAATCTTCGGGCCCGTAGCCGACGAACGCCAGGGTGAAGCGCCCCGACGGGAAGTCGGTGCGGCGATGGAGCGTCATGCCGAGTCGGTCGGTGTAGAACGCGATCGCGCGTTCGAGGTCGCGGACGCGGATCATGGTGTGAAGGAGGCGGGGCGCGGGCATGGCGGTCCTCAACGATGGGCGGTTGGCGCGGGCGGCGGGATCGCGACGACGAAAAGACCGCGGCGATCCGCCTCGGCGACGACCTCCGCCTTGCCCATGACGAGGGTGCCGTAGGCCTCGACCGCGATCCCGGCGAAACCGGCGTCGGCGCACTGGGCCACGGTCATGGCGCCGATGGTCGGGAGGTCGACGCGCCGCTCTTGCTTGGGTTTTTGGAGCTTGACCAGCACCGGACGCGCCCCTTCCTCGCTCCGATATAGCGCGGCGCGGGCGATCAGGGCGTCGGTCCCTTCGGCCGCTTCGATGCCGAGCACCCGCCCCTGTTGGACGACCGCAGCCTGACCGACGTCGAGCGCGCCCAACGCCGCGATCGCTTTGGCGCCGAGCGCGATGTCGGCTGCCGCCGCCGCGTCGGGACCGTGCCGGCCGAGCGGTCCCGGCGGGACCACGAGATCGCCCAAGACGTCCTCCGCCCCCACTACGCGAAAACCCTCGCGCTCGAACTCGGCCACGATCACGGACAGGAGCGAGTTGTCGCCGCCCCAGGCCGTCATCAACTTGCCGAACAGCCCGCGCCCGCGCTGATCGAGCTTGAGGTCGCGGAGCCGCGGCCGCTTGATCGGGCCGGCCAGCACCACGTCCACGCAACCGGCCTCCCTGAGCAGCTGGAAGGTCCGGCCGATCGCGCCGATATCGACCCAGGCGTCGGGCGTGACCGACTCGACCGCGGCGACGCCGTTGAAGGACAGGACGAAAGTCGGCCGCGCCTCGGCGCGGCAGGCGGCGAGCAGCCGACCCGGCAACTCGCCGCCGCCGGCGATGATGCCGAGCTTAGCCGCCACGGCCGGCGCGCGGCTGGCATAGCGCGCGCGAAGAGTCGGCTTTGATGAAGGCGACGATGTCCATCACAAGCTTGCAGTCGGTGAACAAGGCGGCGACGTCGGCCAGGCGCTCCTGCATGGTGCCCTCCTCGGCGAACAGCAGCCGGTAGGCGTTGCGGAGCTTGTGGATGTCCTCGCGCGGGAAGCCGCGCCGCTTGAGTCCGACGACGTTGAGTCCGGAAAGGTAAGCGCGGTTGCCGATCACCGAGCCGTACGGGATGACGTCGTTCTCTACCCCCGACATGCCGCCGATCATGGCGTGGGCGCCGATCCGCACGAATTGGTGAATCGCCGAACCGCCGCCGACGATCGCGTAGTCCTCGATCGAGACGTGGCCGCCGAGCAGGGCGTTGTTGACCAAGATGACGTTGTTGCCGATGTGGCAATCGTGGGCGACGTGCGAGCCGATCATGATCACGCAGTTGTCGCCGACTCGCGTCACCAGACCGCCGCCCTTGGTGCCGGGATTGAGGGTCGCGTGTTCGCGAATGATGGTGTTGGCGCCGATCACGAGCTCGGACGGTTCGCCCGAATATTTGAGGTCCTGCGGTTGTTGGCCGACGGCGGCGAACGGGTAAACCTGCGTGTTCGGCCCTATACGGGTGCGGCCGCTGACGACGACGTGCGAGCGCAGGATCGCGCCCTCGCCGATCGTCGCCTCGGGGCCGACCACACAATAAGGACCGATCGCGGCACTAGCGGCGACGACCGCGCCGGCTTCGATCACGGCGGTGGGATGAATCGTCGCCATTGTCTAAGGATCGACGATCATGGCGGAGAAGGTCGCCTCGGCCGCGAGCGCGCCGTCGACCTTGGCCTCGGCACCGAAACGCCACACGGCGCCGCGGCTTTTCTCCTTGGTCACGTGCACCCGGAGCTGATCCCCCGGCACGATCGGTCGGCGGAAACGGGCATTGTCGATCGACATGAAGTAGACCAGCTTGCCCTGGTCTTCGTGACCCAGCGTATGCACCACCAGCACCGCCGCGGTCTGCGCCATCGATTCGATGATCATGACCCCGGGCATCACCGGCCGCGTCGGAAAGTGGCCCTGGAAATAGGACTCGTTGATGGTGACGTTCTTGATTCCGACCGCGCTTTGCCCTGGCACCATGTCGACCACGCGATCGATCATCAGCATCGGATAACGGTGCGGAATCAAACGCATGATCCGTTCGATATCGACGGTTGCAACCTCGGTCGGGGTGGTCGGTGCGTTCATGGCCGTTCCTTCTTGCGTACCAACTGCTCGAGCGCCACGGTCTGGCGGTGCCAGCGCCGGATCGGGATCGCCGGATAGCCGCCGACCGTTGCACCGGGCGCGACATCCTTGATGACTCCGGCGCCGGCCGCGAGCCGGGCGCCGGCCCCGATGGTGAGATGACCGGCGATGCCGACCTGGCCGCCGGCGACGACGTAATCGCCGAGCGTAGTCGACCCGGAAATGCCGGTCTGCGCCACCAGGATACACCCGCGCCCGATGACGACGTTGTGCCCGATCATGACGAGATTGTCGATCCAGCAGCCGTCGCCGATCACCGTATCGGGACCGGAGCCGCGGTCGATCGTGGTGTTGGCGCCGATCTCGACGTCGTTGCCGATGACGACGCGGCCGAGCTGCGGCACCTTGACGTGGCCCGAAGGGTCGGGCGCGAACCCGAACCCATCCTGGCCGATGCGGACGCCGGGGTAGATCGCGACGCGGTCGCCGATCAGGGCATGGCTCACCGAGGCGAGCGCGCCGATCGCGACGTCGTCGCCGATCTGGACCCCGGGCCCGATGACGGCGTTGGCATCGATCCGGCAGCGTTGGCCGAGGCTCGCGCCCGCCCCGATCACGGCGCCGGCCGCGACCGCGGTGCCGGCGCCGATCCGCGCCCGCGGGTCGACGATCGCCGACGGGGCGATGCCGGCCGTCGCCGCCGGCGGCGGGTAGAAGGCCTTGGCCGCGCGCGCATAGGCCTTGTAGGGCGCGGCGCTCAAGAGCAGCGTCATCCCCGCTGGCGCGCGCGCCGCGTGTTTCGGATGAACGATGCAGATTCCGGCGCGGCTCGCCTCGAACCGATCACGGTATTTGGGGTTGTCGAAGAAGGACAACGACTGCGGTCCGGCGGCGTCGAGCGGAGCGACATCGACCGCCACCGTGTCGGCGCGGGCCGGGTCGGCCAGCCGCGCCCCGGACAGCGCGGCAAGCTCGGCGGCCGTGAACGGTCCGGCCCGGGTGAAGAAGCGCGGGTCCGCCATCCCCTCGCCTACCCCGTCAGTTGGTCTTCCTCTGGGGCTGGCCGGCCGCCGGCGGCGTCTGATCCTGGGGCGCGGGACCGCCTTTGGTGGTCGTCGTACCGGTGCGCGCGCCTTGCGGCGCGGGGCCCCCTTTGGTTTGCGCGGCCGCCGGCGCCGGGGCGGGCGCGCCGGCCTTGGGTACCGCCTGCAAGTTGACGGCGGGCAGGCTGGTGTTGATCCGCTTCAGCACCTCGTCGGTAATGTCGAGCTGCTTCGACGCAAACACGAGCTGCGTGTTGGCGAAGACGATGTTGTAGCCCTGCTCCTTGGAGAGATCGACCAGGATCGGCAACAGCGCGCGGCGCACGTCGTTCAAGCCGCGCGCGGCCAACTCGTCGAGCTCGCGCAGGCGGGTCTGCACGTTCTCCTGCGCTTTGGCGACCTGCTGCTGGAAGTCGCGGCGCTTGGCGTTGAATGCCTCGGGCGCCAACACCGACTGCTGACGCTTGAGTTCCTGCTCTTGCTCGCGCAAGCGCTGGTCCTGGCGATTGACCTCATCCTGAAAGTCGGTGCGGAGCTTTTCGACCTGGCCGCGGATGCTCTTGGCGGCGGAGGACTCTTCGAGCAGCACCTGCATGTTGATGACCGCGATCACCGCCGGCGGCAGTTGCTGCGCGGCGGCGGGAACGGCGATCGACGCAGCGGCGAGGGCCAGCGCCAGGCGGCGGACAACGGCGGTCGGGTGCACGATTATATCCTCAGAAACGGGTGCCAAAGCTGAAGCGGAACGCTTCGGTGAGATCGAAGTCTTCCTTGACCACCGCTATACCATAGTCGAGCCGGATCGGCCCGAACGGCGATCGCCACGAGACGCCGAACCCGACCGCGACGCGCGGTGAGCCCTTGTCGACCAGGCCGGGTCCGCCGCCGTCGATGGTAGCGAGACTGCCGACGTCGGTGAAGACGCGGCCGAGAATCCCGAGCTCGGTGGGCAGTCCGAGCGGGAACGAGACTTCGGCGGTGGCGACGTAGAAGAGATTGCCGCCCAAGGCGTCGCCGGTAGCGCGGTCGCGCGGGCCAATGCCGGCGGTCTCGAACCCGCGCAAGCTGTTGCCGCCAACGATGAAGCGATCGCCGATGGTGACGTTCTCGCCGATTCCGAAGATGACGCCCTGCTTGACGCCGAGCGAAGCGATGTACTCGGGCGCAAGCGGGAAGTAGTAAATGAAATCCGAGTTCGTTCGGACGTAGTGGTTATCGCCGCCTAAGCCGGCGAAGTCCTGGCCGAACTGCAAACGGTAGCCCTTGGTCGGCTCGATGCGATCGTCGCGCAGATCGTAGACCAGCGAGTACCCGACCGACGAGGTGACGCGGGCGCCCTGCTGCTCGCGGATGAAGCGCGAGGCACCGGCGCGGACGTCGTCGATCTCGCGCTCGCGCAGCGTGTAGCGCAGCGTCGATCGCAAGTTTTCGGAGACCGGGAAGCCGGTGCGGAGCGAGATACCGGTGTCCTCCTCGTCGTAAGAGCTTTGGCTCTGAAGATCGCGCCGAATCTTGAAGATATCGAATCCGGCCGAAAGGTTGCGCTCGAGGAAGTACGGTTCGGTGAACGAGAGGTCGATCTCCTGACGTCGGTTCGAGACCTGCAACCCGAGCCGAAGGTCCTGCCCCTTGCCGAGCAGGTTGCGTTCGCGAATGCCGATATCGCCGACGACGGCATCCTGGGTCGAGAACCCGAAGCCGACCGACAGTTCGCCGGTCGAACGCTCCTGAACGTTGACCAGGATATTGGTGCGGTCGGGAGTCGAGCCCGGTTCCTCGCGGACCTCGACCTTGTCGAAGTAACCGAGGCCGCGGACCTGACGGCGCGCCAATCGGATCTTGGCGGCGTTGAAGGCGTCGCCCTCGTTCAGCGCGATCTCGCGGCGGATGACGCGGTCGAGGGTGCGCACGTTGCCGGAAATTTCGATCCGCTCGACGTAAACCCGGCGTCCCTCTTCGATTTCGAAGGTGACGTCGATGATCCGCTGCTCGCGGTCGCGATTGATACGGGGCTTGATATCGATGAAGGCATAGCCGAGCTTGCCGACCTCGAAGGTGAGCGCCTGGATCGTGTCTTCGACCTGATCGGCATCGTAGGTCTCGCCGGTGCGCACCTTGGCGAACGCCCCCAGTTGATCGACCGTGAGGTCGCGCAGCTTCGAGACGATGTCGATCTTGCCAAACTTGTAGATTTCACCCTCCTCGATCGAGAAGGTGACGTAGAAACCGGTGCGGTCCTGCAAGAGCTCGGCAATCGCCGAGACGATGCGGAAGTCGGCAAAACCTTTCGACAGATAGAATTTCCGCAGCAGTTCGCGGTCCAAGCTCAAGCGGTCGGGGTCGTAGGTGTCGGACGACGACAGGAACCGGTACCAGCGGTCTTCCTTGGTCGCCAGGACCTCGCGCAACCGCGCGTCGGTGAAGCGCTTGTTGCCGACGATCGAGATGCGATCGACCTTGGTGATCGGCCCTTCGTTGATCTCGAATACGACGTCGACGCGATTCTGTGGCAGCTGAATGATCTTGGGCTCGATCGTGGCCGAGAAGCGGCCGACTCGGCGGTAGACCTGCAACAGGCGCTGCACGTCGCTTTGCACCCGGGCGCGCGTATAGACGACGCGCGGGCGCAGCTGCACTTCGGCCTGGAGCGCCTTGTCCTCGATGCGGCGGTTACCCTCGAACGCGACCTGGTTGACGATCGGATTCTCGACCACCGCCACCACCAAGGCGGTCCCGTCGCGCCGGATCGTGACATCGGCGAATAGGCCGGTCGCGAACAGCGACTTCAGCGACTGATTGATCCGTTCGGCGTCGAACGGTTCGCCGACGCCGATCTGCATATAGGATTGAACCGATGACGCCTCGATGCGCTGATTGCCATCGATGACGATGGCGCTGATGATCGCCGAAGGCTGCTGCGCCGCCACCGGCCCCGCGGCGAGGAACGACGCCGCCAGCGCGAGAACGAGAGCCGCGGCGCTCCGGACGGTGGCGCGAGCGAGGCGCATGCGGTCAGGAAAACAACGTGTTTACGAGATTGACGACGAACGGAATGCTCGAAAGGTCGTTCCAGGTCGCGTAGAGCATGAGCGATACCACGACCGCAAGTCCGATCCGGAAGCCGTATTCCTGCGAACGCTCGCCGAGCGGCTTTCCGCGTACCGCTTCGAACGCGTAGAACAACAGATGCCCGCCGTCGAGCAGCGGGATCGGAAACAGGTTGATCAAGCCGAGACTCACGGACAATACGGCGACGAACGATAGCGCGGCCGCGAAACTCACCTGCGCCGCTTCGCCCGACATGCGCGCGATGCCGATCGGCCCGCCGATATCCTCGCCCGAGCGCTCGCCGACGATGACTTCGCCGAGATAGCCCATCGTCAGCGCGACGATTCGCCACGATTCCAGGACCGCGAGCCCGACCGACGTCACCGGATCGTAGCGCACGTACTCGACTTGGCCGGCGCGGGTCACGCCGAGAATGCCGATGTCGCGGGTGCGGCCGAAATTGTCGGTCACCCGCGTCGACTTCGGCGTGATCGTGAGCGGCAGTTTTCGGCCGTCGCGCTCGATCGCCATCTTGAGCGGTCGTCCGGGGTTCATGCGAACGATCTGCTGCACTTCGGCGAAGCGCGACACCGAGCTGCCGTCGACCTCGACGAAGCGGTCGCCGGGTTTGAGCCCGGCCGCGCTGGCGGCGCTGTCGGGCATCACGGTATCGACCACCGGCGGCGAAAACGCCTGGCCGAAGGTCATGAACAACGCGGCGTAGACGACGATCGCGAACAGGAAGTTCGCGGCCGGGCCGGCCACGACTACCGCGGCGCGCTGGCCGAGCCGCTTGTGGTGGAACGACACCGCGCGCTCGGCTTCGTTCATGGCGCCGAGCCCGCGGCCGGGATCGCTCGCCGCCGACTCGTCGCCGAAAAACTTGACGTAGCCGCCGAGCGGGATCCAACCGATCTTCCAGCGCGTGCCCTTGGCGTCGGTCCAGCCGACGATTTCGTGACCGAACCCGATCGAAAAGACGTCGACCTTGACCCCGTTCCAGCGCGCGATCAGGTAATGGCCGAGCTCGTGGACGAAAATGACGATCGTCAAGATGACGACGAACGGGACCACATACGTCCACAGCGTGTCGAGAAACTCCATCGCGCGTTCAGCCTGCTTTGGTGGCGATCAAGGGGGACGCGGACCCATGGGGGCCGCGCCGGTCAGCGCGCCGCGACCATCGCCCGCGCCACCGCTCTCGCCGCGCCGTCGACCGCCCGGATATCGTCGATCGACGCCACCGGCGCAGGGGCGACCGACGCCAACGTGCGCTCGACGATGCGAGAAATATCGAGAAACCCAATGCGTCGTTCCAAAAACCCGCCGACGGCGACCTCGTTCGCGGCGTTGAGGATAGTAGGTGCCGCCCCCCCGCTTTGCAAGGCTTCGCGGGCCAAAGCCAGGGCAGGAAATCGTTGTACGTCAGGGGCTTCGAAGGTGAGCTGGGCAAGCTTGACGAGATCGAGGCGGGCCGTCGGAGTCGCCATGCGATCGGGCCAGCCGAGCGCGTAGGCGATCGGCGTGCGCATATCGGGAGTGCCGAGCTGAGCGAGGACGGTACCGTCGACGTAGGCGACGAGACTGTGCACGACCGACTGCGGATGGATCACGATGTCGATGCGCTCGGGCCCGATTGGGAACAGATGATGCGCCTCGATCAGTTCGAGGCCCTTGTTCATCATGGTCGCCGAATCGACCGAGATCTTGGCGCCCATGTCCCAATTGGGGTGCGCGATCGCCTGCTCGGGCGTCACCTGCGCCATCGCTTCGCGCTCGAGCGTGCGAAACGGCCCGCCCGAGGCGGTCAGGATGATCTTTTCGACCGCCTCCACGCGATCGGCCTCGAACACCTGGAAGATCGCATTGTGCTCGGAATCGACCGGCACCAAGGTGGCGCCGTGGCGCCGGACTTCGTGCATCACGAGCGCGCCCGCGCATACCAGGCACTCTTTGTTGGCGAGCGCGACGATCGCGCCGCGGCGGATCGCGGCGAGCGTCGGGTCGAGCCCAGCGGCGCCGACGATGCCGGCCATAACCCACTCGGCCGGACGACTCGCTGCTTCGACCAACGCCTCCGGCCCGGCCGCGACCGCGATACCGGTGCCGCCGAGCGCGGTCTTGAGTTCCTGGTAGCGACGAGCGTCGCCGACCACGGCGATCCGCGGCTTGAGCCGGCGCGCCTGCTCGGCGAGCGCCGCCACGTTGCGGTGGGCGGTGAGGGCTTCGATCTCGAACGCGCCCGGATTGCGCTCGATCAGATCGACGGTGCTGCCGCCCACCGATCCGGTCGAGCCCAGGATGGTTACGCGGCGCGGACGGGTGCCGGCCGCCGGTGCGGTCATCGCCATGCCATGCCGCTTCCGGGATGGATCAGGGCCATCAACGCCAGGGCCGGCGCCGCGGTCACCAGGCCATCGACCCGATCGAGAATACCGCCGTGTCCGGGAATGAGCGAGCCTGAGTCCTTCACCGCGCGGCGCCGCTTGATCCACGATTCGCCAATATCGCCAGCCTGGGCGATCAGGCCCAGCAGGGCGGCGAAAATCGCGAACCGGACCCACGGTCCCATCGCCAACGCCACCGCAATGGCGGCGCCGGCCGCGGCCGCGAACGCCACCGCGCCGGCGAGCCCGCTCCAGGTCTTGTTCGGGCTGATGTGCGTCAGTTTGGGGCCGCCGATCGCGCGGCCGACGAGGTAGCCGCCGATGTCGGTCGCCCATACGACTCCGAACA
The DNA here is from genome assembly GCA_016869275.1 of Alphaproteobacteria bacterium. GTDB lineage: Bacteria > Pseudomonadota > Alphaproteobacteria > SHVV01 > SHVV01 > SHVV01. The sequence continues at coordinate 5,778 of VGEO01000082.1, read as the reverse complement.
ACCAGAGGACTACGGCGCGGCCGTCGACCGGATCGCCGCGCAACAACACCAGCGCCAGGATCGGCAGCGCCGCGTAGAGCACGCCGGCGCCTTGCCACAGCGCCGAGCGCGCCAGGCGATGCGCGACTACGGCCGCGGCCACCGTCCCGAGGCCGATCGCGGCGAGTGCGAGAACCGCATTGGCCTCGGTGGCCATCGCCGCTACCGCAACGACGACCGCGCCATGCACGATCGCCGGCGCACTGTACCCGGAACCGCCGCACAGCCGATCCCATTCGTAGGCCATCGCCAGTCCTGCTGCCGCCAACAGGGCGGCGAAGGCGGTGCCGCCGAGGTAGATCGCGCCGAGCACGATCGGCGCCAGCACCAGCGCCGAGATCGTCCGCACGAGCAGGTTCGAAGTCGCGTTAGCTGCCGGTGCCGCCATAGCGACGCTCGCGGCGATGGAACTCGCCGATCGCTTCCTCGAGCGTCGCGCGCGAGAAGTCCGGCCAGTTGGCGTTGACGAAAATCAACTCGGCGTAGGCCGACTGCCACAGCAGGAAGTTGCTGAGCCGCTGCTCGCCGCTGGTGCGAATGACGAGATCGGGGTCGGGCATGCCGACCGTCTCGAGGTAGCCCTCGAACCGCTGTTTGGTGATGGCGTCGGGCGCGAGCGTGTTATCCTTGACGTCGCGGGCGATCGCCCGCGCCGCGCGCAGAATCTCGTCCTGGCTGCCGTAATTGAGGGCGATCGTGAGCGTGAGCGCGCGGTTGGCGGCGGTCGTCGCCTCCGATTCCTCGATCAACTGGACGATGTCGTCGGCCAACTGCTCGCGGACGCCGATGAAACGGATGCGGACCCCGTTCCGGTGGAGGTTGGCGAGTTCGCGGCGGAGGTAGAGCCGGAGCAGACTCATCAGATCGTCGACCTCGGACGGCGGGCGCTTCCAGTTCTCGGACGAGAACGCGTAGAGCGTGAGGTAGGCGATGCCGAGCTCGCGGCAGCTCTCGACCGCGACGCGGACCGCGTCAGCGCCGCGCTGGTGTCCGGCGGCGCGCGGCATGCCGCGCGCCTTGGCCCACCGCCCGTTGCCGTCCATGATGATGGCGACGTGGGTCGGCGGCGAGGCGCCGGCGCAGCGTGAAGACGGCGCGGCTTCCATCGCTAGACCTGCGTGATCTCCTGTTCCTTGTGCGTCAGCATGTCATCGATCCGCTTGATCGACTTGTCGGTCAAATCCTGGATCTCGTCGGCCCACAGCTTGTGGTCGTCCTCGGAGAGATCGCCGTCCTTCTCCATTTTCTTGAGCCGCTCCATGCCGTCGCGGCGGACGTTGCGGACCGCGACCCGCGCCTGCTCGGCGTATTTGTGGGCGACCCGCGCCAGCTCCTTGCGGCGGTCGCCGGTCAATTCCGGGATCGGCACCCGCACCAGTTGGCCGTCGACCATCGGATTGACGCCCAGGTTGGCGGCCCGGATCGCCTTCTCGACCGCGGCGACGTTCGACTTGTCCCACACCTGGACCGTGAGCAGGCGCGCCTCGGGAACGCTGATGGTGCCGACTTCCTTCAGGCGCATTTCATTGCCGTAAGCGTTGACGACGATCGGATCGAGCATCGAGACCGACGCGCGTCCGGTGCGCAGCCCGCCGAGTTCGGTCTTGAGGACCTCGACCGCGCTGTGCATGCGCCGTTCGATATCGCTGATGTCCGGTTCGTCCGCCATCGTTCAAGCTCCGTCGTCGATGATCGTGAACACCCCGCGCCCGCTGACGACATCGGCCAGGGCCCCGCGCTTGTGGAGCGAAAACACCACGATCGGGATGCCGTTGTCCTTGGCCAGGCTGATCGCCGATGCGTCCATGACCTTCAAGTCCTTCGACAGTACGTCCAGGTAGCTCAGGCGCTCGAAGCGCCTGGCGTTCCGTACCTTGCGCGGATCGCGGTCGTAGACACCGTCGACCTGCGTACCCTTGAGCAGCACCTCACAGCCCATCTCGGCCGCGCGCAGCGCCGCCGTGGTATCGGTGGTAAAATAGGGGTTTCCGGTACCGGCCGCAAAGATCACCACCCGCCCCTTCTCGAGGTGGCGCTGGGCGCGGCGGCGGATATAGGGCTCGCACACGCTCGCCATCGGGATCGCCGACAGCACCCGGGTCGGAACGCCGGCGTGCTCGAGCGCGTCTTGGGTGGCGAGCGCATTGATCACGGTCGCGAGCATCCCCATATAGTCGGCGCTCGCCCGTTCCATGCCGCGGGTCGCGCCGGCGATGCCGCGAAAGATATTGCCGCCGCCGATCACGAGACAAATCTCGAGCCCGCGGCGATGGATGACTTTGATGTCGCTCGCGATCCGCTGAACGGTATCGGAGTCGATGCCATAGCCCGACGACCCCATCAACGCCTCGCCCGAGATCTTGATGAGGACGCGGCGATACTTGAGGGCTTGGCGCGGCATGGCAAATCCCGGTCGGCGGCCGGCAGCGCCGCCCGCCATAGATAACGACAAAACGGCCGCGCTGTCGCGGCCGATTACTTCAGGCCTGCGGTCGCCAGGACCTCGGCGGCGAAGTCGGTCGCCTGTTTCTCGATCCCCTCGCCGAGGGTGAAGCGGACGAAGCCGGCGATCTTGACCGGATGGCCCAATTCCTTCGCGGCCTTGGCGACAACGTCGCCGACCTTGCTCTCGCTGTCGATCACGAAAATCTGGCGGTCGAGCACGACCTCCTCGTAATACTTGCGTAAGCGCCCCTCGACCATCTTGGCGACGATGTCGGCGGGCTTGCCGCTCTGCGCGGCCTGCTCGCTCAAGACCTTGCGTTCGCGCTCGACCGCGGCCGGATCGAGCCCCTCGACCGTCGCCGCGAGCGGCTTGGCGGCGGCGACGTGCATGGCGATCTGCTTGCCGAGCTCGGCCAGCTTGGCGGGATCGGCCGGGGATTCGATTCCGACCAGGACGCCGATCTTGCCCAATCCGGGTGCGAGCGAATTGTGCAGATAGCTGGCGACGATCCCGCGCGCGACGCTGAGGCCTTCGACGCGCCGGATCTGGATGTTTTCGCCGATGGTCGCGACCAAGTTGACCGCTTCTTCCTCGACCGAGCGGCCGGTGCCCGGATAGGGGAGTTTCTTCAACGCCTCGAGACCGGCACCCTTGGCCCGCGCCAAGTCGGCGATCGCGCGAACGAACGCCTGGAACTTGTCGTTGCGCGAGACGAAGTCGGTCTCGGAATTGACCTCGACCACGACGCCGCTCGTCCCTTGCGCGCTCACGGCGACCAGCCCTTCGGCGGCGACGCGTCCGGCCTTCTTGGCGGCCGCGGCGAGGCCCTTGGCACGCAGCCAGTCGACTGCCTTGGCCATATCGCCGCCCGCTTCGGCCAGCGCCTTCTTGCAGTCCATCATGCCGGCGCCGGTCTGCTCGCGCAGTTCCTTGACCGCCACCGCCGATATTTCCGCCATCTTGAGTATCCTCTGAAAGTCGATCCGTAACTTATTGTTTATAAATAATTAAACAGACGGTTGTGCGGACGGTTCCGCGACCATTCCCTGCAAATCCGGCACCGCCACGTCCTCGGCCGCGCCGAGGTCGACGCCCGAGCTCGCCATTTCTTCCTGGAGCCCATCCAGAACCGCGCCACTCACGAGGTCGCAGTAGAGATTGATGGCGCGCGAAGCGTCGTCGTTTCCCGGGATCGGATAGGTGATGCCGTCGGGGTCGCAATTCGAATCGAGGATCGCCGCGATCGGGATCTTGAGCTTCTGCGCCTCGGAAATCGCGATGCGCTCGCGGTTGGTGTCGATCACGAACACGATGTCGGGAAGCCCACCCATCTCCTTGATGCCGCCGAGGCCGCGCTCGAGCTTGTCGCGCTCGCGGGTGAGCTGCAGGAGTTCTTTCTTGGTGAGCCCGACATTCTCTTCGGCCAGCCGCGCGTCGAGTTCCTTCAGGCGCTTGATCGAGTTCGAGATCGTGTTCCAGTTGGTGAGCGAGCCGCCGAGCCAGCGGTGATTGACGTAATACTGGCCACAGCGCTTGGCGGCCGCCGCGATCGGCTCCGAGGCTTGACGCTTGGTACCGACAAGAAGGACGCGGCCGCGGGCCGCAACGATATCGCGGATCGCCTGGAGCGCTCGATGCAAGAGCGGCACCGTCTGCTGCAGGTCGATGACGTGGATGTTGTTGCGGGCGCCGAACAGGTAGCTCGACATCCGCGGGTTCCAGCGGTGGGTTTGGTGGCCGAAATGCGCACCGGCTTCCAAGAGCTGACGCATCGTGAAGGCGGGAATCGCCATTGATCTTCCTCCGGTTGGACCGCTGCGGCGCTTGCGTCGGGCCCTAAGGCCCGACACCGGAGCAGAACCCCGAGGGGCCTGCGCACCGCATGTGGATTTCCCCCTCGGACATCCCGAGGGAGTTCGGCCGGGTTGATACCCTTCCTGGTCGCGGAAAGCAAGGGTCTGAGCGCAGGGGCTGCCGCTAAGCTCCTCTCCGGGCACGGTTTTCGCCGTGATCCGTGCGATCGGCGGACGCTGCTCGCGGCCGCTAAGCCCGACCGACGAAATCGCGATCGTCCCGGCTTTGTGCGGCGGCTGACCGCCGCCGCAAGCAACACCGCCCTGGCTAGATTTCCTGAATCTCGGCGATCCCGGGTACGGCGGCGATGCGCTCGCGGATGGCGGGCGTCACCGCGAACTTGCGCCCGAGGTCGATTTCGACCTCGGTCGCGCGATCGGCGAGCTTCAGCATCACCGCGACCGGCCCCCGGCCCTTGCCGGCTTCCTTGAGAAGCGCGGCGAGCGCGCCGACCGCGCCCGGGTCGGTCACCGTCACGGCGAGGCCGGCATCGGTGTCGGCCGCCATCTTCTCGAGCGACTGCACCGCTTGGGCGGTCAGGCGCTGGAAGTCGCCCTCGGTCGAGGCTTCGATCGTCATCACGATCGAGCGGCCGACCGTCAAGAGGTCGCCGGCCTGCGCCAGCAGCTCGGAGAACGCCGTCACCTCGAAGCTGCCGCTGGTATCGGAGAGCTGGATGCGGGCGAAGCGGTTGCCCTTGGCCGAGCGGCGTTCCTGAACGCCGAGCACGGTGCCGGCGACCATGTAGTTCCGTGCCTCGCCGTTGGCGCGCGCCGCGACGTCGGCGATCTTCAGGACGCCGAGGCGCCGGAGCTCGCGTTTGTAGGCATCGAGCGGATGGGCCGAGAGGAAGAGCCCCAGCGCCTCGAACTCGTGGGTGAGCTGCTCCATGGGCCGCCACGCCGCCGCGACCGGGAGCACGAAATGCGCCGCCGGGCTGCCGGCTTCACCGAACAGGCTCACCTGCTTGCTGATGCGATCCTCGGCCGCGGTTGCCGCTAGCTTCATGATGCTCTCGGCCCCGGCATGGACCCGCGCGCGGTCCTCGCCCAAGCCGTCGAACGCCCCGGCCGCGGCCAAATTCTCGATCTGGCGCTTGTTGAGCGAACGCGCTTCGGCGCGGTTGGCGAAGTCGGCGATCGACTTGAACGGCCCGTGCGCGTCCCGTTCGGCGATCACCGCCGCCATCGCCTGGGCGCCGACGTTCCGGACCGCGGCCAGCGCGTAGCGGATCGCCGCGGCGCCGTCCGGATCGCGCTCGACGGTAAAAACGACGCCCGAGCGGTTGATGTCGGGCGGCCGGAGCTCGATCCCGACCTTGTCGAGTTCGCGCTTGAAGCCGGCGATCTTCTCGACATTGCTCAAGTCGAGGGTCATCATCGCGGCGAAGAATTCGACCGGGTAATGCGCTTTCAGGTACGCGGTGTGGTAGGCGAGGA
>VGEO01000081.1 GCA_016869275.1 Alphaproteobacteria bacterium | reverse complement strand
CATCCGCGTCGCGCTCACCGTCGCCGGCGAGCGGATGCGGGTCGATTTCACCGGAACCGACCCGCAAATGCGCGGCTTCAAGAACAGCTCGCTCGCCAATACTTACTCGGCCGTATACGTCGCGCTGGCAACGTTCCTGTCGCCCGACCTGCCCGGCAACGAGGGGACGTTTCGGGCGGTCGAGATCGTCGCGCCCGCGGGATCGCTGGTGAATCCGCGGCCGCCCGCGCCGGTGGCGATGAGCACGCTGTGCATCGCCTCGGAGATCATCCACGCAATGTGGAAGGCGTTGGCGCAGGCCGATCCCAAGCGCAGTTGCGCCGGCTATGGCAAGATCAATTATCCGATCACGTCGGGCCGCGACGCCGACGGCACGCCGTTCGTGCTCTACCACTGGTCGGCGGGGATCGGGGCGGCGCGGTCGATGGCCGCGACGGGTTCAACGCCAATGGAGGGTTGATCAATCTCGGCGCGCTGCGCCTCCCCGATGTCGAGGGCTACGAACAGAGCTACCCGGTGCACTTCCTCGCCCAGGAGTTTCGCACCGACGCCGCCGGCGCCGGCCGCTTCCGCGGCGGCACCGGCATTGCGTATCGGATCGAGATCGAAGCGCCGACGGTCATGGCGCTCCGCGGCGAGGGGCTGCTGACGCCGTCCGGGTTCGGCGCGGCGGGCGGCGAAACCGGGCGGGTCGGCGAGATGACCGTCGTCGCGGCGGATGGGACCGTGACCGTGCCGCCCAAGTATGGCGTCATGAATTGCGGCCCGATGCAGTTGACGGTCGCGAGCGCCGCGGGCGGCGGCTGGGGCGATCCGTTTGCGCGCGATCCGGCCGACGTGCTTCGGGACGTGCGCGACCAAGTGGTCAGCGCAGCGGCGGCCGAGCGCGACTACGGCGTCGCGATTGGCCGGGACGGACGGACGGTCGATGCGGCCCGAACCGCGGTACTGCGCGGCGCCCGCCATTCATGGCGGTTATAGCCGAACAACCGCGCGGTACGGCTATCCGGCCGTGCGTTCTTGTGTTAACCAGAAAGCCAACCAAAACCCGAGGGAGGCCAACCGTGAAGCATTGGATTGGTGCAATTGCGAGCATCGGCATCGCTTTGAGCGCCGGTGCGTCGAAGGCCGAGACCTACAACATGTCGAGCTACCTCACCATCAAGCACTGGCTGATGTCCGAGACATTGACCGAATGGATCAAGGAGGTCGACCGCGAGACCAAGGGCGCGATCAAGATCAACATGTTGGCGACTTCGATCGGCAAGCCCGAGGTGCAGTTCGACAACGCGCGTGACGGCGTCTCCGACATCGGCCTCGCCGTCGCCGGCTACACTCCTGGCCGCTTCGTGCTCACCAACATCGGCGCCCTCGCCAACGTCGGCAGCAACGCCGAGAGCATCTCGGGCGCGCTGTGGCGCTTGCACGAGAAGTTCCCGGAGATGCAGAAGGAGTTCGAGGGCGTGCGGGCGCTGAGCGTGTTCGTCACCACCGGCCTTCAGATGTGGAACAACAAGCGCTACGTGGAGAAGTTCGACGACTACAAGGGCATCAAGCTGCATGTCTCCGGCGGCGTCATTGCCGACATCGCGAGCGCGCTCGGCGCCGCGCCGGTGACCCAGCCGACCGCGACCGCCTACGAGAGCGTCGCCAACGGCGTCACCGACGGCATCACGATGACCATCAACGGCATCCAGGTATTCAAGATCGACAAGATCGTGAAATACGGCACCGTGTTTCCGGGCGGCTACAGCCGGGCGCCGATCATCCTCGTCATGAACCAGGCGAAGTTCAACAGCCTGTCGAAGGAGAACCAGGCGATCCTGCTCAAGGTCTCCGGCGAGAAGCTGGCGCGCCACATCGGCAAGATCTGGGAGGACAAGGATCTGGTATCGCTCAAGGAGGTCAAGGCTCTCGGGGTCAAGGTGAACGAGACCCAGGGCGACCTGCTCAAGCAGACCAACGCCGCCGCCGAAGTCGTGATCGACAAGTGGCTCGCCGAAGTCAAGGAGAAGCGCAACTACGACGGTCGCGAGTTCCTCAAGACCTTCCGCGCCGAGACAAATAAGATCGAGTCGGGCAGCTAAACCCTAGCGCCGTCCGACCCGTCCTCGTTCGCGACCGCGCCACCCCATGGCGGCCGTCGACCGGGCCCTCGACCGGCTCGTCCGCGGCTTGCAGGGGGTGGCGCTGGCGCTCACCTTCGTCATGATGCTGCTGACGCTGGCCGACGTGATCGGCCGGTATTTTCTCGAGGCACCGATCCGGGGCGCGTACGAAGTCACTCAGATTCTGCTCGCCACCGTCATTTTCGCCGGATTGCCGCTGGCGACCGCGCACCGCCAGCACATCGTGATCGACCTGCTCGATGCGTTCGTGCCGGCCGGTGCCAAACGACTCCAGTCGAATGCCGTCGACCTGATCACGACCGTTGTGCTCGGGTGCATGGCGTTCGCGGTGTGGCAACAAGCCGGGCGCACGGCCAAGGCCGACGTCCAGACCGACATCTTGCGCATCCCGCTCGCCCCCGTCGTCTATTTCGTCGCGGCGATGTGCGCCGCGGCGTGTGTCGCGATCCTGCTCCGGATGGCGCTCGCCCGGCCCGTGCGCGATCGGCGCTAGACATGACGGTCGCGATAATCGGCTTCGCGGTCGTTCTGACCCTGATCTTTCTGCGCCTACCGATCGGCATCGCCATGGCGCTGGTCGGCGGCATCGGTTTCGCCCTGCTGACCAGTACGCAGGCATCGTGGTCGATGATCGCACAGACCACCTACTCGACCGGACTCGACTATACGTTCTCGACGCTGCCGCTCTTCATCCTGATGGGGAATTTCATCAACCGGGCGGGTTTCTCGGACGAGCTCTACGCCGCCTCGCACGCCTTCCTTGGCCATCGCCGCGGCGGCCTGGCGACGGCGACGATCGTCGCCAGCGGCGGCTTGGCCGCGGTCTCGGGCTCGAGCCTCGCCACCGCGGCGACCATGGCCAAGATCGCGATGCCGCCGATGCGGCGCTACGGCTATGCGGATAGCCTCGCCGCCGGCGCGATCGCTGCCGGCGGCACGCTCGGCATCATCATCCCGCCGAGCGTGATCATGGTGGTCTACGGCGTCATCACCGAGACCGACATCGGCTCGCTGTTCATCGCCGGCATCGTTCCGGGCGTGCTCGGCGTGATCGGCTATTCGATCGCGATCGAGGCGTGGACGCGGATCAACCCCGCGGTCGGTCCGCGCGGCGAACGCACCGGCTGGCCCGATCGCCTGCGCGCGCTGACCAAAGTGTGGGGCATCCTCGTCCTCTTCCTGCTCGTGATCGGCGGCATCTACGGCGGCGCTTTCACCGCGACCGAAGCGGCCGGCATCGGTGCCAGCGGCGCCTTCTTCCTCGCGCTCGCCCGCGGCAGCCTGACATGGCGGGTTCTGGTCTCGATCCTGGCCGAGACGGTTGCGACCACGACGGTGATTTTCGTCATCGTGATCGGCGCGCTGATCTTCGCGAACTTCGTCAATCTCGCCGGCCTTCCGGTCGGGCTCTCGGCGGCGGTCGAAGCCTTCAACGTCACCCCGATCGCCGTCATCCTGGCGATCGTCGTGGTCTACCTGATCCTCGGCTGCGTCCTCGACAGCCTGTCGATGATCCTCCTGACCGTGCCGACCTTCTACCCGCTGGTGGTCGAGCTCGGCTACAGCCCGATCTGGTTCGGGATCCTGGTGACGGTTGCGACCGAAATCAGCCTGATCACGCCGCCGATCGGCTTGAACGTCTTCGTCCTGCGCGCCGCGCTGCCCGAGGTGCCGACCTCGACTATTTTCCGCGGCATCTTCCCCTTCCTTTATGCCGACGTCGTCCGTCTGCTCCTGATCGTATTCGTGCCGGCGATCGCGCTGTTCCTGCCGAGCCTCCGCTAGCCGCGGACCTTAGGCGCGCAGGCGCGCCGCCACCTTGTCGGCGAAGCGCTCCATGCGCGCCTTGGTGTCGGTCAAGGTCGGCGCCTGCAGGTTGAGAACGATGTGCGTGACGCCGATATCCTCGAACCGGCGCACGTCGTCGACGATGTCGGCGAACGGGCCGGTGAAGGCGCGGCGTTCACCCGAGCCGAGCCGGACCGCATCGGCCTCGGCGTACCAAAGCGCGTTGTAGGCGAGCACGACGCCGGCGGGGTCGCGCCCGGCGTCGCGGGCGTGTTCGCGTACGCGCGCCGCCGCCGCCGCATAGCGGCCGGGCGTATCGAGCAGATATTTCTGATTGCTGCCGATCGGATACAGGCGTCGCCGAGCCGGCCGGCGCGGCGCAGCGCCGGCGGGCTTTCGCCGCCGATCCAGATCGGGATGTGCGGCTTTTGCACGGGCTTCGGGTCGAACGGCGTGTCCGCGATCTGGATGTAAGTGCCGCTGAACGCCGGCTCGGCCTTGGTCTAGACTTCCTTGAAGAGCCGGAGATACTCGTCGGTGACGCGGCCGCGCTCGGCGAACGGCGGCGCGCCGATGGTCGCGAACTCGACCGATTCCCAGCCGACGCCGCAGCCGGCGATGATCCGCCCTTGCGACAGGACGTCGAGCGTCGCCAATTGTTTGGCGACGAGCAGCGGGTGGCGGAGCGGCACCACCATGACCCCGGTGATGAGCTTGAGCTTTTTGGTGGCACCGGCGAGAAACGCCAGGAGCGCCATCATTTCCAGCACCTCGCCCGATGGCCCCCAGCCCATGCGGTCGTTCTCGGTATAGGGATAGGTCGGACCGAAGTCTTTGGGCGGCACCACGTGATCGGGCACGGCCACCGACGCGAAGCCGAGGCTTTCGGCCCACGCGGCGAGCGCGAGGGTGTTCTCGGCCGTGCCGAGCGGCGGCCGGGTTGGCGTCACGTAACCGAAATCCATGCCGTGACTCGCGGAACGGGAGCGGAAAGCAGGGAGCCTACACTAGCCGGCGCGGGCGGCGAAGGCGGCCGCCCGGTAAACGAAGATCGCAATCCGCGCCGCGCCGTAGCGCCGCTCTTTGAGGAGGGCGAAGCCGGCCGGCGCCGCGACGGTTTCGTCGGCCGCGCATTCCAAGACGACGATCGCACCATCGGCGAGCCAGCCCGCGGCCGCCGCGACGGCGAGCGCCGGCGCGGCAAGGCCCTTTCGATACGGCGGATCGAAAAAGGCGATCGCCGCTGGCCCGGCGGCCGGCGGCGGGCCCAGCTTCAAGGCGTCACGCGTCAAGATAGTCGTCCGCGCCTGCTCGTTCAACAAGCGCGCATTGGCGCGGATCAGCTCGACCGCGGTGCGCTCGTTCTCGATGAAAGTCGCGTGCGCGGCGCCGCGCGAGAGCGCTTCGAGCCCGAGCGCGCCGCTCCCGGCGAAGACGTCGAGCACGACCGCGCCTTCGATCGCGACCGCGGCGTCGCCCAACCCGTGCACGAGCATATTGAAGAGTCCCTCGCGGGCGCGATCGGCGGTCGGCCGTACCGCTGCGTCGGCGCCGGCCGCGAGCTTGCGGCCGCGATGCTTACCGGAGACGATCCGCATCGACGTCGGGCAGGCTCCGCGCCAGCTTCTCGGTTTCCTTGCGCGGCACTTCGCGCACCTGGCCGCGCCCGATGTCGCTCAACGCGAACGGGCCGAACCCGATCCGGATCAGGCGGTTGACCGCGAGGCCCACGTGTTCGAGTACGCGCCGGACCTCGCGGTTCTTGCCTTCGGCGAGCGTCATGGTGAGCCAGACGTTGGCGCTTTCGGCGCGATCGAGCGTCGCCGCGATCGGGCCGTAGGCGATGCCGGCGACGGTGATGCCGTCCTTCAGCCGATCGAGCGCCGCCTGATCGATGCGGCCATGGGCGCGAACCCGGTAACGGCGCGGCCACGCGTTCTTGGGGTGGCTCATCCGCCGGGCGAGCCCGCCGTCGTTGGTGAGGAGGAGGAGCCCCTCGGAATTGAAATCGAGCCGCCCGACCGGCACGGCGCGCGGGAACGTGGGGCCCAGCCGATCGTAGATGGTGGCGCGGCCTTTGGGGTCGCGCGCCGCCGTCAGGCAGCCGCGCGGCTTGTGAAACAGCCAGATGCGCGCGCGATCGGCGGTCGGCAGCGCCCGGCCATCGACGGTGACGATCCGCTCCGGGGTGACGTTCAGGGCGGGCGAGGCGATGGTCGCGCCATCGACCGCGACCCTTCCGGCGGCGATCCACGCCTCGGCCTCGCGCCGCGAGCCGAGCCCGGCGCGGGCGATCACCTTGGCGATCCGCTCGCCTGCCGGCGCCGTCGCATTCGCCGCGGCGCCCCCGCGCCGCCTAGCGCGCGGCATCGACGAACGCGACGAACAGACGGCGGTCGCCCGCCGAGAGCACGAACTCGGGGTGCCACTGGACGCCCAGGCAGAACCGATAGCGCGGGTCCTCGATCCCCTCGATCACGCCGTCGGGCGCCAAGGCGTCGACGATGACGCCGGGGCCGACCTCGCGCGCCGCCTGGTGGTGCGCCGAGTTGACGGCGAGGTCGAGCGCACCGACGACACGGTGGAGGAGCGTGTCGGCCATGATCCGGACCGTATGCCCGGGCTCGTTCCGGGGGTTGGGCTGCTCGTGCGCCAGCGCATCGACCACGGTGTCGGGGATGTGCTGAATGAGCGTGCCGCCCAGGATCACGTTCAGGAGCTGCTGGCCGCCGCAGATACCGAGCACCGGCAGGTCGCGGCCGAGCGCGGCGCGGGTCACCTCGATCTCGAAGTCGGTGCGGCCCTCCTTGGTCTTGACGGTCGGGTGCTTGGCCGCATCGCCGAACAACGCCGGATCGACGTCGAAGTCGCCGCCCGAGACGACCAGGCCTTGGATGCGCTCGGCATAAGTCGAACCGTCGCCGCCGTGCGGCAGCAGCACCGGCACGCCGCCGGCGTCGGCGACTGCGTCGCAGTAATTCTGGCGGAGCGCATACCACGGGAACTTGGAGTAGCCGCCGGGCGCTTCGCTATCCAGGGTGATGCCGATCAGGGGACGGGACATGGGAGGGAGAATAGGGAGCGTTTGCGCCGGCGACAACGCGACTTAACGGGAGACGCGCCGGGCGTCGCATCGCTTGACGCGCTTCGTCCCGGGCCGCATCGTCGGCCGATGAACGATCGCGCCGGCTACATGGTGCTCGCCTTGACGCAAGCCGAGCTCGCGGCCAAGGCCGGCGAGGTCCCGGTCGGCGCCGTGATCGTCGAAGCCAAGAGCGGCGAGGTCGTCGCCGCCGCCCACAACCGGGTCGAGAAGGAGAGCGATCCAACCGCGCACGCCGAGCTGTTGGCGATCCGGGCGGCGGCGGCCAAGGTCGGCGCCGCGCGGCTGCCGGGGTGCGATCTCTACGTCACGCTCGAACCCTGCCCGATGTGCGCCCAGGCGGTCGTGTTCGCGCGGCTGCGCCGGCTCTATTTCGGCGCGTCCGATGCCAAAGGCGGCGGCGTCGAGCACGGACCGCGCATCTTCGCGCAGCCCTCTTGCCATCACCGCCCCGAAGTTTACGGCGGGATCGACGAGCTCCGCGCCGCGCGGCTCCTGCGCGATTTCTTCAAGGCGCGGCGCTGACCCGCATCGAGGCGCCGCGCCCAAAGGCGCGACTTCGGTCGTTCGGCGCGATAATCTCCGGGCATCGAACTTGGCAACGGAATGACCATGGATTTTTCCCTCTCGCCGCGCACGATCGAGTACCAAGAGCGCCTCAAGGCGTTCATGGCGGCACACATATATCCCAACGAAGCGGTGATCGAGACCGAGATCGCGACCGGCGAGCGCTGGAAGCCGCTCACGCGGATCGAAGAGCTGAAGACGCGGGCCCGTGCCGAGGGCTTGTGGAACCTCTGGCTCCACGACGCCAAGCTGGGCGGCGGGTTCTCGAACGTCGAGTACGCGACGCTGTGCGAGGTGATGGGGCGCTCGCCGCACGCGCCCGAGGTCTTCAACTGTGCCGCCCCCGACACCGGCAACATGGAAGTCTTGTGGAAATACGGCACGCCGGCGCAGAAAGAGGCGTGGCTCGTACCGCTGCTCGACGGAAAAATCCGTTCGGCCTATGTCATGACCGAGCCCGACGTCGCCTCCTCGGACGCCACCAACATCGCGGCCGAGATCAAGCGCGCGGGCGACTCCTACGTCATCAACGGCCGCAAATGGTGGATTTCCGGAGTCGGCGATCCACGCTGTGCGATCCTGATCTTCATGGGCCGCTCGAATCCCGACGCCCCGCGCCACCAACAGCACTCGATGATCCTGATCCCGATGGCGACGCCCGGGGTCGAGGTGGTGCGGCCGCTCCCGATCTTCGGCTACGACGACGCCCCGCACGGGCATTGCGAGATGCGCTTCACCAATGTCCGCGTGCCGGCCGCCAACACGCTGCTCGGCGAGGGCCGCGGCTTCGAGATCGCGCAAGGGCGCCTGGGACCGGGCCGCATCCATCACTGCATGCGCGCGATCGGTCAGGCCGAGCGCGCGCTCGAGGCGCTCTGCAAGCGCGCCAAGGCGCGGGTCGCGTTCGGCAAGCCCTTGGCCGAGCAAGGCGTGGTGCGCCAGGCGATCGCCGATTCGCGGATCGAGATCGACCAGGCGCGCCTTCTGACGCTCCACGCCGCGTGGCGGATCGACACGGTCGGCGCCAAGGAGGCGCGGGCCGAAATCGCCGAAATCAAGGTCGCGGTTCCCAACATGCTGCTGCGCGTGCTCGATCGCGCGATCGAGGTTCACGGCGCCGCCGGCGTTTCCGACGATTTCGGTCTGGGGTGGTCGTGGGCGTGGGGGCGGACGCTCCGGATCGTCGATGGGCCCGATGCCGTGCACCGCGAGGGCATCGCCAAGCTCGAGCTCCGGAAATACAACTGACTGGCGCGCTGCGATGACGGCGCGCGGACCGCTTCCCCGCTGGCTCTGGCTCGATGCCCCGCTCGGCGCGGCCCTCGCGCTGGCGGGGATTGCGCTGTTCACCGACTGGCAGGGCCCGTGGCTCTATTCCGAGCGCGGGCTGCTCGAACTCGGCCACTTCGCGATCCTGGTGCTCGCCGTCGTCTATGGCGCCCGCGTCGCGCTCGCGCTCCGCGCCGAGCGGGCGCTCGCCGGGTGGTATTTGCTCGCGACCGTGGGCGCGCTGTTCACTGCCGGCGAGGAGGTGAGTTGGGGCCAGCACCTGGTCGGCTTCGGCACGCCCGAGTGGCTCGCCGCGATCAACGATCAGGGTGAGACCAATCTCCACAACGTCACCAACTGGCTCGACCAAAAGCCGCGCGCGGTACTCGAACTCGGCATCATTGTCGGCGGGATCGTGCTGCCGCTGCTGTCGCTGGCGTGGCCCGGCCTCGCCGCGGCGCGGTGGTGGACGGTGGTGCCGCCGGTGCAGCTGCTGCCAACCGCGGCGCTAGCCGAACTCGCGCGCCTGGGGAGCGGCACCTGGCGCGACTGGGGCTTGGGCAGCGATCCGGTTCTCTTCTTCCGCGCCAGCGAGGTCCAGGAGACGTTCTTCTATTGGTTCGTGCTGGTCTATCTGATCGCGGCTTATCGTCGCGACGTACGGCCGGTCGCGCTCACGGCACGTAGAAAAACGGTGTGATCAGGTCTATTTCGCGGCCGTATTCGCATACTTCGAAGAATAGGAACGCGAGAAAGAAGAGTCCTGAGTCGCGCAAGTGCCGCGCGATCAGCCGCGGCCGGACTTCGAGCGTGTCTATATCGCACCAGCGCCTAATCGCGGGAAACCAGCGCGGCACCGCGGCCACATAGCGGGCGTAGACATCCCCATAGATGCCGGCGAGATACTTCTCCTCGCGGCCGACGACGGTCCGGTGATAGAGTACGAACACGATTACGGCCAGTGCCAGAAGCGTCATCATTTCCGAGAGCAGGCCGATACCGACCACGCCGATGAAGCTGAACACATATAGCGGGTTGCGCACGACCGAATAGGGACCGGCCGTGACCAGTTCCTGGTTCTTGCGTCCGGCAACGTAGACCGAAGCCCAGCCGCGCCCGACCAGGCACGCGACCAAACAGGTGACGCCGAGGGTCTCGAAAATCTCGTGCATCCATTCCGGCCGGCCGAGCGTTGGGCTGGTGAGGGCGGCGATTGGCAACAGCGCCAGCACCAGCCACCGCAAATGACGCGGCCGGCCTTTGAGGAGAGAACGGTGGCGGTCGCTCGATTCGGCCCCGGATGTCATGCGGTCACCGTCCGATCGCCTTGGCGTAGTCCCACGCGATCTGGGCGAAGGGGCCGGCCATCGCCCCCATCTCGCGGGCGTAGTCGCTCGCCGCGGTACCGTCTTTGACGCGGCCCATGATGCCTTGCAGGATCGCGGCCAGACGAAAGACGTTGTAGGCGATGTAGAACTCCCAGTCGGCGGCGGGCGGCGCGGCACGGCCGGTGCGTTCGCAATAGCGCGCGAGATAGTCGGCCTCCGATGGAATCCCGAGCGGCTTCAGGTCGATGCCGCGAAAGCCGCGCCCGGTTTCGGGCGGGAGCCGGTAGGCGAGGCAATGGTAGGCGAAATCCGCGAACGGGTGGCCGAGGGTCGAAATCTCCCAATCGAGAATCGCCAAGAGCTTGGGCGCGCTCGGATGGAAGATCATGTTGTCCATGCGATAGTCGCCGTGGACCAGCGTGGTCGCGTCGTCGGCCGGGAGATGCGCCGGGAGCCACTGGATCAGCTCCTCCATCGCCGGAATGGTCGCGGTCGCGGAGGCCCGATACTGCTTGGTCCAGCGCGCGATCTGGCGCGCGACATAGTCGCCAGGCTTGCCGTAGTCGCCCAAGCCCGCCTCGACGTAGTCGACCCGGTGCAGCGTGGCGATGCCGGCGTTCATGGCGTCGTAGATCGCGGCGCGTTCGGCGGCGCTCGCGCGCGGCAGCGACAGGTCCCAGAGCACGCGGCCCTCGACGAACTCCATCACGTAGAACGCGGTGCCGATCACGCCCTCATCGACACAGAGCGCGTAAGCCCTGGGCACCGGGACGCCGGTCCCTCGGAGCGCGCTGATGATCCGGTATTCGCGATCGACCGCGTGCGCCGAGGGTAGGAGCTTCCCGGGCGGCTTGCGCCGCACCACGTATTTCCCCGACGGCGCGCTCACGCAGTAGGTCGGGTTCGACTGGCCGCCCTTGAACTGGGTGAGCGTCAACGGCCCACGGAAACCGTGGACGTGGGCTGCCATGAACCGTTCGAGCGCGGCCGCGTCGATGTCGTGGGCGGCGCGCACCGGCATGGTTCCGGTGAAACGCGCCTCGCGCTCGGAGAGTTTGTCGCGTCCGTCCGTCATAGCCGCTCGAGCGCTCCGTTCGTCATGACCGCTCGACCGCGCGCCAGCCGATGTCGCGGCGGCAGAATCCTTCCGGCCACCGGATGCGATCGACCGCGGCGTAGGCTTTGCGTTGCGCGTCCGCCACCGTCGCGCCCAGCGCCGTGATACCGAGAACGCGCCCGCCGTCGGCGAGAATTCGGCCGCCGTCGCGCCGAGTGCCGGCGTGAAAGGCGAACACATCGGGAAGCGCCGCTACCGCGTCGAGCCCGCCGATCTCGCTGCCGCGCGCGTACGCGCCCGGGTAGCCCTTGGCCGCCATCACCACGCAGAGCGCGGCCCGGTCGTGCCAGCGCAGGTCGAAGGTGTCGAGGACGCCGTCGCGGGCGGCCATGAAGGCGGGGAGCAGGTCGGACTTGAGCCTGGGCATCAGGGCCTGGCACTCGGGGTCGCCGAAGCGGACATTGTATTCGAGCAATTTCGGCCCGTCGGCGCCGATCATGAGCCCGGCGTAGAGGATGCCCTTGAACGGCCGGCCCTCGGCCGCCATCGCCACGACCGTCGGCTGTACGATCCGCTCCATCGCGCTTGCCGCGAGCGCCGGCGTCACCACCGGCGCCGGCGAATAGGCGCCCATGCCGCCGGTGTTGGGACCCTGATCGCCGTCATAGGCGGTCTTGTGGTCCTGGGCCGAAGCCAACGCGATCGCGGTCTTGCCGTCGACCAAGGCGAAGAAGCTCGCTTCCTCGCCGGCCAGGAATTCCTCGACCACGATCTCGGCGCCGGCGGCGCCGAACTGCCCGCTCATGATCGCATCGACCGCCGCTTCGGCTTCGGCGGTCGACTGCGCGACGACGACGCCCTTGCCGGCCGCCAGCCCATCGGCCTTGACGACGATCGGCGCGCCGCGCGCGGCGATGTAGCGCTTGGCCGCCGCCGCTTCGCGAAAGCGCCCGTAGGCCGCGGTCGGGATGCGGTGGCGGGCACAGAGGTCCTTGGTGAAGGCCTTCGAGCCTTCGAGCTCGGCGGCGGCCGCGCTCGGGCCGAACGCGGCGATGCCGGCGGCTTCGAGCCGGTCGACCAGGCCGCCGACCAGCGGCCCTTCCGGCCCGACCACCACGAACTCGACCGCCTCGCGCCGGCAAAAGCCGATCACGGCCGGAGCGTCGCCGGGATCGAGTGCGACGCAGGTCGCGAGTTGGGCGATGCCGCCGTTCCCCGGCGCGCAGCTCAAGCGCTCGACCAAAGGCGACGCCGAGAGCGCCCACACCAGCGCGTGTTCGCGGCCGCCCGAGCCGATGACGAGGACGTGCACGACGGTTGTTTCCGATGGCGGCGGTTTTTTCCTAAGGTGCACCCTTGTATCATGCACCGATCATGCGAGAAAACGGCCCGAACGCCGAATGAGCGATCCTCTGTTCGACGACGACGGCGGCGCGCCGAAACGCGACGACGGCGCGGCGCCCAAGCCGGCGCGTAACCTGCCCGAATATTCGGTCGGCGAGATTTCGCACGCGCTCAAGCGGACGCTCGAGAACGCCTACGAGCGCGTCCGCGTGCGCGGCGAAATCTCCAAGGTCACGCGCCACGCCTCCGGCCACATCTACTTCACGCTCAAGGACCCCGACGCGGTGCTCGACTCGGTGATCTGGCGCTCGATCGTCCGCCGGCTCCGCTTCCTGCCCGAAGAAGGGCTCGAAGTCGTCGCCACCGGCAAGATCACGACCTGGGAGAAGAGTTCGAAGTACCAACTGGTGGTCGATCAGGTCGAGCCGGCCGGCGCCGGCGCGCTCATGGTGCTCTTGGAGCAGCGGCGCAAGAAGCTCGCTGCCGAAGGCCTGTTCGATCCCGCCCGCAAGAAGCCGCTTCCCTACCTTCCCGACGTGATCGGCGTCGTCACCTCGCCGACCGGGGCGGTGATTCGCGACATCCGCCATCGCCTGGCCGACCGCTTCCCGCGCCACGTGCTGGTATGGCCGGTCAAAGTCCAGGGCGATGAGGCGGCGGGGCAGATCGCGGCGGCGATCCAGGGCTTCAACCGCTTGCGCCCGGGTGGGACGATCCCGCGCCCCGACGTGCTGATCGTCGCCCGCGGCGGCGGCTCGATCGAGGACCTGTGGCCGTTCAACGAGGAGATCGTCGTCCGCGCCGCGGCCGCGAGCGCGATCCCGTTGATCGCGGCGGTCGGCCACGAGACCGACACGACCTTGATCGACTTTGCCGCCGACAAACGGGCGCCGACGCCTTCGGCGGCGGCCGAGATGGCGGTTCCGGTGCGCCGCGACATCGCGCTCAAGCTCGATCAACTGGGCGGCCGCTTGCGCGCCGCCTTGGTGCGCCGGCTCGAGGAAGGCCGCACCGCGCTCCTCGCCGCGGTGCGGGGCCTCCGCCACCCGGGCGAGCTGATCGAGCGCGCCGCCGTCCGCTTGGGCGATCTCGATGATGCGCTCCGGCGCTCGCTCAGGATCGCCCTCGAGCGGCGCTGGCGCGCCTTTGGCGACGTCGCGGCGCGGCTCCGGCCGCAGCAGTTGCGCCGCGAGATCGTCGACAAGTCGGGCGAACTCGCGAAGTTGGCCGGCCGGCTGGCGCCGGCGCTCGGTCGGACCTTCGTTCAAACCGAACGCCGGCTCGCGGCAGGGGTGCGGCTTCTCGCTTCGCTCTCCTATGAGCGCGTGCTTGAGCGCGGCTACGCCCTGGTCCGCGACCGGGCCAGCGGCAAGCTCCTGATGCGGGCGCGTGCGACCGGCGAGGCCGGGACCGAGCTCGCGATCCAGTTCCGCGACGGCCTGGTGCCGGTGACCGTCGGCGCCGCCGGCACGCGGCGCAAGACCAAACGCGATCGCCCCCCGGGCGAGAGTCAGGGTGAACTGCTATAAGGACGCCGATGGATACGCTCTCGCAACGCGAAGCCAAGCTCCGCTATGGCCCGGGCCGGTTCGACGTCCTGGTACCGGGCACCTACGTCAAGTGCGCGGTCACCGGGGCGCGCATTCCGCTCGAGGATCTGCGCTATTGGAGCGTCGAGCGGCAGGAGCCGTACGCCACGCCGGATGCCGCGCTCAAGACGACGAAGGCGGCGGCCAAGCCGCGATCGTGATCGTGCAAGACGCAGTCGTGATCGCGCGGTTGGCTGTAGCGGTCGCGCTGGCCGCGCTCGGTGTTGGCCTGGCGGCAGCGCTCGGCATTGCTCCGGCGGCGGCGCTCGAACTCAACGGCCAGTTCGTTCAGGGCGGGCTGATCCGCGGCCAGGCCGCGCCCGGCACCACACTCGCCCTCGACGGACGCCCGGTGCGGGTCTCGGCGGACGGTCTGTTCGTGTTCGGATTCGGCCGCGATGCGCCGCCCTCGGCGACGCTCGCCGTCCGCCACCCCGATGGCCGTAGCGAGGCGCGCACGCTCGGCATCGCCGCGCGGACGTTCCCGACCCAGCGAATCGACGGCCTCCCTGAGCGCATGGTGACGCCCTCGGACGCCGACCTCGCCCGCATCAAGCGCGAAGGCGAGCTGATCGCCGCCGTCCGCCGCGAAGACCGCGCCGCGACCGACTTCCGCTATCCGTTCCGTTGGCCGGCGGTCGGACGCGTGAGCGGCGCCTACGGCAACCAGCGGATCCTGAACGGCGAACCGCGGCGGCCGCATTTCGGCGTCGATATCGCGGCCGCGGCCGGGACCCCGGTCCGGGCCCCCGCGCCCGGCATCGTCGCGCTTGCCGAACGCGATCTTTTTTTCACCGGCGGCACCGTCATGATCGACCACGGCCACGGTCTCACCACCGTCTATTCGCACTTGGCGGAGGTCCGGGTGAAGGTCGGCGCCGCGCTCGACGCCGGCGATTTCTTGGGGACGGTCGGTGCGACCGGACGCGCCACCGGCCCGCATTTGGACTGGCGCGTCAACTGGTTCGAGGTTCCGATCGATCCCGAGCTCGTCGCCGGCCCGATGCCGGCGGAGTAACGAGCTAGTGGATCGACTCTAACTTTTGGATCCCACGTTGGACAGCGGCGACGATGCGCTGCGGATCGGCGGTCCAGACAAATGGTTTGGGCGCATGGTTGGCCTCGGTGATGAAGCGGTGGATGGCGGCC
>VGEO01000080.1 GCA_016869275.1 Alphaproteobacteria bacterium | reverse complement strand
CCCGATATTAATGTAGTTGATGCTCGGCTCAAGAGTCTTGGCCGCTTTTTCGAGGCGCGGCAGTGACATAGATCGGACGCCGCAGGCGGCGAGTCCGGACTTTCCCGGGCTGCGCGTGACGGTCGCCCGGTTGCGCAAGAGGGTCGTCGGGTTTGCACGCGAGCGCCGCTCCTGCGGCGTCGATGGTCGCTCGACGTTTTGTGGTAGACGGTGAATCAACGATTAACTACAGTCACTTACTAAGAACGAACGAAACGCGATTTTGCGACCCGGGGGGGACGCAGACGGGCACAGACGTCGTTGGGGTGTTGGCCGTGATAGTTTGGTTTCGCTCGCTCGCGTTTATCGCCGCACTGATCTGGTTCACGGCGCCGTTATCGGCAGCGGTCATCGACCGCGCGACCGCGTTGCCGGCTGCAATCATCGTCGATGCGCGCGATGGCAGTATCATCGCCGAGTCCGATGCCGACGAACCTCGCATCCCGGCCTCGCTCGTCAAGATGATGACGCTCTACCTGGTGTTCGAGGCGCTCGATGCCGGTAAGCTCGCGCTCGGCCAGAAGCTCAAGGTTTCGACCGACGCGGCCGAGCAAGAGCCGACCAAGCTCGGTTTGCTCCCCAGCCAGACGATTACGACCAAGGACGCCATTCTCGGCGTCGTTACCCGTTCGGCCAACGACGCGGCCGTGGTGCTGGCCGAGGCGCTCGGCGGCAGCGAGGAGCGTTTCACGCGCCTCATGAACGCCAAGGCGCGCCAGCTTGGGATGGAGCGCTCGCTCTATCGCAACGCGTCGGGGTTGCCAGAGCCGCTGCAGTCGACCACCGCGCGCGACATTTCGATCCTGGCCCGCGCCCTGCTGTCCGACTATCCCCACCACTATCACTACTTCTCGACCGAACAGTTCCGCTTCCGCAACCGACTGTTCGTCAACCACAACAAGCTGCTCGGTAGCTATCCCGGCGTCGACGGCATCAAGACCGGCTACACCCGCGCCTCCGGCTTCAACATCGCCGTCTCGACCGAGCGCGACGGCCGCCGCCTGATCGCGGTGGTCTTGGGCGGCAACTCGGCGCGCAGCCGCGACGAACAGACACGGATCCTGCTCGACGGCGTCTTCGGCATTACTGCCCCGCCGACCGTCGTCGCGGCGGCGGCACCGGTCCCGGTGCGCACGGCAGCCGCCCAGGCTAAGTCGGCACGGACCGTCAAGACCGACGACCGGCCCGGCCACGCCGTCGCCCTCGCCGCGGCGCGGACCTATACGCCGCCGGCCGCGGCCGGCGGCGGCTGGAGCGTGCAAGTCGGCGCCTTCCGCCGTCAGGTTTCGGCCGAAAAAGAGGCGAGTCGCGTGTTCGACGCGATTCCCGCCCTGCGCGGCGCCCGGGTCGCGATCGAAACGGTATCGGAAAAAGGCAAGGCCCTGTTCCGCGCACGCCTGGTCGGGTTCACCGAGGATACCGCTCGCGATGCCTGCTCGACCTTGAAGCGCAAGCAGTTCGTCTGCGTGCCGATCCGCCCCGACGGCCGCACCGAGTAAGCGACCACCAGCCGGAGCGACGGACGCCTCACGCGGCAGTGACGGCAGTCGCGAAATCGCCTACAGTTCCGGCCCGGTCCGGGAGGGGCCGACAATCAGCAGACGGAGGGCGCGACCCGTGAACAAGCATCCGCTTCGGGCAATCACCGAAGACGAAATCCGCCGTTACGAGGAGGATGGCTTCCTCCTGGTCAAGGGCCTGTTCGACATGGACTGGGTCGAGGCCATGCGCGAAGCCGTCGAAGAAGTGCTCACCCACCCGGGACCCCAGAGCATGGATATCGCCGGCGACGACGGCACGGCGGGGCGGTTCACGTTCGACGCCTGGATCTGGACCTACAACAAGAAGTTCGGCGACGTCGTCTTCAGCTGCCCGGCGCCCGAGATCGCCGCCACCTTCATGCGCGCCAAGCGCGTCAATCTGGTGTTCGACTACATCTCCGTCAAAGAGCCGCATACGCCCAAGGCCACGGCGTGGCACCAGGACGCGCCCGGCAATCCGGTCGAAGGCCAGCAGAGTTGCACCATGTGGATCGCGCTCGACCACGTGACGCCCGAGAGCGGCGCCTTGCGCTATGCGCCCGGTTCGCACAAGTGGGGCAAGGCGTTCGAGCCGACCGGGTCGGGCAACATCTCCAAGCACGCGGCTTACGCCGGCCGAGGCGACGACGAGCAGCGCCCCGACGGCCTCTACCAGATGCCGGATATCGATGCCCAGCCGGCCCGCTACGGCGTCGTCACCGTCGGCGCCGAGCCGGGCGATTTCATCATCCATAACTTGATGACCGTCCACGCCGCCGGCGGCAACTCAACCGAGCGCCGGCGCCGCGCGTTCGGGCTCCGCTTCGCCGGCGAGCAGGCGACCTACGCAGTCCGCCATACCAAGCTCAACATCCGCCCGCTCGCCGACCCCGGCCTCAAGGACGGCGACCATTTCCCGGCCGACCCGCGGCATCGCTATTTCCCGATGATGTGGCCGCGCGCGGCCTAGGCCTGCGCCGGCTCTGGCCGCGACAGCCGCTGGCGCCGTTAGAATGACCGCCTGATCGCCAAGGGAGAAGCGCGTTGAATCTGCATCCGCCGCGTCCCATCACCGAGGCCGAAATCGAGCAATTCGCTCGCGACGGCGTCATCATCATCAAGAACGTATTCGACCGCGCGTGGCTCGACTACATGCGGGCCGCGGTCGACGAGGTGCTTGCCAACCCCGGCCAGTACACGATCGACATCGACAAGGGCAAGAAGCCGGGCCGCTACGTGTTCGATACCTGGCTCTGGCCGGTCAACGACAAGTTCCGCGAGATCGTTTTCGAGTCGCCGGCCGCTGCGGTCGGCGCCCAGTTGATGCGCGCCAGGCAGGTGACGCTGGTGTTCGACTTCATCTCGGTCAAGGAACCGAATACGCCCAAGCCCACGCTCTGGCACCAGGACGGTCCCGGCAATCCGGTCGAGGGACCGCAGTCGATCAGCGCCTGGATCGCGCTCGACAAAGTGACGCGGGAAAGCGGCGCGATGCGCATGATCCGCGGCTCGCACCGCTGGGGACGGCGGTTCGAACCCAAGGGCTCGGGCGATGCTGCGATCAATCCCAATTACGCCGGCCGCGACAAGCAGGGCACGCGTCCGGTCGGACTCGAGGACATGCCCAACATCGACGCCGATCCGTCGCGCTACGACATCGTAGAGCTCCCGTGCGAGGCCGGCGACGTGGTCTTTTTCGACATGCTCACCTGCCACGCCTCGCCCGGAAACACGACCGACAGCCGCCGCCGCGCGATCGGCCTCAGGCTCGCGGGCGAGCAAGCGACCTATGCGGTCCGCAACACCTTCCTCTCGATCCACCCCAACATCGAGGTCGGCTTGAAGGACGGCGAGCATTTTCCGGCGCGCGCCGACCACCACATCTTCCCGATGATCTGGCCGCGCGCCGCGTGAGATCGTGAACCGCGCCCCACTGCGTCCGATCACGCCCGCCGAAGTCGATGCGTTCGAGCGGGACGGGGTCGTGTGCTTGCGCGGTATGCTCGATACCGACTGGGTCGAACGGATGCGGGCCGCGCTCGACCGCATCCTCGCTCACCCGACCGCTGAGGGAAAGCTGATCAACCCGCCGGGATCGCCTGGGCGATTCGAGCGCGACCTCTTCATGTGGATGTACGACGTCGACTTCCGCGCGCTGGCGACACACTCACCGATCGGCGCGCTCGCCGCCGCGATTTTGCGCTCGCGGCAGGTCACGTTCCTCTTGGATATGCTGCTGGTCAAAGAACCGCACACCCCAGCGCTCACGCCCTGGCACCACGATCAGCCCTACAACTGGGTCGACGGCCGCCAGGTGTGCGGCATGTGGATTTCGCTCGATCGCGTGACGCGCGAATCGGGCGCAGCCGAGTGGATCAGGGGCTCGCACCGCTGGGGCTGCTGGTTTGCGGCGCGCCCGTTCGAAGGCGGCGACTACGCGGTCGGTGACGGGCTCGAACCGCTTCCGGATATCGACGGCGAGCGCGAAAGCTACGACATCGTTTCGTTCGATACCGAACCCGGCGACGTCATCATCAACCACCTACTGACCGTTCACGGCGCCTACGGCAACAACTCGGACCGCCGTCGCCGGGCGATCGTCTATCGGCTCGCCGGCGACGATGCCCGTTACGCCGAGCGCGGGCCGGGCCGGCCTAAACCCAAACGCGACCCCGGTCTGAAACCGGGCGATCCGTTCCCGCCCGACCACGATCAGTTTCCACGCATTTGGCCGCAACCGGCGGCGTAAAGGAGGGTCGATGCTCTCGACCTCGTCGCGACCGATTTCCGAAGCCGACGTCGCTGCCTACGAGCGCGACGGGTTCTTTCTTATGAAGCGCGCATTCGCGCCCGAATGGATCGACCTGATGACGCGCTCGGTCGACGAGATTTTGGATCGTCCGACCGAGCGCGGCGCTAACTTGAGCGGCGAGGGCATGCCCGGTCGCTTCGCCTACGACAACTACCTCTGGGTCGGCCATCCCGGCTTTCGGCGCCTCGCATTCGAATCGCCGGTGGGCGCGATCGCCGCGCGCTTCATGCGCGCTCGCCGCGTCAATCTGATCTACGACTTCATTCTGGTGAAAGAGCCCTACGCCAAACAGGAGACGCGCTGGCACCAGGACATCCCGACCAATCCGTGCGAGGGCCGGCAAACGCTCGGGATGTGGATTTCGCTCGACCACGTGACCCGCGACTCGGGCGCGGTCGAGTGGGTGCGCGGCTCGCACAAGTGGGGTAAACGCTTCGTCGCGACGACGACGGGCGATCCCAAGCGGCATAAGTTCCTGGCCGGGGCGAACGGCGAACCGGCGGCGGACGACGCCGACGCGGTCCCGGTCCCCGATATGGCGAAGGAACGCGCCAACTACGACATCGTCAGCATGGAGACCGAACCGGGCGACGCGATCATCGCCAGTCTATGGCTCCTTCACGGCGCCCCTGGGAACCACACCCCGCGGCGGCGTCGGGCGGTGGGGTACCGCTTCGTCGGCGAGGACTCGAGCTACGTCGTCCGTACCGGTGCCCGCGCCATCAAGACCCATACCGACCCCGGTCTCGCCCACGGCGCGCCATTTCCGGACGATCCGCGTCATCCGGTGTTTCCGCGCATCTTTCCGCCCGGGGCCTGATGCGACGCGCGGTTGACGCACCCGCCGGTCGCACCTAGCATACGCCGTTTTTTTGCGTCCTAAGACGCGCAGGGGAGGATCTCACGATGGCTAAATTCGATACTCGCGGGTTCGCGGGACGTTTGGCGCTGGCGTTGGCGGCAGTCGCCGCCGCAGTGGTCGCGGCGGGCGCCGTCGCTGCTCAATCGTTGCCGACGCTTGGAAGCGCCAGCTTCCCGGGTCCGTCGATGAGCTCGCAACCGATCCCGATCATCAAGGGCCTGAAGCTCGACGAGAAGAACGGCTGGAACCTCGATTGGAACGTGCGCACCACGGCTGCCGCGTACCTGAACGACTACTACACCAACGTCTATAGCGGCTTGCACGTCTCGGGCGTCAACTACCTCGCGGCCAACTACAACAAGGGCACGCCAGTCCGCATTGTCGGCGGTACGCTGGTGTTTCCGTACGCGGTCATGGCCAAGGCCGACGGACCCGTGAAGTCGATGGCCGACCTCAAGGGCAAGTCGCTGGGTTCGCCCAAGGCGTCCTACATTCACGCCTATGTGCTGGCCGTCTTGAAGAGCCTCAAGATCGACCCGGACAAAGAAATCAAAATCGAGAATATCGACATTTTGCAGTCGGCTGCCCTGCTCGATCGCGGAGATTTCGACGCGGTCGTCGTGCCGGCTGAGTATGCCGTCCGCCTCGATCAGCAAGCGCCCGGCAAGTTCAAGCCGATCGCGTTCCCCGACAAGGACGTCGCCAAGATGTTGGGCGTCGAGGAGATGTACCTCGTCTTCACGGTCCACGCCGACTGGCTCAAGGCCAACCCAGGCAAGGTCAAAGGCCTGCTCACGACGATGGCCGAGGTGCAAAAATTCATCGACACCAACCCCACCGAAGCTAAGCGGTTGCTCGCTCCTCGAACCGATATTTCAGGCGGCAAAGGCACCGGCGGCGCAAACCTCGATGAGGCCATCTTCAAGGCGATGTATCAGGACGGCTACTTCGGCCGCAAGATGAAGTGGGTCGGGATTCCGATCAAAGACCTGAAGGCGCAGCTCAAGAAGGAATTCGAGCTGTACAAAGAGATCGGCATGATCGACAAGATCCCGGACGACGGGATCTTCCACGAAGAGTAGGGCTCGAGCCGGCGGCGCGCGTAGTTCGCGCGCCGTCCTCGGCCGATCCGAGAGCGGACGGCGCGCCACGCGGTCCGCTCTCGTCGTTCGATCGACGCCGGGCACGGGCGGAAGGAAAGAACGCGCATGGGTGCGGTCGTCGACGTTCAGTCGGTGCGCAAGGTGTTCGGGTCGGGGCTCGACGGCAACCCGTTCACCGCCGTCAAGGACGTGACCTTCACGGTCGCGGCGGGCGAAGTCGTCTGCATCTGCGGCAAGACCGGGTGCGGCAAGTCGACGCTCGTCAACATGCTGCTCGGGATCGACCCGCCGAGTGAGGGCACCATCCGGATCGACGGACTGTCGCCATCGGCCGACTTCATGAAGATGCGCGGTAAACTGGCGGCCGTGTTCCAGACCGATCGGCTGCTGCCGTGGCGCTCGGTGATCGACAACGCCGCGATCGGGCTCGAGGTCGCCGGGGTCGCCAAGGAAGACCGCTACGCGCAGGCGCGGGTCTGGCTCACCAAAGTCGGCTTGACCGGCTGGGAGCATGCCTATCCGCATCAGCTTTCGGGCGGCATGCGCCAGCGCGTCGCCATCGCGCGCGCCTTCGTCACCAATCCCAAGGTGATCCTGCTCGACGAAGCGTTCGGGCACCTGGACGAGGTCACCGCGCACAAGCTTCGCCAGGATTGCATGGCGCTGATCAACGAGTCGCAGACCGCGGCGATCGTCGTCACCCACAACATCACCGAGGCGCTCGAACTCGGCACTCGCGTCCTGGTGCTCGGCAAGCCGGCGCGGGTGATCTCGACTCACGAGCTGGTCGATATCCGCAAGCGCCCCGACTGGGCGATCCAGCGCGACCGGGTGCGGAGCGACATCTTCCGCAATATCGACAGCGAATCGTTCGGATGAGGCTCGATCCAGCGCCATGAGCTGCGACGCAACCAAACCCTTGCCCGCTCCGGTCGGCGCCGAAGTCCGCCGCTACGTTCGCTGGGTCGGCAGCCAGCGCGATACCTTGGGCACCGCGATCGTCATCGCCGCGGTGCTCTTGGCGTGGCAGTTCTTTGGTGGCCTTATCCCCAAGTACATCTTCCCGACCATCCCGACCGCGATCGCCAAGTTTCAGGACATCCTGACGCTCAACGGCACCTACGTGGCGGTCGGCCAGACCCTGATTCGGATCCTTGGCGGGTTCGCGGTCTCGGCCTCGTTCGGCATCCTGTTCGGGGTGCTGATGGCGATGTCGAACGGCTTCAATTTCATCGCCCGGCCATTCATCCGTCTGATCATGGGCGTGCCGGCGCTGACGTGGGTGCTCCTGGGCGTGATCTGGTTCAAGAACATGGAGCTGCGGGTCTGGTTCTTCATGTTCATCGTCACGTTCCCGATCACCGCGCTCAACACCTACGACGGTGTGCGCGCGGTCCCGTTCGAGCTCTACCAGATGACCAAGTCGCTGCGCCCGACCACGGCCGGACTGTTGCGCTATCTGATCATCCCGGCGGCGACCCCGTTCATCTTTTCGGGCCTCCGCCTCTCGCTCTCGTTCTCGGGCCGTATCGCCGTGTTCGCCGAGGCGATCGCCGCCGGCACCGGCATCGGCGCCGAGATGATGCTCACCAATCAGTTGTTCGATACCGCGGGCCTGCTCGGCTGGACCCTGATCCTGATCGTCGTGCTGTCGCTGATGGACGGCATTCTCGAAGTGATCGAGCGGCGCTGGTTCAAGTGGCGCCGCGAGATGAAGGACTGACCGGTCGCGCCCGCACAGCGAGCGCAACCGCCAGCTCGGCGCCGAGCTCGGCATTGGCGAGAATCAACGCGCGATTGACGGCGCCGGTCCGGCCGCCCGAAAGCCGGCCCAGCGCACTCAGCACATAAGGCGTCACCGCCGGGCCGGTGATGCCCGCGCGCGCCGCCTCGCCGAGCGCGGCTGCGACCAGGGCTTCGACCTCGGCCGAGCCCAGCGCCAGCGCCGGCGGCGGCGGGTTGCAAACCAGGAGCCCGCCGGCACCGAGCCCGAGATGGGTCCGCACGACCATGGCCAGCGACGCGAGGTCGTCGCAGCGCTGCGTCAGCTTGAGACCGCTCGTCGCCGTGTAAAAGGCCGGAAACTCGCCGGTACGGAAGCCGACCACCGGAACCCCCTGGGTTTCGAGCACTTCGAGCGTCGCCGGCAGGTCGAGCAGCGCCTTGGCGCCCGACGCCACCACCGCGACCCGAGCGCGCGCAAGCTCGATCAGATCGGCCGAAACGTCGAGCTGGTGGCCGTCACTGCGATGCACGCCGCCGATGCCGCCGGTCGCAAACACGGTGATCCCGGCAGCGGCCGCGAGCCGCGCCGTCGCCGCGACCGTGGTGCCTCCGCTGCCGCCGGTCGCGAGCAGATAGGCGAGATCGCGGACCGAGCACTTGGTGACGCCGGTATCCTCGGCCAGGCGCGCGAGCGCGCCAGCGTCGAGCCCGATCCGGGCTCGGCCGTCGAGCAGCGCGATCGTCGCCGGGACCGCGCCGCGGGCGCGCACCGCGGATTCGAGGGTGTGGGCGAGGTTGAGGTTGTCCGGGCGCGGGAACCCGTGTGCGATCAACGACGATTCGAGCGCCACCACGGCGCGGCCCGCGCCGAGCGTCGCCCGCACCTCGTCGGAAACCTGAAGATCGATCGAATTCACCTCGCACCTCGGCTGCGCGCGCGGGCTAGTATAGCGACCCGTCCTCCCCTCGCCTCCCTGTCGATGCCGACCGCCGCCCCGTCCGAACGCGCTGCCGCGACCCGCTGGCCGGTCGTGATCGCCGTATTTTTAGCGAGCGTCGCCGGGACGCTGCAAATCGGCAAAGCGCCCCCGGCGCTGCCGATCCTCCGCGCCGAGCTCGGCCTCGATCTGGTCGAGGGCGGCTGGATCGCCTCGATCGTGTTCCTTGCCGGTGCGTTGACGGGCGCGGCCGGCGGCATGGTCGCCGACCGCATCGGCTATCGGCGCACGGTGTTGGGTGGATTCTTCTGTCTGCTCATAGGCACCGTCCTTGGCGGCGCCGCGCCCGGCTTCGCGGTCCTGCTGCTCGGCCGGTTCGTCGAGGGCATCGGCTACCTCGCGATTTTGGTGGGCGGCACGCCGATCGTCGCCGCTGCCGCCACCGAGCGCGACCGCCGCGCGGCGCTCGGGCTGTTGTCGAGCTATTTCCCGTGCGGCATGACCGCAGCGATGCTGATCGCGCCGCTCGGCCTCGGCCTCCTCGGCTGGCGCGGGCTATGGGCTGCGAACATCGCCGTGATCCTGGCGCTGCTCGCGCTGTTCCTGATCTGGGTGCCGCGCCGCGACTTCGGCTTCGCCCGGGCGAGCGCCGACCGTCTGACGCTCGCCGATGTCGGCGCGACGCTGGCCCGGCCGGGCCCGTGGCTGCTCGCCGCGATGTTCGTCATCATGAGCATCTGCAACTTCTCGATCATGGCGTGGATGCCGACGTTCTTCGCCGAGGAACTCGGTTTCTCAACGACCGTGGCGGCGCTGCTGACCGCGGTGTTCGTCGCCAGCCTGATCCCGTTTATGGCCGCGAGCGGCTGGTTCATCCAGCGCGGGCTGCCGCGCTGGGCGATGCTGAGCGCGGCGGCGGTCGCGATCGGGACACTTCCTTTGGGCGTGTTCGCGCCCGATGTCGCGCCCGTGACGCGGCTCGCCTGCGCGGTGCCGCTCGCGCTGCTTTCGAGCTTCATCGCCGGCGCGGCCTATGCCGGCGTACCGTTGCACGCGCCCGATCGGCGGCGGTTCGGCGTCGTCACCGGAGTCATCGTTCAGGGCAACACGCTCGGTCAGTTCATCGGGCCGCCGATCATCGCCGCGCTCGTGGTCGCAACCGGCGGCTGGGACGGGATGCGCTGGCTCTACCCGTTCGTCGGCGTCGCCGGCCTCGCCATCACGCTGGCCCTGCATCGGGTCGAGCAGCGGCTAACAGCTGTCTCCCTCCCCTCGCGGGAGAGGGAAGGGGAGGGACAGCAGCCACGATAAACAGCGATTCAAGCCGCCCGGCTAAAGCGGCGGCGGTTCGAGCCCGGCGGCGCGGATCTCAGCCACCAGGCTCGCTTTGAGCCGGGCCAGGCCCGCCTCGGTCGGAGCCTCGCAGCGCGCCACCAGGACGTCCTGGGTGTTCGAGGCGCGGAGCAGCCACCAGCCGTCGGCGGTGGTGACGCGGACGCCATCGATCGCATTGACGTCGGCCCGTGCCGTTTCGAGACGTTTCTTGACGTCAGCCACCACCTGGAACTTGCGATCCTCGGCGCACGGGATGCGGAGCTCGGGCGTGTTGACGACCGCCGGCAGTTCGTCGCGGAATTGAGCCAGTGTCCGACCCGAATGGGCGACGTAGTCGAGCAGCCGGATCGCGCCATAGAGCGCGTCGTCGAACCCGTAGTAGCGGTCGGCGAAGAAGATGTGCGCCGACTGTTCGCCGGCGAGCGGCGCCCGGGTCTCGTGCATCTTGCTCTTGATCAGCGAATGCCCGGTCCGCCACATCAAGGGCTTGCCGCCGAGCCGCGCGATCTCGGCGAACAGCGTGTTCGAGCATTTGACGTCGGCGATGATGGTCGCGCCGGGGTGTGCGGCCAGCACGTCGCGTGCGAACAGCGCCAGCATCTGGTCGGCCCACAGAATGCGGCCCTGACCGTCGATCGCACCGAGGCGATCGCCATCGCCGTCGAACGCGATCCCGACATCGCAGCGTTCGGCCAGCACCGCCTTCCGCAACTGTTCGAGATTGGCGGGAACCGTCGGGTCGGGATGGTGGGCGGGGAAGCGCCCGTCGATCGCGCCGTTCAGCACCACGTGCCGGCCGGGGAGCCGGGTCACCAGATCGGCCAGCACGTCGCCGGTCGCGCCGTTGCCGACGTCCCAGGCGACGGCGAGCGCGCGGTCGCTCCGGTAGTCCTGGCGCAGGCGCCGGACGTAATCGGCGGCGACATGGTGCGCTGCGGCCTCGCCCGGGGCCGCGCGGAACTGGCCGGCGCGCGCGAGGCGCCCGAGCGCCTGGATGTCGGCGCCGAAAAACGCCTGCTTGCCGCGCATCAGCTTGAAGCCGTTGTAGGCCGGCGGGTTGTGCGAGCCGGTCACCATGATGCCGCCATCGAGACCGAGCGTGTGGACGGCGAAATAGAGCATCGGCGTCGGGCCGCGCCCGATCCGCACCGCCCGCGCGCCGCTCGCGATCAGCCCCTCGACCGCCGCCGCTTCGAGCGCGGGCGAACTCAGGCGGCCGTCGAACCCGATCGCGATCGCCGGCCGTTCGCCGCCAACGATGGTCGCGAACGCGCGCCCGATCGCCCGGGCATCGGTCTCGCTCAGGGTCTCGCCGACGACGCCGCGAATGTCGTATTCGCGCAGCACCGTCGGGTGGAAGGCGTGGCCGTCGGATCCGGTCATGCGATCGCGGCGCGGATCAGCGGGCGCGGGCGAGGACGGGCGGGCGCCCGATCGAGTGGTAATCGAAGCCCGCGCTCGCTAATTCCTCGGGCTTATAGATGTTGCGAAGGTCGATGAAGATCGGTTGCTTCAAGAGTTTCTTGACGCGACCGAGATCGAGGCCGCGAAACTCGTTCCACTCGGTGACGATCGCGAGCGCGTCGGCACCCTGGATCGCGTCGTAGGCATTGGCGCACCACACCGCGCCCGGCAGCATCGCCTCGCCTTCCTTCATGCCTTCGGGGTCGAAGGCGCGGACGGTGGCGCCCGCCCGCTGCAGCGCCGGGACGATGTCGAGGCTCGGCGCCTCGCGCATGTCGTCGGTGTTGGGCTTGAAGGTGAGGCCGAGCACGGCGATGGTCTTGCCTTTCACGCTGCCACCGCAAGCGGCGACGATGCGCTCGGCCATCGCCTTGCGCCGGGCCGCATTGACCGCGACCACCGCTTCGACGATGCGGGACGGCGCGCCGACGCGCTTGGCGACGCTGGTGAGCGCCAGCGTGTCCTTGGGGAAGCAGCTCCCGCCATAGCCCGGTCCGGCGTGGAGGAACTTCGAGCCGATGCGGCCATCGAGCCCGATGCCGCGCGCCACCACTTGGACGTCGGCGCCGACCTTTTCGCAGATATCGGCCATTTCGTTGATGAACGTGATCTTGGTGGCGAGGAAAGCGTTGGCGGCGTACTTGATGAGCTCGGCGGTCTCGCGCTGGGTGAACAGTACCGGGGTCTCGTTCAGGAACAGCGGCCGGTAGAGCCGGCGCATGACCTCGCGCGCCCGCTCCGATTCGGCTCCGACCACGACCCGGTCGGGGCGCATGAAGTCGTTGATCGCCGCGCCCTCGCGTAAGAACTCGGGATTCGAGACCACGTCGTATTGGGCGTCCGGCCGTCGCTGGCGGACGATCGCTTCGACCTCGCGCCCGGTACCGACCGGAACCGTCGACTTGGTGACGATCACGGTATAAGCCGCGATCGCGGCGGTGATCTCCTCGGCCGCGGCGTAGACGTAGCTCAGGTCGGCGTCGCCGTCGCCGCGCCGGCTCGGCGTCCCGACCGCGATGAAGACGGCTTCCGCCGCAGCTACCGCCGGTGCGAGGTCGGTGGTGAAGGTTAGTCGCCCGGCGGCGACGTTGCTCGCGATCAGCGCCTCGAGGCCCGGCTCGAAGATCGTGACCTTGCCCGCCTTGAGGCCGTCGATCTTGCGGACGTCTTTGTCGACGCAGACGACCTCATGGCCGAACTCGGAGAAACAAGTGCCGGACACCAGGCCGACATAGCCGGTTCCGATCATCGCAACGCGCATGGATGTCTCGCTTTATGAAGCCGTTTGCCGCGACCGTTTGGGCGCCCCCGGGGGCCGCGTCTCGAGAAACTGCGCGACCTCGTCGCGCAGATCGTCGCGGGCGAGCGCATAGGCGATGTTGGCTTTGAGGAACCCGGCCTTGTCGCCGCAGTCGAAGCGCTCGCCCTCGAAGCGGAAGCCGTGAAACGGCGCGGTGCCGATCACCGCCGCGAGCGCATCGGTCAGCTGAATCTCGCCGCCGGCGCCGACGACGTGGCGATCCAGGAACCCGAACACCGCCGGGTCGAGGATGTAGCGGCCGATCACCGCCTGGGTCGAAGGCGCTTTGGCCGGGGCCGGCTTCTCGACGATGCCTTTGACCTCGATCAGGCGGCCCTCGATCTTGCCCGGGGCGATCACGCCGTAGCGCGACGTATGTTCGCGCGGCACGTCCATGACCGCCACCATGGTGCCGCCGCGATAGGCGCCGGTCATCTGCTTGAGGCAGGGCGTCGCCGCCAGTACAAGATCGTCGGCGAGCAGCACCGCGAACGGCTCGTTGCCGACCAGGTGGCGGGCGCACCACACCGCGTGACCCAGCCCCAACGCCTGCTGCTGGCGGGTATAGGCGACTTGCCCGGCTTTGGGCAGCCAGTGCCGGAGCTCTTCGAGCCGATCGGTCTTGCCGCGCTGCTTGAGTTCGTTTTCGAGCTCGTACGACAGGTCGAAGTGGTTTTCGATCGCACGCTCGTTGCGGCCGGTGACGAAGATGAACTCCTCGATACCGGCGGCCTGCGCCTCCTCGACCGCATACTGGATGAGCGGTTTGTCGACCACCGGTAGCATTTCTTTGGGCAGCGCCTTGGTCGCCGGTAGAAAGCGCGTGCCCAAGCCGCCGACGGGAAAGACGGCCTTGCGTACGGTCGTTGTCATGGAATCGTGATGCCCGCTCGTATCCGAGAAGTGCTCGGAGCGCCGCCGCTCGCGCGCGGCGGGCATTTAATGCCACGGGCGTCAAGACGAGGCAAGATTGCCGTCGCCGCTCAACAAGACTTCCTTGGCCTGGTTGATCTTGGCGGCCAGGTAGGTCGACCCGCCCTTGTCGGGGTGAATTTTGAGCATCAACCGGCGGTGGGCATCGCGGATCTCATCGGCCGTGGCGGTGGTCGCGAGGCCGAGGATTTCGAGGGCTTCCTCGCGGGTCATCGCGGTCGCCGAGCGCGGCCGCTCGGCCGTATCGGCCCCCTCGCCGCCAGCGGCAGGGCCGAACACCCGCTCGATGAAGGCTTCGAGCAGCGGCACCGATTCCGGATCCTCGGTCCGGCATTCGGCGAGTAGGGATTCGAGGTCGGCCCGGCCCATCGCGGCGAGCGCGCGGCCGGCGTAAGCCCCTTTGAGCACGCGGCCCGCCATCGTGCCCGAGTCATGGTCGAGGGTCATTTCGAGGTAGGCCGTGGTCACGTCCGAAGTCTGCCCGGGCGAGGGTCGCGTGCTCCCGAACGCGGTCCGCCAATAGCGGCGGATATAAGGGAGGAGGACCAGGGCGAGCGGCGCGGCGAACGCGGCCCGACCGGTGAGAACGAGATAGAGCCCGCCGACCAGGAGCAAGCCGCCGCCCAGCCACTGGACGACGCGGACCAGCGTCTTCGGATCGGCGCGCACGAACCAGCGCGCGAATAGGAGCGCGGCCAGCAGCAGGACCAGGCCGCCGACGAGCCACGGCACGACTAGCGCACCTGCCGGGTCAACAGCGGCACGTCGCCGCCGACGCGCCGACCGTAGTCCTCGAGCGCGCGGCGCCCGCCGGCGGCGTAGACCGCGACCGCGCTCAGGAGATCGCGCAGTTGTTGCGCGCTCGACGCGTCGAACCGGCAATGGGCGCCATTGGTGAGCCGTGCGATTTGCTTGAAGGCCCGGGTCGCAATCTGGTCGTCGCCCTCCTGGAACAGGAACACCGGCACCGACAGCAGCCCGAGCTGGCCGGCCAGCGCGCATAGGGCATCGACATCCTCTTCGCAACAGTCGCCGACGAACACGAGCGCGTTGACGCGGCGTTGCTTGGTTTCGGCGATCGCGTGTTCGAGCACTTTGCGGATCTGGGTCTCGCCGCCGACGCAAAAAACGCGCCGCATCACCGCGAGCAGGTCGGCCGACCGGCCGATCCAACCGCTCGCCTCGAACTCGCCGAAGCCGCGGTAGTAGACGATCTGGACGTCGAGTCCGCCCAAGGCTGCGGTCTCGGCGAACATCTGGCCTTGAATCTGGCAGGCGCGGTCCCAGGTCGGCTCGCGGCTCGCGGTCGCATCGAGCGCGAACATGAGCCGGCCGCGCCCGCCGGCCGCAACTGGCACGGTCTGGGCGACCTTTTTCAGAAATGCGTCGACCTCGGCCCGCGACGAGCGCGGCGCTGGAGGCCCGGAGTCCTTCGCCATGTCCTGGATCACCGCTGAGGCGTCGATGCGATTCTAGCCTGCCACCGCGCCGCGTCCAC
Source organism: Alphaproteobacteria bacterium (assembly GCA_016869275.1). Taxonomy (GTDB): domain Bacteria; phylum Pseudomonadota; class Alphaproteobacteria; order SHVV01; family SHVV01; genus SHVV01. Next base: position 153 of record VGEO01000080.1, on the reverse strand, counting down.
CTCGGGCTCGCGCGAACTAGCGCTTGACCCTTGCGCCGCAGCTTTCGACACTCGGGCGCGGTTTCGGGGGGTCGGTACGTTGGCGGATCAAGTCGAAGCGGTCGTGGTCGGGGCCGGAGTCATCGGGCTCGCGATCGCGCGGGCCTTGGCGCT
>VGEO01000079.1 GCA_016869275.1 Alphaproteobacteria bacterium | reverse complement strand
CCGGAAGCCGCGACGCCGCCATTGCCGCCTTCCGGTTCCGCTTCGCTCCACCTACAGCCGCCAATCGCGAAGGAGGCCACGATGCACTAACATTCTGACCGGACCACTCGGTGGGGGCCGATCATCAGGAGATCGATTCGATTCGAGCGTCATTGAAACAAGAGCGTGTGGATCGGACGGAAGAGGATCGAAAGATCCTCACCAAACTCGAGGCTACCGAGACATTGGGATTGCACGTTGCCGCGACAGGCGCGGTCTTGCTCATTGTCGGCTTAACAATGACCACTGTCCCAGACTTCTTTGTCTGGGCATTCAAGTAAAGCCCAACCAGCCGCTCCGTCACAACGCCTCAAGCAGACTGATCGCCGCTATCATCGCGGATGAGTGCCCGCCGGGAACTTGCTACGGCCGCACCACGCAGAGCCGCTGGTCGACGTCGGTCAGGATCTCGTGGCCCGTATCGGTGATGAGCACGGTCTCGCTGATGCCCATGCCGTACTGCTTGTATTCGAACACCGCCGGCAGCAGGTGATAGACCATGCCCGGCACGAGCTTCCGCTTCTCGCCGCCCCGGAGCATCATGGTGCGCGCTTCGCTCCAGTCGGGCGGCAGCGCGATCCCGATCGAGTAGCCGGCCTTGTGGCGGAACTTCCCGCCATAGCCCGCGTCCGCGATCACCTTGCGGGCGGCATGATCGACCTTCTCGGCCGCGACGCCCGGGCGCATCCACTTCAAGCCCGCGTCGAGCGAGCGGCGGCAGAGGTCGTGAAGGTCGTAGAAGAGCTTGGGCGGTCGGCCGACGAACCCGATCCGCAAGGTCGCCGCGTGGTAGCGCTTGATCGAGGCGCCGACCTCGAAGTAGACCGCATCGCCGACCCGGACCGGGTTCCCCTCGGCCATGCCGTGCGCCATGGTGTGGCGGACCCCGGCGTTGATCAGGGGCGGCAGCCCCGGGTACTCGCTGTGGCGGCCGAAGAGCCCGGCGTAGGCCGCGGCCATGAGCGCGTCCTCGTCGGTCCCGGGCCTCAAGGCCGCCAGGGCCGAGCGCATCCCGGCCGAGGCGGCGATCCCCGCTTTCCGGCTAAAGGCCTGCTCCGCCGGCGACTTCACCAGCCGCATGGTCTCGATCATCAATGAGGTATCGACCCAGGTGACGCGCGGCAGCCGCGCCTGCAGTTTCTCGAAGTCGTCGATCGTCAGGTACCAGGCACTCTTGTCGATGCCGATCCGGCCCCGATCCCAGCCGCGCTCCTTCATCAGCGCGACCGTCGCGTCCAGGTAATGGACGGTGTCGGGGTAGCAGACGACATCCGGCACCCACGAGCTCCCCTCGAGCACCGTCTTCTCGATCAGGCGCGAGAGATGGGTCGGGTTGCCGGCGGCCGGCACGAACAGCGCCATGTAGGAATAGAACCCGATCGTGCGGTAGCCGGTGAGGTAGTAGCTGTTCTCGGGCGTGTGGACGATCGCGGTGTCGAGGCCGCGCTTCGCGATTTCCGCCTGCACGCGTTTCAGGCGCGCGCGGTACTCGGGCATCGGGAACGGCAGATCGAAGGGCTGGGCGGCGGCGCGCGATCGTTTGGCCATGGGGTCGCCTCGTGCGTTGGTTCAGCGAAGATAACCGAAATAGCGGGGGATCGTGAGCGAGAGGTCGGGGACGTAGGTGATGACCATGAGGACGCCGATCTGGACGAGGAGGAGCGGCCAGATCGCCCGGATCAACGCCTCCAGGCGGACCTGCCCGATGTTGGAGGCGAGATAAAGCGCGGCGCCGACCGGCGGCGTCGCCAGCCCGATCACCAGGTTGATGCACATGACGAGGCCGAACAGGGTCGGGTCGATCCCGATCTGCTTGATCGCCGGCAGCAGCACCGGCACCAGGATGATGATCGCCGCGGTCGTATCCATCAGGCAGCCGACCACCAGCAGCAGGAGGTTGATCAGCAGGAGCATCCAGACCGGGTTGTGGGTGATCTCGAGGAGGCCCGCCATCATCGCCTGCGGCACCATCTCGGACGCGAGCAGGTCGGAGAAGATTCGCGCCGCGCCGACGATCACCATGATGAAGCCGGAGACGATGCCGGTGTTCAAGAAGCACTCGTAGAGGTCCTTGAGCGTCAATTTGCGGAACACGAACACGCCGACCAGCATGGCGTAGAGCGCGGCGACCGCGGCCGACTCGGTCGGGGTCATGACCCCGGCGAAGACGCCGCCCAAGATGATGAACGGCATCAGGAGCGCCATGACGGCGCGGGCGCCGGCGGTGGCGAGCGCGCGCAGCGAAAAGCGCGCGCCGACCGGGAGCTGCTGGCGTCGCGCCATCGCGTAGATGTAGACCATCATGCTGAGCGCGATCAGGAGCCCGGGCACGATCGCCGCCAGGAACAGCGCGCCGACCGACGCGCCGGCCGCGACCGCGTAGATCACCATCGTAATAGAGGGCGGGATGATCGGCCCGATCAGCGAGGCGGCGCAGGTGATCGCGGTCGCATTGGCGCGCGGATAGCCGCCCTTCGCCATTGCCGGGATCATGATCCTTCCAATTGCGGCTACTTGAGCGAGCGCGGATCCAGTGTCCATCGCCAATAACGTATTGGAGACGACGGTGGTGTGCCCGAGCCCGCCGCGGACGTGGCCGATCAACGCCTGCGCGAACGCGATCAGGCGCTCGGCGATGCCGCCGCGGTTCATGAGCTCGCCGGCGAGCAGGAAAAACGGGATCGCCATCAACGGAAACGAGTCCATGCCGTTGTACATGGCGGTCGGCACGATGATCCACGGCGCGTCCGGGATCATCAGCGTGCCGGCGAGCGCCGCCAACCCGATCGCGAACACGATCGGGACGCCGCCCACCATCAGGATCAGCATCGAGCCGAACAGGACCGCGGTCAGCATGCCAAGCGCCCGCGGCCGCTCACGTCTGCACGTCGACCGCGCCTCTTTCGAGGCGGGCCTTGCTCGAGACCATGGTGACGAGGAGGTTGTAGATGAGGAGCAGGGCGCCGACCGGGACCGACGCGTAGGGCCCGGCCATCGAGATGCCGAGCGCGATGGTCGACTGGCGCGAGACGTTGCCGGTCGCCTTGATGCCGTACCACAGCACCACCAGGAGGAAGAACAGCGTGAGCAGCTCGCCGCCCAGCACCGCGATCGTGCGCGCCTTGCGCGGCAGCGCGTCGATCGCGAACGCGACCGCGACGTGGCCGCCGCGCCGGAGCGCCAGGCTGGCGCCGAACCACGACATCCAGATCAGGCAGTAGCGCGCGAGCTCTTCCGACCACGACAGCGAGTCGTTCAGGACGTAGCGGAAGAACACGCCGAGCAGCACCGATACCGTCATCGCCACGCCCAGGCCGACGACCAGCGCGCAGGTCAGTCGCTGGAGCGAACGGTCGAACAGCTCGAACATGGCCGGGCGTGCGGGGCGGGAAAAAACCGCGGGCCGCTCAACGGCGCGGCCCGCATTCCAAGGAGAGCGCCGGGGCGGCGACGCCGCCCCGGGCCCCAAACGTCACGAACCGCGGATGCGCTTTTCGGAGTCTGCCACCGCCTTGATCGCGGCGTTGACCCACTCGTCGCCGATCTCCTTGCGCACCAGCGCCTCGCCCGCCGGTTGTCCGAGCTTCCTGAATTCGGCGAACTCGGCGTCGGTCGGGAAATAGACTTCGATGCCCTTGCCTCTCAGGTTCTCGATCGCGGCGCGCTCGGTGAGCACGTTGGTGGCGCGACCGATCGTGAGCGCGGTCGCCGCCGCCTCGTTGATCAACTGCTGGTAGCTCTTGGGCAAGCCCTGGAAGAACGCCTCGTTGATCATCGCCGTGTGCACACTGTAGAGGTGGCGATTGACGGTCAGATACTTCTGGTGCTCGTAGAACTTCATCGCGAAGAACAGGCCGGGCGGGTTCTCCATGCCGTCGACCACCTTCTGCTGGAGCGAGGTGTAGACCTCGGTCCACGCGATCGGGGTCGGGTTGGCGCCCAAGGCCTTGACCATCGCCAGGTGCACCGGATTTTCGCCGGTGCGGATCTTGAGGCCGGCCAAGTCGGCCGGGGTCTTGACCGGCTTCTTGCTGTTGAAGATCGAGCGGAAGCCGGCCTCCATATGATTGAGGACGCGGACACCGGTCGCCTTCTGAAATTCCGCATTGAGGCGCTGGCCGAACGGACCGTCGAGCACGTCCCAGGCCACCGCCGATGAGCCGAACAGGAACGGCATACCCAGCACCAGCGTCGGTTTGAAGAAGAACGGCTGGGTGATCTCGGAGACCAGCGCCATCTGGTTGGTGCCGTTCTGGACTTTCTCGATCTGCTGGCGTTCGGCGCCGGCCTGGTTGGCGCCGAGGATGCGGACCTCGATGTCGCCCTTGGAGCCGGCCTCGACCGCCTCCTTGAAGACGACCGCGTAGGCGTGCTGGTTCGAGGACATCTCCATCGGCATGCCGTGGGACATGCGGATGACGTGCTTGGCTTGCGCCCACGCGGCGCCGTCGGCGAACGCGACCACCGCGAGCGCGGCGGTGGCGGCGAGCAAGGTCGTGAAAGCGGATTTTTTCATGGACTTCCTCCCGGGTTTTTCGAAGGTCGGCGATTGGCCGGTACTCAAGGTGACGCTAACGCATTTGACTTGGGCCAGCAACGCGCCCGAGAGTCGGTGCGCCGCGTGCGAACCGCTCGCGATCCCGTCAAGAACCGCTCGCCATCCAATCAAGGAGAACGCCCATGCCGCACACCGCCCACAATCCGCCGTCGATCGCCGCGCCGATCGGCCCCTATAGCCACGCGATCGAGATTTCGGCCGGCGCCCGGCTCCTCCACGTCGCCGGCCAGGTCGGCATCAAGGCCGACGGCAGCGTGCCCAAATCCTGCGCCGAGCAGTGCGAGGTGGTGTGGCAGAACCTGGTCGCGATCCTGAAGAGCGCCGGCATGGGGCCCTCGCACATCACCAAGATGAACACCTATCTCATCAACGCCGCCGACTTCGCCGTCGCCGGCCCGATCCGGGTCAAGTACCTCAAAGACCACAAGCCGGCCTCGACCGGCGTCTGCGTAACCGCGCTGGCGCGGCCCGAATTCCTGATCGAGATCGAGGTCTACGCCGCCAAGGGGTGAGCGGACGAGCGCGCCGCCGAGCCCGCGCGGTGCCGGCCCTCGATGCTCCCTCCCCCGCGGAGCGCTAACGGGTTCGCATAAGTCCTGTGTCGACGGACCTCGATGGCGTCGTCGAGGCGTTCACGGCGGCGCTCGCGGCCACGTCGCCACCCCCACCTACGCCTCCCCCGCTCCGCTCCGCGGGGGAGGGAGTATCGAGGGTGTAACCCCGACCCCGCTCCGGTCATGCGCCAAAAAATCCTTCGCGTTCAATACGTTATTGGCTCGTTCGGGGTTAGATAATTATTTGTTTACACGTCCAACTAATTATACTGTATTGGACAATATTTTGATTATTCTGGCCCTCACTCGCTCCCCGATACCGGGGGCCCGTTATCTCGTCGCGTTCCCGTCGTGCCTCGCCTGGTCGGAGCGAGGGTTCGACCGTTCCCGGGAAAATCCGACCCGTTTCCGCAAACCCGTTCGAGGAGGTCTTGCCGCATGAGCGAGCCACCCACCACCGTTCCCGGCCGCGAGGAGCTGATCGCGGCGGTCCGCGCCGCGGCGACCGCGCTCGGCAAGGACAGTTTGAACCGGCGCGAGTTTCTCGAACGCCGGCTCGCGCGCGAGTGCGACATCGACCGCTATTTCGACCGCTGGAGCGAGCTCTGCCTCGCCGCCGGCCTGAAGGCGACCAAGGCGCGGATCGACGACCGGACCTTGATCGATGCCATGCACCAGGCGTTCATCGATTTGGGCGGCATCGGCACGCGCCAGGCGTTCCTGCGCGTTTTCGCCTATAGCTCGATGGCGCTCGAGCGCCGGTTCGGGCGCTGGCGCCCGGCGCTGATCGCGTTTCGCGCCTGGGCCGAGCGCGAGCGGCCGACCTTCCCCTACCTCGCCGACCTGCCGCGGCTCGACGGCGGCCCCGGTGACGGCGCGCCGACGCGGGTATGGCGGAGCCCCGGCGGCGGCGGCGCGGCCTACGGCGAGATCATCGCTTTTCACGGCATGCGCCGCGCGCCCACCAACGAAGCCGGCGTCGTGCTCTTGTTCGGGATGCTGGCCGGCGAGCTCGGCTTCGTCGTCGAAGCGGTCAACGCCGGATTTCCCGATTGCGATGCCAAGCGTCGCATCGCGCACCAGGGCAACTGCTGGGTGCGCGTCCGGGTCGAGTTCGAGTACCAGAGCAGGTCCTTCCTCGCCCACGGCCACGATCCCGCCGGCTGCGACCTGATCGTCTGCTGGGAACACAACTGGCCGGAGGCGCCGGTCGAGGTGCTCGAACTCAAGCGCGCGCTGGGCGGGAGCGGGACCTGACCCGCTTCCCAATCGCTAACCCGCGCGGCAGGGGGAGGGCAGGGCGGGGGACACGTCATAGTGGTAGAGATCGCGCGCGAACGCGCCATAGTCGCAGTGCTCGATTCGCGGCCGTGGAGTAGACTCGAACCCGTACGCACGATCGAACATCCAATGCCAACGGAGAAAAAGCCCGTGGCCGCCAAGCGTTACGACTTGATCGTGATCGGATCGGGGCCCGCCGGCGAGAAGGGCGCGGCCCAGGCCGCCTATTTCGGCAAGAAGGTGGCGCTGATCGAGAAGGAGCTGGCGCTCGGCGGCGCCGCCGCCAATACCGGCACGCTGCCCTCGAAAACCTTGCGCGAATCGGCGCTTTATCTTTCGGGCTTCCGTCAGCGCGGCCTGTTCGGCATCAACTTCGGCATGAAGGACGAGGTCACCGCGCGCGACTTCCTCTACCGCGAGCGGCTGGTGGTGCAGAGCGAGCATCAGCGCATCGCCGACAACTTGAAGCGCCACCACGTCGACCTCTACCGCGGCTTCGCCTCGTTAGTCGATCCGCACACGGTGGCGGTGGCGCCGCGCCACTCGGCGCCGACGCACCTGAAAGCCGACACCATCCTGATCGCGACCGGGTCCTACCCTCACCACCCCGCCAACTTCCCGTTCCACGACGCCCGCGTCTACGACTCGGACACCATCCTCAACATCAACGACATGCCGAAGACGATGCTGGTCGCCGGCGGCGGTGTGATCGGCTGCGAGTACGCCTGCATGTTCGCCGCGCTCGGCATCAAGGTGACGCTGGTCGAAGGGCGCGACCGGCTGCTCGCGTTCATGGACCACGAAATCGCCAGCACCTTGGACGCCTCGATGCGCAAGATGGGGATCGATCTCTGCCTGGCCGATGCGATCGAACAGGTCGAGACCGGTGACAAGATCGCGGTCGCGCTCAAGTCGGGGCGGACGGTCACGGTCGATACGCTGCTCGCCGCCACCGGGCGCACCGGCGCGACCGACGGCATGGCGCTCGACAAGGCCGGGATCAAGCTCGGCGCGCGCGGCCTGATCGAGGTCAACGACCGCTACCAGACCAGCCTGCCGCATATCTATGCGGTCGGCGACGTGATCGGGTTCCCGGCGCTGGCCTCGACCTCGATGGAGCAGGCGCGGATCGCGATGGTCCATGCCTTCGACCTCCAATACAAGACCACGCTCGCGCACGTCTTGCCTTATGGAATCTACACGATCCCGGAATGTTCGATGGCGGGCGAGACCGAGGAAAGCCTGCAGAAGAAGGGCGTTCCCTACGTCGCCGGCCGCGCCCGCTACGCCGCCAACGCCCGCGGCCAGATCATCGGCGACGAGGGCGGGTTCCTGAAGCTCCTGTTCCACGCCGACGACATGAAGCTCCTCGGCGTTCACGTCATCGGCGAACTCGCTGCCGAGATCGTGCATGTCGGCCTGACCGCCTTGATCATGGCGGCCGGCGCCGACCTCTTCATCCACACCTGCTTCAACTACCCGACGCTCACCGAGGTCTACAAATACGCGACCTACGACGCCATGGGCGCGGCGCAGCGCCGCCGCGCGCAGGCGGCCGAGGCGGTGGCCTCTAGTTAAACGACCGCGGGTGTGGCACAGTCGGCCCAATGGACGCTCGGGCGAAGGAGGGTCGCGTGGGTTTCGGGTCGAGAAAGTTGGTCGTCGTTGCGGCCGTCGTCGCCGCCACCGCCGCGTCCGGCGCCCATGCGCAGGCGACGCTTGAAGCCGCCAAGCGCGAAGGCAAAGTTACCATCTACTCCGGTCAGCCGATCGACCGGTTGCAGAAACTCGTGGACGGATTCGGCAAGAAATACGCTGGGATCAGCGTCGACTTCTATCGCGGCGACACCGGTCAGTACGGACAGAAATTCGAAGCCGAATCGGCGGCTGGCCGTCCGGTCGCCGATGTCGTTCTGGCAGCGTCGGTCTCGACCAAGCGTTGGGCAGCCAAAGATTTGCTGCAGAAATATGTTTCGCCGGCAGCCGCCGACTATCCGCCCGAACTCAAGGACCCGGCCGGATATTTCAACACCTTCGCCATCAACGTGACGACGTTCGCCTGGAACACGGGTAAGGTGAAAGCGGAGGACGCCCCCAGGCGATGGGCCGACTTGCTCGACCCGAAATGGAAGGGCCGCGTCGGCTTCCAAGATCCGATCGCCGGCGGCGGCGCCCGCACCTGGGTCATCACCATGTTCAAGGAACTGGGCGGCGAAGCGCCATGGGGCGATTTCATGATGCGTCTGGCCGCGCAGCAGCCGCGCTACGGCGCTTACATGCAGGTCCGCGAGATGTTGACGTCCGGAGAGGTCGATCTGCAGGTCGCCGCCTATCCCGACTTTACCGAACCGCTGAAGGCGAAAGGCGCCCCGGTCGAATGGGGCGTGCCCGAATTTGCGGTATTCGTCGGCAACACCACCAACCTCCCGCGGAACCCACCCAACCCCAACGCGGCAAAGCTCTTCATCGATTATCTCTTGTCGGACGACGGGCAACGCATCTTGGGCGAAACCGGGACGATCCCGGCGAAACCGGCGTTCCGTCCCGCCGCGTTCGCGCGCCTAAACCAGGTCCGGTTGGTCGATTCGCTGTCCGCCGAGGACGTCGGCAAGACCGACGCCTATTTCAGCGAAAAGATCAAAGAGTTGTTCGCGCGGCGGTGAAGCGGAGGCGGCGATGAGCGAAGCATTGCCAACGAACCCGCGGCCAGCGCGGATCGAGGTGCAAGCGCTAGGTCCGGTGCTCGGCGCCGCGGTCACCGGGGTCGACCTCGCCCAGCCGATCGGCCCGGCGACGGCCGAGGCCATCCGTCAAGCCTGGTTCGAGCACCTCGTCCTGGTGTTTCCCGGCCAGGACCTCACGGCCGCGCATCAGGTCGCCTTCACCGAGGTGTTCGGGCCCTGCCAGCGCAACCCGGACCCGACGCGCAAGACGCTCGACGGCCGTCCCGAGGTCCGCCCGCTTGTCAACCGGGACGGCGAGCCGGGGCCGCGCAACGACTTCTGGCACTCGGACGTGTCGTATGCGCCCGAGCCGGTCTCGGCCTCGGTGCTGCACGGACGCGAGGTGCCGGCGGTCGGCGGCGACACCATGTTTTGCAACATGTACGCGGCTTACGAGCGGCTCTCGCCCGGGCTCAAGCGCCTGCTGGCGACGATGCATGCGGTTCACAGTGCGCGGGCGAATTATTTGACTGCCGGACTTCCGCTCGACCAGATGCCGCCCGAGCACGTCCACCCGGTCGTGCGCACGCACCCGGCGGCGCGGCGTAATGCACTTTTCGTCGATCCGCACTTCACGATCCGCTTCGCCGATATGACCGAAGCCGAGAGCAAGCCGCTGCTCGACTATGTCTGCGCGCAGGCGATCAGGCCGGAGAACGTCTACCGTCACCGCTGGGCCGGGGGCGACGTCGTGGTGTGGGACAATCGCGCCGTCATGCATCGGAGCGTCTACGACTACGGATCCCAAACCCGCGTCATGCACCGCACCACGGCACAGGGCGAGCGTCCGTTTCTCGCCGCCTAGTCCTTGGCCTGGGCCTCACCGAGAAGGACGTGGCGAAGGCCGTGACGTGGTCGCGCAAAAAGGCGCGCAAGGTGCCGAAGCGGACCGAGGTTCCCCCCTGCCGCGACCCCTTCGACCGCCCCTTCCTGGAACTGGCGCTGGCGGCCAAGGCCGACGCCCTGTTGACCGGCGACGAGGATTTGCTGGCCCTCGCCGGCGTGTTTGCGGTGCCGATCCTGGCGCCAGCCGCGTTCCGGGAACGAATCGGCCGCTGACCGCGCCCCGCCGATGCAAGCCCTTCCGACCGTCAAGCAGCTCCGCCACCTGATCGCGCTCGCCGAGCACGGCCACTTCGGCCGCGCCGCGCACGCCTGCCACGTCACCCAATCGACGCTCTCGGCCAGCATCAAGGAGATCGAGGACATCCTGCGCGCCGCCCTGGTCGATCGCACCAAACGCCGCGTCGTCATGACCCCGCTCGGGCACGCGACCGTCGCGCGCGCGCGGCGCGTGATCGAGGCGCTCGAAGCGCTGGCGCAAGCGGCGGCGAGCGGGCGCGAACCGTTGTCCGGTCTCATCCGCCTCGGCGTCATTCCGACGATCGGGCCGTTCGTGCTGCCGCGGCTGCTGCCCAAGCTGCGCAAGCTCCACCCACGGCTCCGCCTCGAGCTGGTCGAGGATACGACCGAACGCCTGGTGCCGGACCTCCATGCCGGCAAGCTCGACGCCGTGCTGCTGGCGCTCCCCTCCGCGCTCGGGAACGTCGAGCGCGCCCTCTTGTTCGACGACCGCTTCCACGTCGCGCTGCCGCCCGGGCACGCGCTCGCCGGCTACGAGGCGCTGTCGCCGGCCGAGATCCGGGCGGAAAGCATGCTGCTGCTGCGCGACGGCCATTGCCTGCGCGATCACGCGCTCGCCGCCTGCCGCGTCGGCCGCGGCCGGCCGCTCGCCGCCCTCGAGGCGACCAGCCTCTACACGCTGATCCAGATGGTCGACAACGGCTTCGGCATCACGCTGGTGCCCGAGCTCGCGGTCGCGGCCGGCATCCTCCGCGGCACCGGGATCGCGGTCCGTCCGCTCGATGCGCCGGCGGCGGCGCGCAAGGTCGCGCTGGTCTGGCGCAAGGGCACCGGCCGGCGCGAGGAGTTCAAGCTTCTGGCCGAGCGGATTCGGACGATGATTCGGCCGACCGCCGTCGGCCGGTCGTGAGCGCGGCGGGGCGAAAGGGGGCACACCCTCAATGCTCCCTCCGCTCCGCGGGGGACCGCTAGACCAGGTAGATCAGGGTTTCGTCGGCGATCTTCGCGGTGTCGCCGAGCGGGCCGTTCCGTTCGACCGAGAATTGTGCGCGCAGCCCATCGGGGTCGGCGATCACCACCGTCCGCCGCGACGGATGATCGATATCGGCGAGCTTGGCGACGCCGGCGGCGGCGAGCCGTTCGACCGACGTCTCGAGGTCGGCTTCGGAGGCGACCACGAACCCCACGTGGTGGAACCCGGCCGGGCGCTTGGCGCTCGCCCGGAACAGCGCGACGTCGCGCCCGCCGCAGGTGCCGCCCAAAACCGTGAAACGGTCGTGGCGGCCGCCCAGTCTCGGCGTCAGGCCGACGTGGTTGGCGTAATAGTCGATCATCGCCTCGTAGTTGTCGGCGATCAGGCAGATGTTCGTGATCTTCAAGGGGTGGAACAGCGCTTCCTCGACCCGCTTGAACACCGGATGCGGGTCGTAGTTGGTCGCGCGCGACGGCGGCGTGTCGCCCGGCTTCCAGTTGCGGTTCGGCATCTGGTGGGCGGGGCGGTTCAAGTAACGATCCTCCCACCACCGCCACTCGGTGTCGGCGTAGATCTCGACCATGTTGCCGTCGGGATCGGGGGTGTAGATCGACTGCGAGATCTCGTGGTCGTAGCTGAACTTGATGTTCATGCCGCCGGCGAGGCCGCGGCGGTAGCCCTCGAGCAGGTCGACCTGGTTCTCGAGTTCGAACGCGAGATGGAAGAGGCCGGGCCGCTTGTCCTTGAACTGCGGGTTGTCGATATCGACCATGCCGATGTCGTGGTGGGTGTTGCCGTTGTTCAGGAATCCGCCGCGGATGTTCTGGCGCCGCCATGCTTCCTCGAGGCCGATCACGTTGCGGTAGAACGTCATCGACCGTTCCAGGCTGCTGACGAACACGTTGGCGTGGGTGAAACGGCGCGGTCGAAAATAGGGTGCGTTCGCACGCGTCGCGGTGGGCGCTTCCTGAAGTGTCATGGCTCTTCTCCGACCGTAACCCTCTCGCCACCGACTATAGCGCAGCCGCGGGTCCGGGAAAGCGCCCGTTCCGCCAATGAAAATCGCTTGCATTCCCTTGCGCTCGGGGGCGCTCTCATGGAGTATCGGCGCCCCGACCGCCATTCCGGACCGCCGCTCCTCCCGCCCCATGGACTTCCTCGAAACGGCCATCCGCGACTACGGCTATCTCGCCATCTTCATCGTCACGCTGTTCGAGGGCGAGACCATCCAGATCATCGGCGGTATCGCCGCTGGCCAGGACTGGCTCCGGATCGAGTGGGTCGTCATCGCCGGCTTCACCGGCACGTTCTTGAGCGACCAAACCGTGTTCCTGGTCGCGCGCCGCTACGGCCCAGAGTTGGTCGCGCGTTTCCCGCGGCTCAAGCGCCGGGTCGACATCGCGACGCCCTACCTCGAGCGCTGGAACACCTGGTTCATCTTGGGCTTCCGCTTCGTCTACGGCGTCCGCAACATCGCCGCGATCGCGGTGGCGCTCTCGAACGTCCCGGCGATCCGCTTCTTCTGGCTCAACATGATCGCGGCCGCGTTGTGGGCGGTCACCTTCGCGCTAGTCGGTTACGTCTTCGGCTACGCGGTCCGCGAGATCGTTGGCGACATCAAGGAATGGATCCTCGAGGCGTTGATCCTGATCGTCGTGCTGTGGATCGGCGGCAAGTATCTCTTGAAGTGGATCAGCCGGCGCAAGCTCGGGCGGCCGTAGGCGCCGGTTGCACCGCCGGCCATGCCGGACGAGAATACGCCCATGTCCATCAGTCATGCGCCGGGCGAGGGGGCCGGAACCCCGTATCACAGCCGGCAGCGGCGGCGCGCGGGGGTCGTGCTCCTGACCCTGGGGCCGTTCGCCGCCGCCGTGGTCGCCGGCTATTTCTGGGTCGCCGGCGGGCGGTTCGCCTCGACCGAGAACGCTTACGTCAAAACCGACCGCGCCGCCATCAGTGCCGAGGTCGCCGGCCAGATCGCGCGCGTGCTGGTGCGCGAGAACGAGCGCGTCGCCAAGGATCAGCCGCTGTTCGAGCTCGCGACCGAGCCGTTCCAGATCGCGCTCGAGAGCGCCGAGGCGCAGATGGCCAAGGTCAAGCGCGAGCTCGACGTCTTGAAGGAGAGTTATCGGCTGAAACAGCAGGAGCTCAAGATGGCGAGCGCGAGCCTCGACTTCGCCGAGCAGACCTTCCGCCGCAACAGCGAACTCATGCAGCGGAGCGTGCTGCCGCGCTCGAAGTTCGACGAGTCTGAGCACGCCGTCACCATGGCGCGCCAGCAGACCGACGTGCTGAAGCAGGACCTCGCCCGGCTGCTCGCGAGCCTCGGCGGCGACGTCAACCTGCCGCTCGACCGCCATCCGGCCTATCGCGAAGCCAAGGCGCAGCGCGATCGGGCGGCCTACGACTTGAAGCGGACGGTGGCCTACGCGCCGCTCGCCGGGATCGCGGCGCGGGTGCCGGAACGCGGCGAGAGCGTGCGCGCCGGCACGCCGGTGATGACCGTGGTCGCGTCCGACCGCGCCTGGATCGAAGCCAATTTCAAGGAAACCGACCTCGCCCACGTCGAAGTCGGCCAGCTCGCCGCGATCGCGATCGACACCTATGGCGGGCGGCGCTGGACCGGGGTGGTCGAATCGATCGCCCAGTCCACCGGCTCCGAGTTCGCGCTGTTGCCGCCGCAGAACGCGTCGGGCAACTGGGTCAAGGTGGTGCAGCGCATCCCGGTCCGCATCGCCATCGCGACCCAGCCCAACGATCCGCCGCTCCGCGCCGGCATGAGCGCCGAAGTCACGATCGACACCGGCTACCAGCGCCCAGTTCCCGGCGCGCTCGCGGGTCTCATCAACTGGCTGCGCGAAGGGATCGACGGGCCGGCCCCGCGCCGGCCGTGACCGCGGCCGGCACGCCCCACCCTCGCGCCTCGGTGCCGAGGGCGAGGGCGCCGATCACCCCCTCCCCAACCCCTCCCCCTGCTCGGCAGGGGAGGGGGTCGAGAACAGCGGCGTGAGCGCGAGCGATGCTGACTAGCCGGAGCGCCGCCTTCCACCGTGCGGCCGTCACCGTCTCGGTGATGATGGCGACCGTCATCCAGGTTCTCGACAACACCATCGCCAACGTCGCGCTGCCCTCGATGCGCGGCAGCCTGTCGGCCTCGCAGGAGGAGATCGCGTGGGTGCTGACGTCCTATATCGTCGCCACCGCGATCGCGACCCCGGCGACCGGCTATCTCGCCGAGCGGTTCGGGCGCAAGCGCCTGTTCATCGTCTCGGTCGCCGGCTTCGTCGCCGCCTCGATGCTGTGCGGCGCCGCGCCCGCGCTCGAAGTGCTGGTGCTCGCCCGCATCTTGCAGGGCGCGTCGGGCGCGGCGCTGATCCCGCTGTCGCAGGCGGTGCTGCTCGATACCTACCCGCGCGAGCGGCACGGCTCGGCGATGGCGATCTGGGGCATGGGCGTGATGGCGGGCCCGATCCTGGGCCCGACCATCGGCGGCTACATCACCGAACTCTACGGCTGGCGTTGGGTGTTCTACATCAACCTGCCGGTCGGGATCGTGACCCTGCTCGGGCTGTGGGTGTTCCTGCCCGAGACCGCCCGCGACCGCGCGCGGTCGTTCAACTGGTTCGGGTTCACCGTGCTCGCGCTCGGCATCGGCGCTCTCCAGGCGATCCTGGATCGCGGCGAAATCAAAGGCTGGTTCGATTCGACCGAGATCGTGGTCGAGGCGTTCGTGGCCGCGCTCGGGCTCTACATGTTCCTGGTCCACATGACGACCAGCGGGCGTCCGTTCCTGACGCCGGCGCTGTTCCGCGACCGCAACTTCGTGGTCGGGCTGATCCTGATGCCGCTCACCAGCGTCACCTTGATGGCGTCGGTGGTGTTGATGCCGCCGTTCCTCGAGGACCTGCAGGGCTACCCGGCCTACATGGTGGGCTACCTGATGATGCCGCGCGGCTTCGGCAACCTGCTGGCGCTGGTGGTGGCGGGCCGGCTGGTCGGCCGCGTCGACAGCCGCTCGATCATCCTGGCCGGTCTCGTCTGCGCCGCGGTCGGCGCTTATTACATGACCCGGTTCACGATCGAGGTCGAAGCGTGGCCGGTGTTGTGGACCGGGTTCGTCCAGGGTTTCGGCCTCGGGCTCATCTGGGTGCCGCTCTCGACGCTCGCCTTCTCGACGCTCGAGCCCCGGGTCCGCACCGAGGCGACCTCGATCTTCAGCCTGGTGCGCAATACCGGCGCCAGCGTTGGTATTTCGTTCGTGATCGCGCTGCTCGGGCAGAGCACGCAGGCGAACCGGGCGGAAATGGCGGCGCAGGTGTCGACCCTCAACCCGCTCTATCAGGCGCCGTTCCTGCCGCCCACCTGGAGCTTGGGCGACCCGGCCGGGCTAGCCGCCATCGATGCCGAGATCGTGCGTCAAGCGACCATGATCGGCTATCTCAACGACTTCGTGCTCTTGATGTACACGCCGCTGATCGCGATCCCGCTATTGTTCTTCTTCAAGTCCGACCGGCGCCCGGCGCCGGCCTAACCCAGATCAGAGGAGGTCGTCATGGCGGAACCCGGGGAATGCGGCACGGTTGCGATCGGCGATCCGGCGCGGTCGCCGTCGCCGCGGCGGCCGCCCAGCCGGCGCGTGCGGCCGGGCCGGAGCACGCGCCCTTTATCGCGCGTGCCCAGGAGATGCGCG
>VGEO01000078.1 GCA_016869275.1 Alphaproteobacteria bacterium | reverse complement strand
CTCGGATCGACCCCGCCGCCGCCAATACCCGTTCCCGCAGATCCTGTCCGTATTCCTCGCCCCGTTTCCGGCTCATCGGCTCTCCCTCTCGTTGCCGATCCGCCATGAATCACATTTTTCAGCCCGTAGGAATCCCCCGCCGATTCCACTCCGCCTGAATTTGCTCTAGTTGGAGCGTGGCCGGCGAGCCTGGCCGAGGCGCGCGAGCGCCGGCGCAAGAACATGCTCGGGTTCTTCGTCGGCTACCGCCACCGCAACAGCGGCGCTGCGTGGCTCGCGAACGATGTCGCGATCTTCGTGCGACCCGAACTCGAGGGCTATCTGGTAGCGGCGCGGCTGATGCTCCGGTTCATCGACTGGTCGCGCGAGCGGCGGTGCAAGGAGGTGTGCTTCGGGGCGGCGGCGGCGGCCGTGATCCGCGCCGGGACGCTCGACCCGGCTTGGCTCGGGCTCTCGGCGATGGGCCCCTACTACTGCGCGCGGCTGACGTCGCCGCGGGCGGAACTCGGGCCAGTGCGACCGACCGACATGCGGCACTGACATTGACGGCAGCGCCGGGCGAGGGTAACCGGGAGCGATGCGTGTTCAAAACGTGATCCGCGCCAAGCTCACGGCGGCCCTTGCCCCGGCCGCCCTCGACATCGTCGATGAATCGCACCTCCACGCCGGGCACGCCGGCGCGCGGCCCGGCGGCGAGACCCACTTCCGGGTTCGCGTCGTTGCCGCGGCGTTCGCCGGCCAGTCGCGGGTCGAGCGCCAGCGGCTGGTGTATCGGACGCTGGCCGACGAGCTCGCCGGTGGGGTCCACGCTCTGGCGATGACGACGCTCACGCCCGAAGAAGAAGCGGCGCGTTAGCTGCGAAGCGGCAGAAGGTAAAGCAGCAACAGGGGCAGCAGGAGGAACGCGAGCGCGGTCGAGACCACGACGACGCTCGCGACTTCGGCCGGGCTGCGGCCGTAACGCTCGGCGACCATGTAGTTGAAGACCGCGACCGGCATCGACGACCCCATGATCAGGACGCCGCGCGCGATTCCGCTGAGGCCGTAAAGCTCGGCGACGCCGAAGCCGACCGCGACGCCCATACCGAGGCGAAGCACGGCGACGCCGATCGCGCGCTTGAGCCCAACGATGCGCAGGCGCGCTAGCGACACCCCGAGCGCCAAGAGCATCAGCGGGATGCCCATGTCTCCCAAGAGCTTGACCGTGTTGAGCAGCCACCGGGGCGGCGTCGTACCGGTCAGCATGAATCCGAGTGCCGCCGCCAACGCGTAGACGATCGGGGTCTTGAACAGCACGGTCGGCGAGCCGCTGCCGCTCGCGATCCAGATGCCGACCGTAAAGTGGCCCAAACTCGCAATCACGTACCAAGCCATCGCCAGCGCCAGGCCGACATCGCCGAACGCGAACAAGGCGAGCGGCAAGCCCATGTTGCCGACGTTCGGAAAGGACAGGGACGGGAGAAAGGTCCGCACCGGCAACTTCGCGACCTTGAGGGCCGCCCCGCCGAGCGCGAGAAAGCACGCCATCGCCGTCACCACGGCGGCCGTGAGCTCGGCGAACGCGCGCGGGTCGACCGTGAGCGTCGAAACCGCGGCGAAGATCAGGCACGGCACCGCCACGTTCATCGTGATCGGCGTGATCATCTGGGTGTCGAACGGCCAGTCGAGCCGCGCCCATACCACGCCGAGCCCGGCGCAAATAAAGAGCGGCGCGATGATCGCCGCGAGGTCGAACCACATGCGACTTAGCGCGCCGCCGCGGTCATGACGGCGACGCCAGCTCGCTGGCGGCCGGCGGCGTCACCCGGAGCGAGATGATCTGGTTCTGGCTTCGGCGCAACACCTCGAACCCGAAGCCGCCGATCTTGTAGGACTGCCCGACCTCGGGCAGTTCCTCGGCGGCGTTGATGACGAGACCGGCGACGGTCGCGGCGTCCTCCTCGGGCAGATTCCACTCGAGGTCGCGGTTGAGATCGCGCACCACCGCGGTGCCGGACACGATATAGCGCCCGTCGGGCAGCCGGCGCACCGAGGGCTCGGTGCGCCGCTCGGGCTCGGCGGCGAGGTCGCCGACGATCTCCTCGAGAATATCGGCCAGCGACACCAGCCCCTGCAGGCTGCCGTATTCGTCGACTACGATCGCGAGATACTGATGGCGGCGGCGGAACGCGTTCATCTGTTCGCGAAGCGTCGTGGTCTCGGGCACGAACCACGGCGCCACGATCAGGTCGCGGACGTTGACCTTGGCGGCGTCGCCGCCCGCGCTCTGGATCGCCCGCAGCACGTCCTTGACGTGGAGCACGCCGACGACGTTGTCGGGATTGTCCTTCCACATCGGTACCCGCGAATAGGGGCACGCCAACAGTTCGGCGATGATCTTGTCCGAGGGCTCGTCGATATCGATCGTCACCATGTTGGTGCGGTGCACCATGACGTCGCCGACCTCGATTTCGGACAGTTCGAGAATGCTCTCGATCATGTTGCGGTCGTGCTTGTAGATGGCGCCGGTGGCGGCGTGCAGATAGACGGCGCCGCGGATCTCGTCAACCGGCGATACCAGCGTCACTGGACGGCCGCGGCTCAGCAGCCGGAGCGTGAGCCGCACCGGGATCAGGACCAACGCTGCCAGCGGCGACAGCACCCAGTAGACGACCCGGAGCGGCGGCGCCACCGCCAGCGCCACGCGATCGGCGCTGCGGATCGCGTAGGTCTTGGGCAGCACTTCACCGAACGCGACGATCAGCACCGTCATGATGGCGGTGGCATAGGCGACGCCGGCCTGGCCGAATAAATGGATGAGGACGCTGGTCGCGAGCGAGGAAGCGAGAATGTTGACGATGTTGTTGCCGAGTAGCACGGCGCTGATCAGCTGCTCGCGCCGGTCGAGCAGCCAGTTCACGATCCGCGCCCGCCGGTTGCCGCCGCGCGCGAGGTGGTGAATGCGCGCGCGCGACGCCGCGGTGAGCGCGGTCTCCGATCCGGACATACCGGCCGAGATCACCAGCAGCACGACGATCGCGACGATCGAGAACGTAATGTTCGGGTCCATGGCGTCGACGTCAGGCCGCGACCGCGCGGGCGAGGACGCGCGCCAGCGTCTCCGGCGGGACATCACGGGCGACAAACGCCTGTCCGATGCCGTGGGCGAGGACAAAGGTGAGCCGACCGCCCTCGACCTTCTTGTCCTGGCGCATGCGCGTGACCAGGCGGTCGCGATCGAGCCCCGGAAGGCCCGCTTCCGCCGGCGTGGTCGGGAGACCGGCCCCCGCCAGGTGGCGCCGCACGCGCTCGCGCGCCGTGGCCGGACACAACCCGAGCTCGACCGAGAGATCGAACGCCATCACCAGGCCGACGGCGACCGCTTCGCCGTGCAAGAGGCGCGCGCCGTACCCGGATTCGGCTTCGAGCGCGTGGGCGAAGGTGTGGCCGAGGTTGAGCAGGGCGCGCCGTTCGCCGGTCTCGCGTTCGTCCTCGGCGACGATCGTTGCCTTGGCGCGGCATGCTTGCGCGATCGCATGCCGGCGCGCGGCGCCGTCGCCGGCGAGCACCGCCGGGCCTTCGCGCTCGAGCCATTCGAAGAACGGGCGATCGCCGAGCAGGCCGTACTTGACGATTTCGGCGTATCCCGCTTTGAGCTCGCGCGCGGGCAGGGTGTCGAGCACGCCGGTATCGGCGAGCACCAGGCGCGGCTGATGGAAGGCGCCAATCAAGTTCTTGCCGTGCGCCGTATTGATGCCGGTCTTGCCGCCGATCGCGCTGTCGACCTGCGCGAGCAAGGTGGTGGGCGCCTGAACGATGTCGACCCCGCGCCGAAGCACGCTCGCCGCGAACCCGGCCAGGTCGCCGACCACGCCGCCGCCCAGCGCCAGCACGCAGTCGCTGCGCTCGACCTCGGCGTCGAGCAAGAGCCCGGTCAGCTCTTCGAGGTGGGCGAAGTCCTTGGTGCTTTCGCCCGGTGCGATCACGATCGCCCGATGTTCGATGTCGGCGGCGTCGAGCGCGGCGGCGAGCGTCGGCAGGTGGTGGCGCGCCACCGTGCGATCGGTGACGACGACCAGCCGCGGTCGCTTGAGCAGCGGCGCGATCAACGGGCCCACAGCCGCGAGCAGCCCGGGTCCGATCACGATGTCGTAGCTGCGCGGTCCGAGCGGGACCGGGACGCACTCGGCGGCAGGGCTGGGCGACCCGCGACTAGGGCTCATCGCTCTCGAATCACGTTAGATCGTCGCGACCTCTTCGGCCCTGAGGCCGAGGACGATGGCGTTGGCGTCGGCGCGCGCCACGATCCGCCGCACGATGTCGTCAACGACGACCACGTGTGGCGCGTCGGTGGTGTCGACGGTCAGGTCGGCTTCGGCGTAGACCGGATAGCGCTCGGCCATCAGCCGCGTCATGATCTCGCGCGGGTCGCCGTTCTTCAGCAACGGCCGATCGCTCCGCCGCTGGACGCGGCGCAGCAGAACGTCGAGGTCGGCGCGCAGCCAGATCGAGAAAGCGCTCGCCCGGACGCGCGCGCGCGTCGCCGGGTCCATGAAGGCGCCGCCGCCGGTCGCCAGCACGTGCGGGGGGCCGTCCAGCAGCCGCGCCACGACCTTGCGTTCGCCCTCGCGAAACGCGGCCTCGCCGTGCTTGGCGAAAATGTCGGCAATCGAGCTGCCGGCCGCTTCCTCGATCGCGTTGTCGGCGTCGACGAAATCGGTGTGGAGTCGGGTAGCCAATCGGCGTCCGATCGAACTCTTCCCCGCTCCCATCAGGCCGACCAGAACGATGGTGCGACGCAGCACCGGTTTGGTCGCCGGCGCCTTGAGTTCGCCGGCGGCGGTCATGCCGCTCCGCCCGCGCCTCGTTGAAAGGCGGCGGACCACCCGGTAGACTGTCCCAACATTGCCATAATCGAAGTCTAGCATAGCTTTGAAATCGGTGGTGCCGACCGCCGCTTTCGACGCCAGCACCGTTGCCCCAGTCATGACCAAGCCGCTTATCATCGTCGTCGCGCTGCTCGCGGTCGTTATCGCCGGCGGCGTCGCGTTCCTCGCGACCTGGGATATCCCGCCGCCGACCGCGCGCGTCGAAAAAGTGATCGCCAATGACCGCTTTGCCAAGTGACCCCATCTGCGTCCGCCGTACGGCGTTGCGCTTCATCGCCGCGCTCGCCGTCGCACTGGCCGCGTTCGCGTCGACGCCGGCGTGGGCGCAAAGCTCGGAGGTCGGCAAGCCGGTCCCGCTGATCCAGCAGCCGGCGGCAAAGGAACCGGTCCGCGAGCAACCGGCCAAGACCGAGGGCGGCAAAACCGTTCAGGTCGAGCGCCTGGGCACCGTCGATCCTTCGGCGATCGGGTTGATCGAAGAAAACGAAGGCGGCTTCGGCCTCGACATGTGGCGCGGCATCAACCGCGGCCTGGTCGAAACGCTGCTGCCGCGCCTGCCGCTGCCGACCGACTCGCCGACGTTGCGCTCGCTCGCCCGCCGGCTCCTGGTTTCGACCGCGCGCGTGCCCGAAGGTCCGCCCGGACCGGTCAGCCTGCTCAGTCTGCGGATCGAACGCTTGTTCGCCGCCGGCGAAGCCGAGGACGTGCAGCAACTGCTCAAGGTGGCGCCGCCGCAAGCCGCCGACCGCATCCTGCTCCGCAGCCGCGTCGACAGCCTGCTCCTCGCCGGCGACACCGGCAACGCCTGCGGCGAATTTCAGAACGCGGCCGCGGCCGACGCGCGCGAGAGCTATTGGTTGAAGGGCCTCGGTTTCTGCAAGGCGCTGGCCGGCGATCATGCCCAAGCCGCGTTTGCGGCCCAGCTCATGCGCGATGCCGGCGACAAAGAGGACGCCGCCTATGCGGCGATGCTGAAAGCGCTGGCCGGCGATCGCAACGCCAAGGTCGAGGCGATGGTCGGGCTGACCGCGCTCCACTTCGCGATGATGCAGGCATCCAAACAAAAGCTCGCGGCCGACGCGCTGGGCGGGGCAGCGCCGGCGGTGCTGGCAGCGATCGCGCTTTCGGTCGGCGCCGACTTGGACGTGCGTCTAGTGGCGGCCGAACGCGCAGTCGCGCTCGGCGCGCTCAAGCCGGCGGCGCTGGCCGAAATATACAAAAGCGTCATCTTCACGCCCGAAGAGCTCGCCGATGCGCCGAACGTCGCCAAGAAGCTGACGCCGTCGCGCGCTGCCGCGCTCTTGTTCCAGGTCGGATCGATCCAGGAAGTCCCGCTCGCCCGCGCCGAGGCGCTGGCGCTTGCGTTCAAACTCGCGCGTAAGCGCGACCTGTTCGCGGTCGCCGCCACCGTCAATATTCCCGCCATGAAGGCAATCGCGCCGGTGCCCGAGCTGGCGTGGTTTGCGGCCCAGATCGCACCGGCGCTTTATCTTGCCGGCGAGGTCGATCGTGGCCGCCAATGGTTTGCGATGGTGCAGAAGAACACCAATGCCGCCTCGCCCGACTCCGCCGCGGCGATCCTCAAGCTGCTGCCGTCGGCGTTCGTGCGCGACGCCAAGCTCGCCGAAAAGTGGGATGGAGCGCCGCTCGCGTTATGGGCGGGCGCGCTCAAGGAACTTCAAGCCTCGGCGTCCGATCAGCAGCGCGAAGCGCTCGTGGTGTTTACGCTGTTCGAAGCGGTCGGCCTCGCGGTGCCGGCGGCGGCGTGGGAACCGCTGTTCGCGGCCCCGTTTGCGCACACCGCGCTGGTGCCCGCGGCGCATCTGATCGCCCGGTTGCGGGCCGCGGCCGCCGCCAAGGATGTCGGCGCGACCGTTCTGCTCGCGCTGCTGACGCTCGGCAGCGATGGGCTCGAATTGGCGGATCCGGTCGCGCTCGGCGAAATCGTCCGCGCCTTGCGCGCGGTCGGGCTGGAGCAGGACGCGCGCGCGATCGCCTTCGAAGCGATGGTCGCGCGTAACCTGATTTGAGGCGTCGACGCGGCATCGCACCGGCCCGCGCCGCGGGTGTCGACCGCCACCTCGAGGCGTTTCTCGAATTGATGGCGGCCGAACGCGGCGCGGCGCGGGCGACGCTCGATGCCTACCGTCGCGACTTGACCGACGTGGCGACGCTGGCGGCCGGGCGTGGGCGCGCGCTCGCCGACCTCGATCGCGCGTTCATCGCCGGCTACCTCGAGCGGCTCGCGGGGCGCGGCCACGCGCCGGCGACCGCCGCGCGCAAGCTCTCGGCGCTCCGCCAGTTCTTCCGCTTCCTCTACGCCGATGGCCGGCGGGCCGACGATCCGACCGCCGCGCTCGACAGTCCGAAGCGGCGGCGGCCGTTACCGAAAATACTGAGCGAGGCCGAAGTCGACGCTTTGCTCGCCGCGGCGCGGGCGGTTCCCGGCGTCGAGGGCGTCCGGCTCAAGGCCCTGCTCGATCTGCTCTACGCGACCGGCTTGCGGGCATCGGAATTGGTGGCGCTCCCGCTCGCCGCCGTCCGCGCCGAACAGCCGTTCCTGATCGTCCGCGGCAAGGGTGCCAAGGAGCGGATGGTCCCGTTGGGGAGCGAGGCGCGCGCCTCGCTCGCGGCGTATCTCGCCGTCCGCGCCGCCTTTCTGCCCAAGCCCGATGACGCCGCCGCGGCGCCGCGCGCCTCGACCTGGCTATTCCCGTCGCGCGGGCGCTCGGGCCACTTGACGCGCCAGCGGCTGTTTCAGCTGATCAAACGGGTCGCCGCCGATACCGGCCTGCGCCCGGCCAAGGTTTCGCCGCACGTGCTCCGTCACGCCTTCGCGAGCCACCTGCTCGCCCACGGCGCCGATCTTCGCGCGGTACAGCAGATGCTGGGCCACGCCGATATCGCGACCACCGAGATCTACACCCACGTGCTCGAGGAGCGGATGCGGACCTTGATCGCCAAGCATCCGCTGGCCGACACCGCGCCGGCTAGCGCGCCGACCCCGGGCGCGCGTGGGCTGAGAAAAACGTGACGATCGCCGTGGTCGCGTCGAGTTCGCGCGAGGCGCGGCCGATCAGGCGCTCGCCGGCATAGACCCGCCCGCCCGGCCACAGATGGCCGCCGCCTTTGATGGCATAGAACGAAACCGTCGCGCCGTCGCGGCACGGCGCCCAGCGCGAGTGAAGAAGCTCGGTGCCGTCGTCGGCGTCGAGATCGGCGAACTCGACCGCCGCCGGCGGCTCCTGGCATTCGTTGTGCTGGACCCAGAACCCGACCGTCGCTTGCACCGACTGGACCGTGCCGCGCTGGCGCCCGCGGATCGAGCCGCCGCCGTAAGGCACCAGCGGGTCCTCGGTGCCGGCGATCACGATCGCGGCGACCGCGCGGCGCGGCGCGCAGTCGAGATCGACCGGAAAGGCGGCGCCCACGACCGCGATCGCGGCAAATCGCTCGGCCCGCTCGCAGGCGAGCCTGAGCGCCATCATGCCGCCGTTCGAGATGCCGGCCGCGAACACGCGACCCGGGTCGATCGGGAACTCGGCCGCCAGCGCATCGACGAGCGCGGTCAGGAAACCGACATCGTCGATGCCGAGTCGGTGCGCTTCGATCGCGGTGTCGCGGCGGCCATCGTTCCACTGATTGCGAAAGCCGTCGGGGTAGACGATGAGCGCACCCTCGCGGCGGCCGACATCGTGGAAACGACCCAAGGTGAGCCATTCGGTGCCGATGCCCGAGCCCGAGCCGCCGTGCAGAACCAGGATCACCGCGCGCGGCGTGCGATCGGCGCGGTTGGCCGCGAACAGCCGGTACGTGCGCTGGTAGTCGCCGATCGCGAGCGTCCGGCACTCGGTTTCGCTCCGCTGCGCTTGGGCCGCGACCGCGGGCGGCAGGCAGTTGTCGGCGGCGTTCGCGCCCGCGCCGGCCGATGCCCCCACGAGCACGGCGAGGGTGATGACGCGCGCCAAGCGGATCATCGCCGGCCTAGGCGGTGCGGCCGTGGCAGTGCTTGTATTTCTTGCCCGACCCGCACGGGCACGCCGCGTTGCGCGATACCCGGCCCCAGGTCGCGGGGTCGGCGGGATCGACCTTGCCGGCCTTGCGGGTAACCGCGGTGGTGACCGCGCGTTGATCGTCGGCTATCTCGTTGGCGCCGGTTTGCGGGTCGGCATGGACCTCGCGCATCGCCGGCGCGGCCGGCTTGGGCAGCACCGGCTCGGCCTGCGGCGAGACCTGCAGCTCGATGTGCGCCAGGATCGTCGTCATCTGCTCGCGCAACGAGCCGAGCATGGTCTCGAACATATCGAACGCTTCGCGCTTGTACTCGTTCAGCGGGTCGCGCTGGGCGTAGGCGCGCAGACCGATGCCTTGGCGCAAGTGGTCGAGGTTGAGCAGGTGCTCCTTCCACTGCTGGTCGAGGATCTGCAGCAGCAGGCTTTTCTCGACCATGCGCCAGAGATCGGCGCCGTAATTGGCCGCTTTCTCCGCCATCCGGCGCTCGACCGCGCTTTCGATGCGCTCGCGAATCTCCTGATCGGCGATGCCTTCTTCCTTGCCCCACTGCGCGATCGGCAGGTCGAGGTGGAAGATGCGGGCAATCTCGACTTCGAGGCTGTCGAGGTTCCACTGCTCGGCATAGGCCTGCTCGGGCACGAACTTGGCGACCAAGTTGGCGATCACCTCGGCGCGCATGTCCTTGATCGTGTCCGAGACGTCGGTCGCGCTCATGATCTCCTTGCGCTGGTCGTAGATGACCTTGCGCTGGTCGTTCATGACGTCGTCGAAGCGGAGCAGGTTCTTGCGGATGTCGAAGTTGCGCGCCTCGACCTTCTGCTGCGCCTTTTCCAGCGCCTTGTTGATCCACGAGTGGATGATCGCTTCGCCTTCCTGCAGGCCCAAGCGGCGGAGCACGCCGTCCATGCGCTCGGAACCGAAGATGCGCATCAGGTCGTCCTCGAGCGAGACGAAGAACTTGGAGCCGCCGGGATCGCCCTGGCGGCCGGAGCGGCCGCGGAGCTGGTTGTCGATGCGGCGGCTTTCGTGGCGCTCGGTGCCGATCACATAAAGCCCGCCGGCCTCGAGCACCTTCTTCTTCTCGGTCGCGACTTCGGCGGCGATGCGCTCGACCACCACGGTGCGCTGTTCGGGGGTGGCGTCGGCCGGCGTTTCCTGGCGCGCCCGCATCTCGCGGTTGCCGCCCAATTGGATGTCGGTGCCGCGGCCGGCCATGTTGGTAGCGATGGTGACGGCGCCGAAGCGGCCGGCCTGGGCGATGATCGCCGCTTCCTGCTCGTGGTAGCGGGCGTTCAGCACCGAGTGCGGGACTTTCTTCTTCTTCAACAACTCCGAGAGGTGCTCCGACTTCTCGATGCTGACGGTGCCGACCAGCGCCGGCTGGCCGCGGGCGTGGCAGTCCTCGATCAGCTGAACGACCGCGTCGAACTTCTCCTTGCCGGTGCGATAGACCTCGTCGTCCTGGTCCTTGCGGATCATCGGCAGGTTGGTCGGAATCTCGACCACGTCGAGCTTGTAGATGTCGGCGAACTCGGCGGCTTCGGTCGCGGCGGTGCCGGTCATGCCGGCGAGCTTTGCGTAGCCACGGAAATAGTTCTGGAAGGTGATGGTCGCCAGCGTCTGGTTCTCCTGCTGGACGGTGACGCCTTCCTTGGCTTCGAGCGCCTGGTGCAGACCGTCCGAGTAGCGGCGGCCTTCCATCATGCGGCCGGTGAATTCGTCGATGATGATGACGCGATCGTCTTTGACGATGTAGTCGACGTCGCGCGCGAACAGCTTGTGGGCGCGAAGCGCCTGATTGACGTAGTGGAGGATGGTGACGTTCTGGATGTCGTAGAGGTGGTCGCCCTTGAGCATCTCGGCTTCGCGCAACAACGCCTCGACGTGCTCGACGCCCTTGTCGGTGAGCGCGACGGTGCGCGCTTTCTCGTCCTTTTCGAAGTCGTCAGCCCCGAGCTTGGGGATGTGGACGTTGATGACGCGATAGAGATCCGAGCTGCTTTCGGCGGCACCCGAAATGATCAGCGGCGTGCGCGCTTCGTCGATCAGGATCGAATCGACTTCGTCGACGATCGCGAAATTGAAGCCGCGCTGCACCATCGACGCAAACTCGAACTTCATGTTGTCGCGCAGATAGTCGAAGCCGTACTCGTTGTTGGTGCCGTAGGTGATGTCGGCGGCGTAGGCGGCGCGGCGCTCCTCGTCGGTCAAGCCGTGGACGATGCAGCCGACCTCGAGGCCGAGGAAGCCGTAGACCCGGCCCATCCAGCCGGCGTCGCGCTTGGCGAGGTAGTCGTTGACGGTGACGACGTGGACCCCGTCGCCGCCGAGCGCGTTCAAGTAAGCGGGCATGGTCGCGACCAGCGTCTTGCCTTCGCCGGTCTTCATTTCGGCGATCTTGCCCTCGTGCAAGACCATGCCGCCCAACAGCTGGACGTCGAACGGGCGTTCGCCCAAGGTGCGGCGCGCGGCCTCGCGCACGACCGCGAACGCTTCGGGCAACAGGTCGTCGAGCGGCGCGCCGTCCGCGAGCCGCTGCTTGAACTCGGCGGTCTTGGCCGGGAACGCATCGTCGGCGAGCGCCTGCATCGCGGGCTCGAGCGCATTGATTCGCGCCACGTTCTTTTCGAGCCGCTTGAGCACGCGGTCATTGGCCGTGCCGAACAGGCGCTTGGCCAAGTTACCCAGCATCGAGGCGAATCCTTGGGCGGTTGAGGGTCGAATGGGCCGTCCGTCGCAGGAGACATATGGTGGCCCCCTGCCGCTGTCAACGCCGGCTGCCTGTTCACGAGCGCGCGAGGCGTATACGATCCGCGCCGCTTTTGCCCCTTTTCGCCGCCGGTCCGCCCATGCCCTCGCTCAAGCCCTCGCCGCTCGCGCCGAAACGCTTTCCGACACTCGCGCCGGTCCACGGCGTGCGCCTGGCGACGACCGCGGCCGGCATCCGCTATGTCGGCCGCACCGATCTCCTGCTCGCGGTGATGCCCGAAGGCACCGCCGTCGGCGGCGTGGTGACGACCTCGAAATCGGCCTCGGCGCCGGTCAAGTGGTGCCAGTCCGGAATCAAGCAGGGCCGCGCGCGGGCGCTGGTGGTGAACTCGGGGAACTCGAACACCTTTACCGGTAAGCGCGGCGTCGCCACCGTGCGGGCGACCGCCGCGACCGCGGCCGCGCTCGTCGGCTGCCGGCCCGATGAGGTGTTCGTGGCCTCGACCGGCGTCATCGGCGAACCGCCCGATTCGACCAAGATCACGAAGGCGCTACCCGGGTTGTTCGCCGCGCTCGAACCCGGCGCGTGGCGGACGGCGGCGGAGGCGATCCGCACCACCGACACGTTTGCCAAAGCCGCCGGCGCCACCGCCCGCATCGGCAACGCGCGCGTCAACATCGCCGGCATCGCCAAGGGCTCGGGCATGATCGCGCCCAACATGGCGACGATGCTGTCCTTCGTCTTCACCGATGCCGCGATTCCGCCGAAAGCGCTGCAGCGCATGGTGGCGGCGATGGCCGACCGCACCTTCAACGCGATCACGGTCGATTCCGACACCTCGACCAGCGATACCGTCCTGGTGTTCGCGACCGGCGCGGTCCGGCACCCGCGCGTGGCGTCCGCCGCGGCACCGCTCCTCGCCGATTTCCGCGCCAAGCTCGAAGGCGTGATGCGCGACTTGGCCCATCAGATCGTCAGGGACGGCGAGGGCGCGCAGAAGTTCATCGCTGTTACCGTGAGCGGCGCCACTGACGACGTCTCGGCGCGCCGGATCGGCATGACGATCGCGAACTCGCCGCTGGTCAAGACCGCGATTGCCGGCGGCGACCCCAACTGGGGCCGGGTCGTCATGGCGGTCGGCAAGGCCGGCGAGCCCGCCAACATCGCCAAGCTCTCGATCGCGATGGGCGGCAGGCCGATCGCGCGCAAGGGCGAGATCGTCAAAGGCTATTCCGACGCCAAGGTCGCGCGGTACTTGAAAGGGCGCGAGGTCGCGATCGAGGTCGACGTCGCGGTCGGGCGCGGCCGCGCCACGGTGTGGACCTGCGACCTCACCCACGGCTACATCGACATCAACGCGTCCTACAAGACATGACGGCGGCGCCATGCCCGCATACCCGGAGCGTCGGCTCGAATCGGCGCGGCTCAGGCTCCGCCCGCCGACCCCGGACGACGTCGGCGCGCTGATGGCGCTCGCCGGCGAATGGGAGGTCGTCAAGTACACGGTGCGAATGCCGCATCCCTACACCCAGGCCGACGGGGAAGCGTGGGTCGCAGCGGCGCACGCGCCCGACACGGCGCACCGGCCCTTCGCGATCGAGCTCAAAACGCGCGGAACGTTCATCGGCGCGATCGGCCTCACCGAGACCGACGGCGCTCCCGAAGTCGGATACTGGATCGGGCGGCCGTATTGGAATCAGGGCTACGCCAGCGAGGCGCTCGCGACGCTGATCGACCATGCGTTCGGAGCGCTCGGCCTCGGTCGGTTGGTGGCGCGCGCCGTCCTCGCCAACCGCGCCTCGCATCGCGTGCTCGAAAAGTGCGGGTTCGTCCGCGGCCGCGAGACGGTCGAGCTTGCCCCGGCGCGGGGCGTTCGCCGCGCGGTCGTCTGGTACGAACTGACCCGCCCTGCCGGGGCCCGCGCGTGAGCGGGCCGGTGCCGCGCCCGCTGGTGCTCGTCGCCGCGCTCGCGCTCATCGATAGCGACGGCCGCGTGCTGTTGACCCAGCGCCCCGCAGGTAAATCGATGGCGGGGCTGTGGGAGTTCCCCGGCGGCAAGGTCGAAGCCGGCGAGCTTCCGGAGCAGACGGTCATCCGCGAAGCGCACGAAGAGTTGGGGATCGACATCCACGCGAGCTGCCTGGCGCCGTTGACGTTCGCCTCGCACAGCTACGAAACCTTCCATCTGCTGATGCCGGTCTATGTGTGCCGGGTCTGGCAGGGGACCGTGCGCGGCCGCGAAGGCCAGGCAATGGTGTGGGTACGACCGAACGAGATGGGCCGCTACCCGATGCCGCCGGCCGACAAGCCGCTGATCGCGCACCTCCGCGATCTGCTTTAGGAGCAGCGAACGCCGACCGCGCATCCATTCAGAGCGCAGGTCGCCGCGGTGTCCCCTTCCGGAACGACGCGGCCCGCCTGGGATGGAGGGAAGCGCAAGGGAGCGCTACTTGCCGCGCACGCTCGCGAAATATGCGAGCAGGTCCTCGAGGTCGCGGCGCGACAGCGCGAAGTCGGGCATCGGCAGGTGCGGGCTCAGCATGCGCCCGCGGACATAGTCTTCGTTGGTCGCCTTCTCGGCGATCGCAGCGACCGGCGGCGCGACGTCGGCGGCGCGCTCGCCGGCGGCCCGGCCGCGGTCGCGAAGGCGAGAACGACGAAAATCACCAAACCGTAATTCATGACGTCTCTCCGAATGCCGGCACCCTAACTCATCGCCTAGCGCCAGTGTTGATCGAGGTCAACCGGCTAGGGCCGTGCCTTGTCGCCGGCCGGCCGCTCGACCGTACCGAGCGCGTCCGCGAGCCGCGCCGCCGCCGACCCCGGCCGGAGCGGCGCCTGTTGCGAGGGGTGCGGGCGCCAACCGCTCAGGTAAATCACTTCGAAAGTCGCGCGCACCCGCCCGTCGGGTAGGCCGGCGAGATCCCGGTAGGCCCCGACCATGCGCTCGAGCGTCTGCCGCCGAAGCGGCGCCCGGCGCCGGTGCGTTAGCGCGTTGGTCTCGGCCATGGCGCGGAGGTCGGCCAACAGCCGCCACGGGTTTTCATAAGTAACGGTAAGGACGTCGTGGTCGACCACCGGCAGCGCGAAGCCGGCGCGCTGCAGAAGCGCGCCGGCATCGGCGACCCCGGCAAACGGCGCGACGTGGGGGGCGGCGCCGCCCTCCTCGGCGAGGTCGGCGGCGAGAAACGCCTGGCGGAGCTCGGTCAGGGTGTCGCCGCCCAGCATCGCCGCGAGCAAGAGCCCATCGGGTTTGAGCATGCGGTGGATTTGGAGAAGCGCGCCAGGAAGGTCGTTGGTGGCATGAAACAGCAGCGCCGAAAGAACGAGATCGAACCGGTCGCCGGCAAAGGGCAGGAACTCCTCGTCGGCGACGACGACCGGGGCGGCGGGCGCGGCCCGCCGGGCGAGGCGGAGCATTGTCGGCGAGAGGTCGGCCGCGATCAGGCGATCGATCCGGCCGCCGGCAAGCGCGGGCGCGGCCAAGCCGCCATCGCGAGCGCCGAGGTCGAGGGCGAGCGCGAAGCGGCGGTTGACGTCAGCCAGGCGGTCGCAAAGGCGGAGCGCGATCTCGGCGAACAGGAAGCCGGCGCCGCCCAGGCCGGCGGCGCGGTCGCGGGCGCGCCGGACGGCGACCCGATCGAAAACGAGGAGCGAGTCGGTAGCGCCAGCCATGACCGTCGCTATATCGCACAAGCGCCATCGCCAAGCCACTGCTGCGGCGGCGGCCGCGCTGTCGCGCGCTGGGTCGAACGTGGGCTCACGTCGGCCGCGCGCCTCGCGCTCGATCAATTGCTGCCGCCGCGCTGCTTGGGGTGCGGCGAGGCGGTCGATGCCGCCGGCCGCATTTGCGTCGCTTGTTTCCAGGCGCTCGTATTCCTGACTCCGCCGCTTTGCGCCGGGTGCGGCATACCGCTCCCGGCGGTGGCCGGCACCCATTGCGGCGCGTGCTTGGCGGTGCCGCCGCCCTACGATCGCGCCCGCGCCGCGCTCGGCTACAACGCGGCTTCGCGCCGGATGCTGCTCGCGTTCAAGCACGGCGATCGCACCGAAGCCGCCCGCACCTTCGCCGCCTGGATGCGCGCCGCGGCGCCGGATCTGGTGGCCGAGGCGCGCTGGGTCGTGCCGGTGCCGCTCCACCGCTGGCGGTTGTTCGCGCGCCGCTACAACCAGGCGGCGCTGTTGGCCTACGCCTTGGTCGGCCGGGCGCGTGTGCTGCACGATACACTGGTGCGGGTGCGCCCGACGCCCTCGCAGGGTTCGCTCTCCCGCGCCGCCCGTGCCCGTAACGTTGCCGGTGCGTTCCACGTTCGCGCCGCGGTCCGCCCGCTTTTTGCCGGGGCGCGTGTGCTGCTGGTCGACGACGTCATGACCACCGGGGCTACGCTCGAGGCGTGCGCCCGGGCGCTGCGCCGTGCCGGCGCGGCGAAGGTCGACGCGCTCACGGTGGCGCGAGTTGTCAGGGATGGCGGCGAGGCTATATAGGTCTTGCGAACCGGGCGTTTCAGGAACGAGCGATGGCCGACGTCACCGTCTACACGACTTTCC